>NZ_JBXUGP010000008.1:0-166558 GCF_057180605.1 Serratia sp. HNCC26DJ206
TGAAGTGGCTGGATATCGTCTTGTGAGTGCTCACACAGATTGTCTGATAAATTGTTAAAGAGCGTGGTTACCGGCATGTTTCTCGGTAACGCGGGAGGTGCATATTACGCTTTCCCGCTGAAGAGTCAACCTTTTTTCTCTATCGAGATGCGGTGTTTTCACCGGGTTGAAACTTCCTGGCTGGGCGACATTCTTTGCTATAAAGAGTTCGTTGTTCCCGGTCAGTGGAGGCGCATTATAGGGAGTTCTCCGAGCGCCGCAACCCCTAAATTCAAAAAACGTTTCAAGCGCGGATATTTTCAACAAAACGCTGCGCAAGGCAGCGTTTTTGTCACTTTTCGTACGGGATACGGCGGAATTCCTGGGTAAAACGCTCTACCTGCTGCCAATCTGTATACTCCACTTCTTTACTGGTATCCGTTTCTCCCCCTGTCATCTTCATGATTAAACGGATCATAACGCGATCGAACCAGCGATAACGCGGATAACGCAATGCACCGGCAAACACAGCACACTGTTTTGGCTGCCAAGGCGATGACAACAAGAACTTACGAGTATAGGCATTGGTTTGCGGTGCACGCTTCTCCGGTTTACGTGCAGTCAGATTCACCGCAAAGAAGGCACTTGGCATTTGGTTCAACTGCTCAGCATGGCGCTTAACAAACCTTTCCAGCACCGGATGGAAATGGCCGTAACGCACAGAGGCACCAATTAGTACCTGTTGGTACTGCTCCAACTCAATAGCATCCGCCTGCAGCAGGTCGATAACGTCACAGCTCAGGGTATCCTGCAATTTGCTTGCTATATAAGAAGCAATAGCGCGTGTTTGCCCATCGCGGCTCGAATAAAGAATCAGTGCCTTCATGGCATTACTCCTTTTATAGGATCACTCACGCCAGAAGGTCGGCGTGAAAAGAACCAACAGCGTAAAGACTTCCAAACGACCAAATAGCATGGTCAGCACCAATATCCATTTTGCCGGTGGTGGCATAGTAGTGAAGTTATCGGCAACCACACCGAGGCCTGGCCCCAAATTGTTCAGTGTGGCAGTTACCGCAGCAAAAGCAGAGAAATCATCCACGCCAGTCGCGATAATTGCCAGCATACTGATGATAAACACCAATGCATAGGCCGAGAAGAAACCCCATACCGCTTCGAGGATGCGTTCTGGCAACGCACGGTTACCCAATTTGATGGTATAAACCGCATTCGGGTGCACTAAACGTTTCAACTCTCGTGAACCCTGCAAATACAGCAACAGAATGCGGATCACCTTGAGCCCACCGCCCGTTGAACCGGCACAACCACCAATGAATGCCGAACAAAGTAACAACATCGGCAGGAACAGCGGCCATTTAGAAAAGCTGTCGGTAGTAAAACCCGCCGTTGTCGCCATCGAAACGACCTGGAAGAAAGCCTGGTTGATGGTTTCCATACCGCTTTTATAGATGCCGTGCCACCACAGTATCAGAGTACATACTGCCACTAGGGTAAACTGCACGGCGATGAACATGCGGAATTCTGGATCTCGCCAGTACACTTTCAAACTACGCCCACTCAACACGGCAAAATGCAGACCGAAATTACAGCCAGATATCAGCAGGAAAACAGCGACAATCGTGTTGATTGTCGGGCTGGCATAGTAACCGATACTGGCGTCATGGGTGGAAAACCCACCGATGGCGATGGTTGCGAAGCTGTGACCAATAGCATCAAACGCCGACATGCCAGCCCCCCACAACGCAAGCGCACAGGCAATCGTCAGTAACACATAAATCAGCCACAAGGTTTTGGCGGTTTCAGCAATACGCGGGCGCATCTTGTTGTCTTTCAACGGGCCCGGCATTTCTGCACGATACAACTGCATCCCCCCAACGCCAAGAATAGGCAGTATGGCTACCGCAAGAACAATGATCCCCATCCCACCCATCCATTGCAGCATTTGGCGGTAGAACAAGATCGCCTTCGGTAAAGAATCCAACCCCACCAGCGTAGTGGCACCGGTTGTGGTTAAGCCGGAAAAGGATTCGAAGAAGGCGTCGGTGAGAGAGAGATTTGGCCGTTCCGCAAACAGGAAAGGTAATGCCCCGACGCTACCCAATACTGTCCAGAACAACACCACAATCAGGAAACCTTCGCGGGGTTTTAATTCATTCTTCTGTTTACGGTTCGGCCACCACAGCATCAAGCCGATCGTCACCGCAACAAAGAAGGTCTGACTGAATGCCCGTCCTGCTCCATCGCGGTATATCAATGCCACCAGGCCGGGAATAAACATCGTCCCGGAAAATAGGATGACTAGCAGGCCCACGATGCGGGTTATGGCGCGAAAATGCATTTCAGCACGATCCTTAGCGATTCAGTTGGGGGAATTATTACGAAATAGGGGTTAATTGCAAATTACCGCGACTCAGATCACGTAATTTATTCCCAAATACCTCAACACCTGTTGCTGGTAAGGCCAGATGCAGCATCACTGCGGCACCATATTCCCCATGTACAATCCGCCCTTCACTTTGCTGCAGCAAATTCTCCACCAGCGCCAACTGCGCATAGTCACACTGCAAAGTATATTCGGCCTGTGGAACCTTGCTACTGACAACCAATTGTTTCAGTGCCTGCTGAACACCGCTACCATAAGCTTTCACTAACCCACCGGTTCCCAGTTTGATACCGCCGTAGTAACGCACTACCACAGCGGTTATCTCACCAATCCCACTGCCCATCAACTGGGCAAGGATCGGTTTACCCGCGGTCCCCGAAGGTTCACCGTCATCAGAGAAACCTAATTGCTGTGAATCATTAGGTGCCCCGGCAACAAACGCCCAGCAATGATGCCGAGCGGTGGGATGTTCCTCACGAACCTGCTGGATAAAGGCTTTGGCCGCATCGACTCCGCAAGTTGGTGCCAGCAGAGTGATAAAACGGCTCTTCTTTATCTCTTCACTCACGCTGATCACAGCGCTAGGGATCGGGTAAGGCTGCATCAGGCCAGATTCAGATCGCGCGTCATGTTCTCAATACGCTTCTCATGAATCACGATATTGTCCTCAATGCGGATACCACCGTAGGGTTTCAGCGCATCAATGCGATCCCAGGCAAAGTGTTTACTGAACTCACCACTACGCCATGGAGCCAACAGTGATTCAATAAAATACAATCCTGGCTCGATGGTCAGCACCATACCCGGTTGCAACACTCGGGTACAACGCAGGAAAGGATATTTTGCCGGTGCTGGCAGATGGGTACCGTGTTCATCCTGCATAAAGCCAGCAGTATCATGAACCTGCAAGCCAAGAGGATGGCCCAGGCCATGCGGCAGGAATGGGCAGGTAATGCCCTGCTCAACCATCGCCTCTTCGCTAATGCCACTCACCAACTTATGGTTTTTGAGCAGCTTGGCGATACGCTGATGCATTTGCACATGGTAATCGGTATAGCGCACCCCAGATTTTATGGTGCCAATCAATGCCAGTTGTTCGTCGTTAAGATCTTTCACCAGATGAGCGAATGCATTACCACTCTGGCCCGCATAAGTGCGCGTCAGATCGGCGGCATAGCCATTGTACTCAGCCCCGGCATCGAGCAAGAAACTCCGGGCTTCAGCAGGTGGTTGATGATCCAGCTTGGTATAATGCAGTACCGCCGCATGTTCATTCAGGGCGACAATGTTGTCGTAAGGGACATCGGTATCGCGGTGACCGGTTGCCGTCAAGTACGCGAGATTGATATCAAACTCGCTCATGCCAGACATAAAAGCCTCATGCGCGGCGCGATGGCCCATCACGGCAGTTTTCTGCGCTTCACGCATGCAAGCGAGTTCATAGCCGGTTTTGATTGAGCGATGGAAATCGAGGTAATTCAGTACCGCTTTCGGATTGATATTCTCAGAAACAATCCCGAGATCGCGTGCACGCTGCTGGGCGTAACCGATATAACCTACACGTTCGCGCTGTGGTGGCAGTTGACTGGCGATATCGTCAGCATTAACCAGCGGCTGCAGTTCGATAGATTTGGTCCAGAAACTGTCCGGCAGTGGCTCGACGCTGTGCCAGTAATCTACCGGGGAATAGAACCAGAGCTTCGGTTTGTTAACACCATCCACCCACAGCCAACAGTTCGGCACGGAAGTCACCGGCACCCAAGCTTTAAAGTTCGCATTCACTTTAAACGGATAGTGGTGATCATCCAAGAAAACCCGTTGCAGTTCCCCGGAGTGGATCAGCAACGCATCCAAGTTATTGCGTTCTAACACTTCACGCGCCCGCTTTTGCAGCGTTGCCAGGTGATCGTTATACAAAGAAGCCAGCGTTTCCATCACAGTACCCTTATACCCTCAAAACGGAATGCGCCATCTTAACACACTGCATCGGCGCTCCAACCCCATCTCCTCTGGCATGCGGAGAGCTTCGCAAACCTGCTGCAAATGCATTGCATCGCGCGTTCAGTCTTTTGGCAACGCGTTTTAACTTGCGTATTTATCGTTCTCAGCAGGAAAAATAACCTATAGTTATATCAATGGATTACTCATCTCCCATGTGATCAATCCTGCAAATACGCAATCTTTTATTTGCATATTATTAACATAAAAACCACACTCCTCATCATCTGGTCATACCAGATCATCTGCGCTGATTCAGGAGATAGACATGCTCTACCAAGGCGAAACATTACAAGTACACTGGCTCGAAAACGGTATCGCCGAGCTGGTGTTCAACGCACCTGGCTCGATCAACAAACTGGATACCAGCACCGTTGCCAGCCTAGGCGCGGCACTTGAGGTGCTGGAAAAGCAAACCGAGCTGAAAGGGTTGCTGCTGCGTTCTTCCAAAGCCGCCTTTATTGTCGGCGCTGATATCACCGAATTCCTTTCGCTATTTGCCGCACCGGCTGAAAAACTGCATGAATGGCTGATATTTGCCAACAGCGTTTTCAACCGCTTGGAAGATTTACCGGTACCAACCATTGCGGCCATCAACGGTTATGCACTCGGCGGGGGCTGTGAATGTATCCTGGCGACTGATTTCCGTGTTGCCTCTCCAGATGCCCGCATCGGCCTGCCTGAAACCAAGCTTGGCATCATGCCAGGTTTCGGCGGCTCGGTACGTTTGCCACGCCTGCTGGGGAATGACAGCGCGCTGGAAATCATTGCGGCTGGCAAAGACATTGGTGCCAAAGAGGCGCTGAAAGTCGGCCTGGTCGATGCCGTAGTGGCAACAGAAAAACTGGTGGAAGCCGCCCTGAAGATGCTGAAACAGGCGATCGATGGTCAGCTCGATTGGCGTGCTTACCGTCAACCGAAGTTAGAACCCTTGAAACTGAGCCCAATCGAAGCGGCGATGAGTTTCACCACTGCCAAAGGCATGGTGCTGCAAACTGCGGGTAAGCATTATCCGGCACCGATGGTCGCAATAAAAACCATTGAAGCCGCTGCAAAACTGGGCCGCGACGAAGCGCTGAAGCTCGAAACCGCCAGCTTTGTGCCTTTAGCGCGATCCAATGAAGCTCGCGCTTTGGTGGGCATTTTCCTCAACGATCAGTTTGTGAAGGTCCAAGCGAAGAAGCTGGCGAAAAATGCCGAAGCACCAAAACAGGCTGCAGTCTTAGGCGCCGGGATCATGGGCGGTGGAATTGCCTACCAATCAGCGCTGAAGGGCGTACCGGTCATCATGAAAGACATTAATGACAAATCCCTGACGCTCGGCATGAATGAAGCCGCCAAACTGCTGAATAAACAGCTGGAACGCGGTAAGTTGGATGGTTTGAAGATGGCGCAGGTGCTGTCCACCATTCAGCCCCGGCTGGATTATGCCGGTATTGAACGGGCCCAGTTGATTGTTGAAGCGGTGGTAGAAAACCCGAAAGTGAAGGCTGCCGTGCTAGCCGAAGTGGAAGGGTTGATCGGTGAAAATGTCGTGTTGGCCTCTAACACCTCAACCATCCCGATTACTCAACTGGCCAAATCGTTGAAGCGCCCGCAAAACTTCTGCGGTATGCACTTCTTCAACCCGGTCCATCGCATGCCGCTGGTCGAAATTATTCGCGGTGAGCAAACCAGCGACAGCGCCATTGCCGCCGTGGTGGCCTACGCTACCCGCATGGGTAAAACGCCAATTGTGGTCAACGATTGCCCTGGATTTTTTGTCAACCGCGTTCTGTTCCCCTACTTTGCCGGTTTCAGCCTGCTGCTGCGTGATGGCGCTGACTTCCGCCTGATCGACAAAGTGATGGAAAAACAGTTCGGCTGGCCGATGGGCCCGGCTTATCTGCTGGATGTCGTCGGTATTGATACCGCTCACCACGCTCAGGCCGTGATGGCCGCTGGCTTCCCTGAGCGGATGAGTAAAGATTACCGCGATGCAGTCGACGTGATGTTCGACAACCAGCGTTTTGGGCAGAAAAACCAGTTGGGCTTCTACCGTTACAGCCAAGACAGCAAAGGTAAGCCGCGTAAGGATAACGACGAGCAGAGCGATGCATTGCTGGCCGAAGTGAGCCAACCGGCACAAGCCATTAGCAGCGACGAGATCATCGCGCGCATGATGATCCCGATGATCAACGAAGTGGTGCGTTGCCTGGAAGAAGGTATTGTCGCCAGCCCGGCAGAAGCCGATATGGCGCTGGTGTATGGTCTTGGCTTCCCGCCGTTCCACGGTGGCGTGTTCCGTTATCTGGATACGCTTGGTACCACTCATTACGTCGAAATGGCGCAGCGTTATGCCCATCTTGGTGCGCTATATCAGGTGCCAGCAGGTCTGCGCGCCAAAGCAGAGCGCAATGAAAGCTACTATCCGGTGGTGGCAGCGGCGCTGTCTGATATCTCCACTGGCCAACCGGCATGAGGTCATAAAGATGGAAAATGTAGTTATTGTTGATGCCGTACGTACGCCGATGGGCCGCTCAAAAGGCGGCGCCTTCCGCCAAGTACGCGCTGAAGATCTCTCCGCTCACCTGATGCGTGCCGTGCTGAGCCGCAACCCGGCGCTGGATGCCGCCGAGATTGACGATATTTACTGGGGCTGTGTGCAACAAACGCTGGAGCAAGGTTTTAACATCGCTCGTAACGCTGCGCTGTTGGCAGAAATTCCTCACCGCGTACCGGCAGTAACCGTAAACCGTCTGTGCGGTTCATCCATGCAGGCGCTGCACGATGCCGCTCGCGCTATTATGGTGGGCGACGCACAGGTCAGCCTGATTGGTGGCGTTGAGCATATGGGCCACGTGCCAATGAGTCATGGTGTGGACTTCCACCCAGGCCTGAGCCGTACCGTGGCCAAAGCCGCCGGAATGATGGGCCTCACCGCAGAAATGCTGGCCAAGATACATGGCATCAGCCGTGAAATGCAGGATGAGTTCGCCGCACGTTCACATCAGCGCGCACATGCCGCCACTTTGGCCGGGTACTTCAAAAATGAAATTATCCCGACCAGCGGTCACGACGCCGATGGCGTGCTGACACGTTACAATTATGACGAAGTGATCCGCCCGGAAACTACCGTCGCCAGCCTAGCGGCGTTGCGCCCGGCATTTGACCCGGTGAACGGCACCGTGACGGCGGGCAGCTCTTCGGCATTGTCCGACGGCGCCTCTGCCATGTTGATTATGAGCGAATCGCGCGCTAAAGCGTTGGGTTTGAAAGCCCGCGCGCGTATCCGTTCGATGGCCGTCGTCGGGTGCGATCCTTCCATCATGGGTTACGGCCCGGTGCCTGCCAGTAAACTGGCGCTGAAACGCGCAGGTTTAAGCGTGCAGGATATCGGTCTGTTTGAACTGAATGAAGCTTTTGCTGCCCAGTCTCTGCCCTGTATCAAAGATCTTGGGTTGCTGGAAAGTATGGACGATAAAGTTAACCTGAACGGCGGCGCGATCGCGCTCGGTCACCCGCTGGGCTGTTCCGGTTCACGTATCTCCACCACCCTGCTGAATAACATGGAGCGCCGCGATGTGCAGTTCGGCCTGGCGACCATGTGCATCGGCCTGGGTCAGGGGATCGCAACGGTGTTTGAACGCGTTTAGCCGTATCTGATTGAACGCCCGCCAAGGCGGGCATTCCTAAGAGTTTAGTTGTCGTACTTCCCGCCTGTCAGGGGCGGGTTTTTTTATGCCTAAAATCCGCACCGGCACCAATAAAAACGGGGCGCGCTTGGCGACCCCATTTTACTGCTGCGTACTTGATTAGATAAACGAGAAAGCATCACCATACATATGCGCTTCTAAAGCGCCGCGCTCGGCACAGAAACGCTCGCGGGCAATCTTCGCCATCTCGAAACGGCCAGCAATATAGATGTCATGCTCTGCCAATGAACCGAAATCCTGCAATACCGCGCTTAATACGGTACCGCTGCGGCCACACCAATCACTCTCTGGCTGTTCCACCACCGGGATCACCTTTAGATTAGGGTACTGCATCGAAAGGTTCTTCAGTTCGCTGAGATCATAAAGGTGCTTCAGTTCACGCCCGCCCCAGTAAATGGAGATTTCACGATCTGGCTGCCGTTCCAGCGCGGCCAGCAGGATAGAGCGGGCATAAGA
This sequence comes from Serratia sp. HNCC26DJ206, assembly GCF_057180605.1. Lineage (NCBI taxonomy): Bacteria > Pseudomonadati > Pseudomonadota > Gammaproteobacteria > Enterobacterales > Yersiniaceae > Serratia > Serratia sp. HNCC26DJ206. The sequence continues at coordinate 8,533 of NZ_JBXUGP010000008.1, forward strand.
ATACCCGGTCCCACCCGCAATCAGCACCAGCGGGCGGTTCCCCTCTTCACGCAACCAGGCGTCGCCGTGCGGGATATCCACGGTGATCGCCTGCTCTTTGAGGATTCGCTCCATCACCGCCATTGCGTACAGATTCAGTTCCGAAGCACCAATGTGCAATTCGATATAGTCCTGCTGTGCCGGTGTCGAAGCAAGAGAGAACGGGCGTTTATCACGCTCGTCCATCACTACCATCAAGTATTGCCCTGCCTGGAACGAAAACGATCCTTCAGGTACTAAACGTACCCGATAAACGGTATCGGTAATGGCCTCTACGGAGGTCACTTTACAGCTCAATATTGTCATGCGTTCCCTCTGTCGGGTCATCAATGCAAAGCTGAGTACAAAGCCTGACGCTACAACGTCGGTTCTCTGTCACTGAATATGGCGAGTTCGTCCCAGATCTCATCGATGCGCGCACACACCTTTTCATCCATCTTAATCGGACGGCCCCACTCACGCTGGGTTTCTCCCGGCCACTTATTGGTGGCATCCAGGCCCATTTTCGAGCCAAGACCAGAAACTGGCGAAGCGAAATCCAGATAATCAATCGGGGTATTCTCCACCAAGACGGTATCCCTTGCCGGATCCATGCGGGTGGTAATAGCCCAAATCACGTCATTCCAGTCGCGCGCATTCACGTCGTCATCGCATACGATAACAAACTTGGTATACATGAATTGGCGCAGGAAAGACCAGACCCCCATCATTACGCGTTTGGCATGCCCAGCATACTGTTTTTTGATGGTAACTACCGCCAAACGGTAGGAACACCCTTCCGGTGGCAGATAGAAATCCACAATTTCCGGGAACTGTTTTTGCAGGATCGGCACAAAGACTTCGTTGAGCGCCACGCCCAAAATCGCCGGTTCATCCGGCGGCCGGCCAGTATAGGTCGAGTGGTAAATCGCGTTCCGCCGCTGGGTAATGTGGGTAACGGTGAATACTGGGAAGTGGTCAATCTCGTTGTAGTAACCGGTGTGGTCGCCGTATGGGCCTTCGGGTGCCATCTCACCCGGATCGATATAGCCTTCCAGCACAATCTCGGCGCTGGCAGGAACTTCAAGATCGTTAGAGAGGCATTTGACCACTTCGGTCTTGTTGCCGCGCAGCAGCCCGGCGAACGCATATTCGGAAAGGTTATCCGGCACCGGCGTGACTGCGCCGAGAATGGTGGCGGGATCGGCTCCCAAGGCAACCGCGACCGGGAAACGCTCACCGGGATGGGTCTGACACCATTCCAGATAATCCAACGCGCCACCGCGATGCGACAGCCAACGCATAATCAGCTTGTTCTTGCCCAGCACCTGCTGGCGATAGATCCCGAGATTCTGGCGCTCTTTGTGCGGGCCACGCGTTACGGTCAGCCCCCAGGTCACCAGCGGTGCAGCATCTTCCGGCCAGCAATGCATAATCGGGATACGGCCCAGATCAACATCATCACCCTGCCAGACCTGTTCCTGACACGGCGCAGAACCCAACACCTTGGTCGGCATGTTGAGCACTTGCTTGAATTTGGGGATTTTATCGAACAGATCGCGGAAGCCTTTCGGCGGTTCCGGCTCTTTGAGGAACGCCAGCAGCTTGCCGACTTCACGCAGCGCGCTGACGTCTTCCTGGCCCATGCCCATCGCCACGCGCTGGGTGGTACCGAACAGATTGCACAGCACTGGCATGTCGTAACCTTTCGGATTTTCGAACAGCAGCGCCGGGCCGCCCGCACGCAGGGTACGATCGGCGATTTCTGTCATTTCCAGATAAGGATCAATCGGCTGGCTGATGCGTTTTAATTCCCCTCTCTTTTCCAGCAACGAGAGGAAATCGCGTAAGTCACGGTATTTCATGATGATCATTATAACGGCCAGTGAGGAGGGCATTATAAGCCCTCTTCACAGTTGTTGCTGCAATTTTGTTAAACAGCGCTCGGCGGTTCAATGGCAGGTAAAGGGCACTAACGGGCGCAATGCCTGCGTGTCATGATATTCCTGCGTTTCCACGCCATGGCGGAACACCTTGAAACCCTGCTGCCTGGCACTAAAGTAATGTAGATCATTACCGCTGACATACAGCAAGCTGCCTTCGCGCAGTGCTACCACCGACTCGCTTGGGTTAACCGCACAAAACTCAGCCAGCCGCTCATCACGGGTTTCCCCCATGTGGCCACTGAGATGAGCATCAATATAGTGCGGGTTAATCTGTAGCGGGAACAGACCCAGGGCGGGCAGTACGACGCTGTTACGCACCGGCATATCGTTGGTGGTACGGATACTCGGTGTCGCCACGTTGCAACCCGCGCTCCAACCTACGTAAGGCACGTTGCGCTCACGCACCGCGCGCTGGATCGGCACAATCAGGCTCTTTTCGTGCAGCATCTGGTTCAGCATCCAGGTATTGCCGCCGCTGATCAGAATGCATTCAGCCTGCGCAATCGCCACCGCCGGAGATTCGGCATGATGAATGCTGGTGACCTTGATCCCCAACGCCTGGGTTAGCTCTTGCGCTCGCTGATCGTAATCGCTGCGGATCAGGGCATAAGGGATTAATACCGCAGAGGCGATCTTACAGCGTTCAATCATCGCCAACAGTTGGTTTTTGGCATAACCGAGCAGTTCGGCTTCACCGGAAAGTTTGCCGTTACTCAGCAGAAATAGCTCCATATCTCTCCCTCAATTCAGAAATGATAATAACGTCACATTGGTCATCTGACACGCCAACCATACTGTGACAGTAACAAACTTAAAGCCTACTGTTATACCTGAGCAGGGTTGATAAGTGTGTGATATTCCCCTGACTGCCAATGATTCATACAGATAGAGATTGTCACAGACAGAAAAGCCGCGTTACTAGGTATCCGTTGCGGCTTTTGCTATGCTTACTGGCTGACAGAAAGGCATGTGAAATTATGGAATCTTGGTATTTACTTTATTGTAAGCGTGGCCAACTTTTACGGGCACAGGAACACTTGGTACGGCAAGAAGTGAACTGTCTAAGCCCGATTATCACGCTGGAAAAGATCGTACGTGGTAAGCGTATTACGGTCGATGAGCCGTTATTTCCCAACTATCTGTTCGTCGAGTTCGATCCAGAGCGCATTCATACCACCACGATCAGCGCAACGCGAGGTGTCAGCCACTTTGTGCGTTTTGGGGCTTTACCGGCACTTATTCCGCTACAGGTTATTGAAGAGCTTCAGGCACACAGTGATGAACATTATGTCGATCCGCAAACCCCACAGCCGGGCGATGCCGTGTTGATTACCAACGGGGTCTTCGAAGGCTTAAAGGCGATCTACACCGAACCGGACGGTGAAACCCGTTCCATGCTGTTGCTGAATCTGATCAACAAACAGGTCAGCCAAAGTATTGATAACCGGCAATTCCAGAAGCTGTAATGCAAACAGGCACCCTTGGGTGCCTGTTTGGTATTGACCGATTAACGCCGCATCGCATCCTCATGCAGCCACTGGGCAACACGCTTGGCGAAATAGGTCAGCACACCATCTGCCCCCGCACGCTTGAAGCACATCAGGGATTCCATCACCGCCGGTTGTTCCTGCAACCAGCCGTTCTGAATCGCAGCCATGTGCATCGCATATTCACCGGAAACCTGATAGGCGAAGGTCGGTACGCCGAAGGTATCTTTCACGCGGCGCACCACGTCCAGATACGGCATCCCTGGTTTCACCATCACCATGTCCGCCCCTTCCTGCAGATCCTGGGCAATTTCCTGTAACGCTTCATCGCTGTTGGCCGGATCCATCTGATAGGTCTTCTTGTTGCCGCCTTTCAGGTTACCGCTCGAACCCAGCGCATCACGGAACGGGCCGTAATAGCAGGAAGCATACTTGGCGGAATAGGCCATGATCTGGGTATTGACCAGGCCTTGCAGTTCCAGCCGATCGCGGATCGCCCCGATGCGGCCATCCATCATATCGCTGGGTGCCACGATCTCGGCACCGGCCTCAGCATGGGACAGCGCCTGACGCACCAGAATATCTTTGCTGATATCGTTGATCACATAACCCTGCTCGTCGATCACTCCGTCCTGCCCGTGAGTGGTGTACGGATCGAGCGCCACATCGGTCAGGATCCCCAACTCAGGCACGGCATCTTTCAGCGCACGCACGGTACGCTGCACCAGGCCATCCGGGTTATAGGCCTCTTCCGCATGCAATGACTTCAGAGCAGGTTCAATCACCGGGAACAGGGAGATCACCGGCACGCCCAATTTGGCGATGGTTTCCGCCTCTTTGATCAGCAGATCGATGGTCATACGCGAGACACCGGGCATCGATGCGACGGCTTCCTGACGATTGCTGCCTTCCATAACGAATACCGGGTAAATCAGATCATTCACCGTCACTTGATTTTCGGCCATCAGGCGGCGGCTGAAATCATGACGGCGTAGGCGGCGCATACGGCGGCCAGGGAAAGTGCCCGGAAATGCATAACTCATGGTTTTCTCCTTGCTCATACCAGCCGGAACAACCGGCGGGCGTTGTCATCGGTTTTCCTGCCCAGCCACTCAGGATCCTCCTGTCGCCAGGCAGCCACCTGCCGGACAATGTGGGACAGAAAACAGGGTTCGTTGCGGCGAGATGCTGGCTTTGGCTGCAAATCCCGTGGCAACAGATAGGGGGCGTCGGTTTCCAGCAGCAGACGATCGGCAGGGATGTGCGGCAACAGCGCCCGCAATTCCAAGCCACGGCGCTCATCGCACACCCAGCCGGTGATACCGATCGACAGGCCCAGAGCCAGACAACCTGCCAGTTCTTCCGCCGTGCCGGTAAAGCAGTGCACTACTGCGGCAGGCAGTTTATCCAACCAGGGTGTCAGCAGCGCGGCAAAACGTGCGTGTGCTTCGCGGCAATGCAGGAATACCGGCATATTGAGCTCTGCCGCCAACGCCAACTGGGCATCGAATGCCACTTCCTGCTCCGCCGGGGTGGAAAAATTGCGGTTAAAATCCAGCCCACATTCACCGATCGCCACCACCTCGGGCCGCAACGCAAGCTGGCGGATTTGCTGCGCCACCTCTGCGTTCCAACTGCTGGCATGATGCGGATGCACACCGGCAGTAGACCAGCAATAAGCGCGCTGTTGCTGAGCCAACGTACTGGCCGCCTCGCTTTCCTGCAGGTTGGTGCCGGTAATCAGCAGGCCGGTAACGCCCGCTGCGCGTGCGCGTTCAACCACCTGCGGAGCATCTTTGGCAAATTGTGAACTGGTCAGGTTAACGCCGATATCAAACATGGTTTTTCCAAAGCAAAAACCGCCCATCAGGGCGGCTCATTGAATAACAAAGATCAAACGGCAGGCGGCTCTTCTTCACCCTCATCTTCTTCTGCCGGCTTACGCCGTTTCCCTACGTAGAAACGGGCGCAAAATACCCCCACTTCAAACAATAGGTACATCGGGATCGCCAATAGGGTTTGCGAGAACACGTCCGGCGGCGTTAATAACATACCGACCACGAACGCGCCAACCAACACATACGGGCGTTTCTTGCGCAGATCGTCCGGCGTGGTCACACCGCTCCAACACAGCAGAACGATGGCAACCGGCACCTCAAACGCCACGCCAAATGCCATAAACAGCGCCATGACAAAGTTGAGATAGTTGTTGATATCGGTAGCGATCAGCACCCCTACCGGCGCAGTCTTGGCAAAGAAACCAAAAGCCAGCGGGAACACGATAAAATAGGCAAACGCCATGCCGAGATAAAACAACAGGCTGCTGGACACCAGCAAAGGCATCATCAGGCGGCGCTCGTGTTTGTACAGCGCGGGGGCGATAAAGGCCCAGACCTGATAGAGAATGACCGGTGCGGAGAGGATCACCGAAACCATCATCGTTAACTTAATCGGGGTAAAGAACGGTGAGGCCACATCGGTGGCAATCATGCTCGCCCCGGCGGGCAACTGTTTGATCAGCGGCGCAGACACCAACTGATAAATGTCATTGGCGAAAAACACCAACACGATAAAGATCACCAGCACGCTGATAATCGAATTCAACAGCCGCTTACGCAGTTCGATCAAATGACTGATAAGCGGTTGGGTATCTTCAACGGCCATGTTTTAACGTTCGCCACTAGGTTGTTGAGACGCAGGGATTTTATCCGCCACCGGCTCTTGAATGGCCTGCGTTGCAGGGGCTGGCGTCACGGGTGCCGTTGCAGCAACAGTTTCCACAGCGGGCACAGGTTCTGTCGAGTGCGGCACAGCGGCCGGTGCCGATGCAGTGGTTACCGCGTCCGCTGGCGTGACACCGTCGTGAATCGCTTCAGGGTCGGTCGCCACCGGGTTATGAATGGTGTGCGCTGGCTCGTTCGGATCGCTATGATAAGAACGTTTCAGTGACTCTGCCGCTTCTTTCAACTCATCCATGGATGCTTTAAGTTCCGGCGTCAGATTCTGCAAACCGGCACTCTCCACCTTCTTCAGGCTTTCCTGCAATTCCTGCAGTTTCAACTCCTGCGAAAGCTCATTTTGCACCGAAGCCGCCAGCGAGCGCAGCGCCCGGATCCAGCCCGCCACTGTTCTGACCGCCACCGGCAAACGTTCCGGCCCGAGCACAACCAGGCCGATTACCATCACCAGCAGCAGTTCACCAAACCCAATGTCAAACACGGTTTATACCTGCTCTTTGTTCTTCGACTCTTCGGTGGTTTTCACTTCCGGCTGCTTATCGGTGATAGGCTTGGCCGTAAAGTCAGCGTCATCCAGGCTGCTTTTCTCAGCCGTGTTAGCCGGTGGCGTAGTGTCGTCGCCGATCGCCTTTTTGAAGCCTTTGATTGATGCACCGAGATCGGATCCCAGCGTACGGAGCTTTTTGGTACCAAACAGCAGCACCACGATCACCGCGATGATCAACAATTGCGTAATACTAATACCGCCCATTCCAATAGCCTCTAGATTAAAGGGTTATTCCATGTTGCCGCATTATACCCTTTTCATCTTTCAATGGGATATGCAACAACGTATAACCAGATTTTGACTTCATTCAGGTGGTGCGCTTCCAACCCACGCACCAGGCGATCACGCCACCAGCAATCAACCATAAAGGAAACACTTCGACGTCTCCCAACAGCAAAATCGTACCACTGACTAACAGTGTAGCGCCAACCCCAAACAAATACCGTGATTGACCTTGGCGAATACGCTGCCCTTGCATCTGGCTGGTCAGCTTATCGACGCTTTGCTGCAACCGTTTATGCTGCTGCAAGCTATCGTAAAACAGTTCAGGTAACTCAGGCAGTTTCTCGGCCCAGAACGGGGCTTTTTCTTTCAGCGCCCGGATCACGGCGGGGATCCCCACCTGATCGCGCAACCAGCTTTCCAGGAACGGCTTCGCCGTAGTCCAGAGATCCAGTTGCGGATAAAGCTGGCGGCCCAAGCCTTCAACATACAACAAGGTTTTCTGTAATAACACCAGTTGCGGCTGCACTTCCATATTGAAGCGGCGCGCCGTGTTGAACAGGTTGAGCAGCACATTACCAAACGAAATTTCCGCCAGCGGCTTTTCAAAAATCGGCTCGCAGACGGTGCGGATGGCAAACTCAAAATCTTCTACGTTGGTATCGGGCGGCACCCAGCCGGAATCGACGTGCAACTCCGCCACCTTGCGGTAGTCGCGGTTGAAAAAGGCAATAAAGTTTTCCGCCAGATAGCGCTTATCATCCTTGTTCAACGAACCAACGATGCCACAGTCAATACCGATATAGCACGGATCATGCGGGTGCTCGTAGCTGACAAAAATATTGCCAGGGTGCATGTCGGCATGGAAGAAGCTGTCGCGGAACACCTGGGTAAAGAACACCTGTACGCCGCGCTCTGCCAGCAGCTTCATATTGGTCCCCTGCTGTTCCAAGGCTTCAATATCCGACACCGGGATGCCGTAAATCCGCTCCATCACCAGCACGCTTTCGCGGCAGTAATCGGAGTAAATTTCAGGCACGTAGAGCATCGGGCTGCCGTCGAAATTACGGCGTAGCTGGATGGCGTTGGCCGCTTCACGCAGCAGATTCAGTTCGTCCAGCAAAGTTTTCTCGTACTCGCGCACCACTTCACGCGGGCGAAGACGGCGGCCATCCGGCATCAGTTTCGGCACCCAGCCAGCCAGGCGATACATCAACCGCACATCGGCCTTGATAATCGGCCCAATGTCCGGGCGGATCACTTTTAGCACCACTTCCTGCCCGGTGCTTTTCAGCCGCGCGGTATGCACTTGGGCGATAGAAGCAGAAGCCAGCGCCTGCTGATCGAAATCATCAAACCAGGTTTCCAGCGGGCCACCCATCGCCAGTTCGATATGTTGGCGGGCCAACGCGCCATCAAACGGCGCAACGCGGTCCTGCAACAGCGTCAGTTGATCGGCAATGTGCGGAGGAAATAAGTCACGGCGGGTCGACATCATCTGGCCGAACTTGATCCACACCGGGCCCAGTTCCTGCAACGCCAAACGCAGACGTTCGCCCAGCGGCATGTCTTTATGGCGATTCGGCATCCAGAACAGCAGGCGGCGGCCAAAACGCAACGGCCATGTCAGACGCATTTTGGGGATCAGTTCATCCAAGCCGTAGCTGAGAAAAACACGGATAATCAAATACAGGCGGCATAGTTCGCCAGGGGTCATCGTTTACCCTCCAACTTGTCCATTCGGGCAATCAGTGCTTCCGCACTACGGGCAGCGGCATCAACCTCTTCGTTAAACCACACCACTTCAAGCGGCCCGGGGGCCACGCGCCATTCTTCCGTCAAGGTTTCCGCCACATAATGCTGCTGGCGTTGTAAACCTGATTTAAACAGACTGGCACCTTTGCCGACGATCTGGCTGATCCCTTGCGCAGCGATGTCACCGATATAGGGTGCCAACCATTCCGCCGGATCCCATTCCGCCAGATCGAGCAGCGCCACTAACTGCTGCACCACCTGAATATCGCCTTCGACGATCAGCTCACCGCTGCGCATCAGCGGCGAAAGCTGCTGGCGATCGCGCAATTTCAGCAGCACTGAAAGGCGGGTTTGTACCGTGCAATCCGCGCTGTCTTCAGACTGGCCGAGCACATCCACCCGTTGCTCGCTGAACACCAGCACCAGCGGCGCACTGAGCTCTTGCAATTCGATGCGCAACACTTTCCCCACCAGCCGCTGACGCGCGGCCTTCATGCTGCGATCGCGAAATAGCAGGCTATTGAGCGAAGCTTCCACTACGCCGGTCAGTAACGGGGTTAACAGCATTGGCATTTCCATATCAGAACTTGAAGCCTCGGTGCAGGGCAACAATGCCACCGGTCAGGTTGAAATAGCTGACGTTTTCGAAACCGGCGTTCGCCATCATCCCCTTAAGCGTATCCTGATCCGGATGCATGCGAATCGACTCCGCCAGATAGCGGTAACTGTCCGGATCTTTCACCACCAGCTCACCGATTTTTGGCAACACGTGGAAAGAGTAGGCATCGTAAGCTTTGCTCAGCGGTTCCAGCAGCGGTTTGGAGAATTCCAGCACCAGCAGGCGGCCGCCGGGCTTCAGCACGCGGAACATCGAGCGCAGCGCTTTGTCTTTATCGGTAACGTTGCGCAGGCCAAAGGAGATGGTGATGCAATCGAAATAGTTGTCTGGGAACGGCAGGGCTTCGGCGTTGGCTTGCACGTAATTGATGTTACCGACGATACCGAGATCGCGCAGTTTTTCGCGCCCCATTTTCAGCATGGAATCGTTGATATCCGCCAGCACCACCTGCCCTTGCTCACCCACCATGCGGGAAAACTTGGCCGCCAGATCGCCGGTTCCGCCCGCCAGATCTAGCACGCGCTGCCCACGGCGCACGCCGCTGCAATCAATGGTGAAACGCTTCCAGATACGGTGGATGCCAAACGACATCAGGTCGTTCATCACGTCATACTTTGCGGCTACCGAGTGAAAAACATTGGCCACCATGGCCTGTTTTTCCTCTCTTGCCACGGTGCGAAAACCGAAATCAGTGGTTTCCTGCGTTTGTTCTGCCATTGTCCTGCCTGCTATTCAGTCAATTTTGTGTGGTGGAGTGTACCAGAAAACCGGCGAAACACCCCACCTTGCAAAGGCTTTCACCCCTGCGATGCGGAGCGCGGTTCTTCGGTGCTATCGTCGTCTTCTATTTCGGGCAACGCGTCGATCTCGTCATCGGCATCGTCGTCATGTTGGGCGCTGGCCTGCTGCGCCAGCAACGGCTGGATAGGTCGTTTGACCTCAACCCCCAGCGTGCGGAAGCCTTCGATCCGGCCGATAAGATTACCACGACCTTCGCTCAGTTTACTCATGGCCTGACGATAGCTACCCTGGGCCTTGTCGAGGCTTTGCCCCAGCGCAGACATATCGTCAACGAACAGCCGCATCTTGTCATACAACCGCGCAGCACGATCGGCAATGCGCTGGGCGTTCTGGCTCTGGTGCTCGTAACGCCACAAATTGCTGATGGTACGCAGCGCCACCAGCAGTGTGGTGGGGCTCACCAGCATAATGTTGTGTTTCAATGCTTCGCTGATCAGTTCCGGTTCGCGATCTATCGCCAGCAGGAACGCAGGCTCCACCGGGATAAACATCAGCACATAATCCAGCGAACGCAGGCCAGGCAGTTGCTGATAGTCTTTGCGGCCCAACAAGCGAATATGACCACGCAGCGAAGCAATATGCTCACTCAACGCCGCTTCGCGCTCAAACTCATCTTCACTATTGAAGTAACGCTCGTAAGCCACCAGCGACATTTTGGCATCAATCACCACATCTTTGCCCTGCGGCAAGCGCACGACCACGTCGGGCTGCATACGGCTTTGATGATCCAGCCGCACGTTAACCTGAGTTTCATATTCATGCCCTTCACGCAGCCCGGAGGCCTCCAGCACCCGGCTCAACACCACTTCCCCCCAGTTGCCCTGGGTTTTGTTGTCGCCTTTCAGCGCTTTGGTGAGGTTGAGGGCTTCACGCGCCATCTGCGCATTCAATTGCTGGAGATTACGGATTTCGTGCGTCAGCGTATGCCGCTCGCGGGCTTCTTGGCCGAAGCTGTCTTGCACCTGACGGCGGAAACCGTCCAGTTGCTCGCGCAGCGGTAACAACAGGCGATCCAGGCTTTGCTGGTTCTGCTCATCTACCTTGCGGCCGCTGTGTTCAAAAATGCGATTCGCCAGATTTTCGAATTGAGTGGTCAGCCGTTGTTCACTGTTGATCAGCAACCGCTGTTTCTCTTCGGCCGCCATGCGGGTTTCTTCCAGGCGAATAGTAACTTCACGCAGTTCCGCTTCCTGGGCGCTGTTCACTTCACGCTGCGCCCGCAGTTCCTGGTTCAACTGCTCGCATTCGTTGCGCCAGTGATTGAGCTGTTGCATACGCTCCTGCCCGGCAGCCACCTGGCTATGTAACTGCCGCAATTCCAGCTCATTTTGCCGCAGTTGTTGCTCGTGGCGTTGCAGTGCTTCCTGACGGGTTGCGGTATCCTGCTGCGCCTGTTGCAGGGATTGTTCCAGCAAGCGCAGGTCAGTTTCATGCTGGGCACTGTGCTGTTGCAGCCGCAAGCTGGCGATCAGCCAACCCAGCAGCACACCGATCGCCACCCCGCCAATACCGTAAACTAAACTGGACTCCACCCTGCCCCCTATAACCTATGTCATTGCGTTGCCTGCCACGTTAAAGGGAGCCTGTATGGATGTCCAGCGTGTTTTTATTCGGGAAGGTGCGGTACCCGGTTGCAGCACCGCGCTGATTAAAGCGGAGTTAAAACAGTTTGAAGCGATACTCGGCGATAAACTCAGCGGCCAGCGAATGCGACGTGAGATAATCCCCTTGGGACAGTATCGGTGTTTTGTTCACGTTCTTGTAGGACCACCCTGGCCCAAACATGGCGAACACCGTCAGGTTCTTCAGCTTCGGATGGGATGGAACCCAACGGCCGAAGATATTCACCTCACCGGTACGTACCGTCGTCCCCTGGTAGTTGAACTGACCGTAAATCCCCCCCAATCCCGCGCTGAATTCAGGCGTAATATTGTATTCTGCAATAGACCCCAGCATGGTTTCACCATCCCGCATATAGTCTTCACCGGCATACGCCATCGAAGTAAAGGTACCGCGTGAGTTTCGCGCCATATGACGTGGATAAAACCCAAGCTCACCGTCGGCCTTCGGTGCCCGGGTGTGGGCAATACCGAGTTTGAGGCTCCAAAGTTTCTCCTGCCATTTGGAATCAAAGGCGTAGTGGTTGGCATTACGATCGAAATTACGCCTGCTCAACGCCATTTCTTTGTAATCATCCAACGCCTGAGTGGTGTAAATCTGGCTGCCCAAGCTGAGGTTGTTATTGGGTTTCAGCGCCACGCGCAGGATCTGGCGGCGCAGGTAATTTTGCGATTCACCGTAAGCCAGTTGGCCGTTGAACAGGCTATTTTCATAACCCAGTTCGCCGGTAGCCAGATGGTTAATCTCACGGCCATCGTTGGTTTGCAGGCGCAGGCTGTCTGGCGAGTTGCGTTCCATGGAACGATCGACATAGGCCCCGCGCAGTGATAACCCCTCCCTCGCCACCCCGCCGGACCAGCCCAGATAAGTGGTGGGTGAAAGCCGGGTTGAATTGGAGATCACGCCATAATTACGCAGCGTCTGCCAGCCGAACTGCGTATTCAGCGCCGCATCGCCAAACTCCCCCTTCAGTTTGAGATAGCGCTGGCCGAATTTGCTAAAGCCGGTCGCGTTATCTTTGCTGTTGCCGGGGCCGTTGTTGTACAGCACCCCGCGTGAATTGAAATAGTCACTGGCCCCCAGCTTTACCGCACTGTAGTAATCGACATTCACCCCGAGAGTATCGGCCAGATAACCAGACTGATACCCCAGCGCCACCCCTTGCCCCCAGGCGTTGTGCACCGTTGTCGGGTTGGCGGCGTCTTCTTTGAGGTATTTCCAGTAATTCTTCAGCGATAATTCAGCTTTGCTATCAGTGAAAAAAGGCGAAGAAAATACGCTTTCATCGGCGGCTTGAGCAACCGTTGAAAATAAAGCAATCGTAATCAAACACCATGAAGCAGAATTTTTCATTATTATTCCCTGGAGTTGGCATAGGAAAGCCCTACCAGGGCATTTGATATTATCACCCTGGCGTTTATTGGTTGTTTTATATACCTAAGGAATTAACGGCCTTTATTTAACGCTTCCTTTCCTTTGGCGACATAACTCATATCACCCAAATCGGCGATCGTATATTTTCCGTCTTTATACGTAACCTTAACTACCGCCGCATTAGCCAATGGCTTATTCTTATTCGGATTATCGGTCATATCTGAAACCATCATCAGCATCGATAACCCGGAAGAAACAGCCAACACATTCCTGTCCCCTTCCTTCAAAGCATCCTGCACAATGGTATGCAATGCACGCTGCATGCGTGTTTTTACCTGCAAGGCATTTTCTGCTTCCTTCTTCTCATCGCTTTGGCTAATGGCATTCACCATCGAAATAAGATCAAGCTTGCCTTCGCCCGCCTGTTGGAACATTGCTGCCCCAGAGGCCATCCCCATCTGCTTGGCAGCGGCGTTCGCCATATCAGGGTTTGGCAGGCCTTCAAAACCACCAAAGAACATTTCGCGTAAATCAGGCAGCTCCGTTACTTTAACGTCTGACTTACCCATTTCCTTAAGGATCACCTGCATGGTTTCACGCTGGCGGCCAGCATCGCTGGTGTAATAACGGTCGAACGGAATATCTTTTAAACCGGCACCGAGATAGCGGGCGGTTTCAAGCCCCGGAGCCGTCAGCGGGGAATCTGACCACCCTTGAACGCGATCGTAAGTATTGAGTATGGTTTTTCCATGACGGGCGAAGTAAATCGTCACGCTATCGTCCGCAGCCGCAAACACATTGGATGTCGTGGCAAAAGAAAGCGAAAGCAGAGAAGCAAATAACCATGTTTTTATTTTCATCTGATACTCCATGACTCATATAGGTTAATTTAATTAATCATTAGCGGAGTAATCCTAATAATCAGGGCAAAAAAAAACCCAAACCCCTGACATTGATGTCAAGAAGGTTTGGGTTTTGCCTGTTTATTAACAGTAACAATCCACTTGGTTAAAAATTAACATTTTCGAAAAATAAGGGAAGTGAAAAAGTCAAATTAAAGACAAATTCGTGATCGTATTCTCATTCTGTCTGCAATAATTAATAAGTAACTTAAAGTGAACTCATAATAAACGCGGGAATATTGTCACTCCCCTGCAACAACAGGGGAGTGACAATATATACCCTAAATAATTCGAGTTGCAGGAAGGAAGTGAGTGAGTCCCCAGGAGCATAGATAACTATGTGACTGGGGCGAACGAATGCAGCCAACGCACATGCAATTTGAAGTATGACGGGTATAAGGGATTTATCCCATCCATTGACTGAGCCATTTAATGCCATAGACGCCCGGAGCGAGAATACCGAATGCCCAAATCATCGCCGAGGTAATATTGGCAATCTGGAAAGAGGTTTGCGGCATCGCACAAATCCCCCCCACCAGCGGCACCACCGCGCGCAGCGGGCCAAAGAAGCGGCCAAAGAAGATGCCCAGCACGCCCCAGCGTTCAAAAAACGCATGACTACGCACCAGCAATTGCGGATTGCGCGACAGCGGCCACATATGGGCAACGCGATCCTGATAGTGATAACCCACCCAGTAGGAGAGCCAGTCACCAAAAAATGCGCCGGTAGCGGCAGCGGCCCAAATCGGCCAGAAAGCAATGCCGCTTTCACCGATCAACGCCCCCAACGCCAGCAAAATAACCGTGGCGGGCAATAACAGCGACAGAAAGGCCAGTGATTCGCCGAAGGCCAGAAAGAAGATAATCGGAATGGCCCAGCCTTCATGCTGCCGCACGATGTCGCTGACCCAATGGACAATATCATTGAGACTCAATAGCAGGCTCCTTTAAGCGAAAAATCCAGCCCCAAGGATACGCAATGCCAGCCCGCCTTGGTTAAACCCTGGCTAAACATGCCGCTATTGTTATTCCAGATAGACTGCCTGTAACTGCTCACGCTGGTTTTGCCCCAGCCCATATTCGCTTTCCAACCAGCGATCGGCAGTACCATATTGCTCGCGAATGCAGCCCAGCGCCGTCATCAGGAACTCTTCACGCGCACTCAACACATGGGCAAACTGCGCCAACGCGGCCGTATTCAAACGAACGGAGAGTTGCTCCAGCATATGCTCGCGGAAAGCCGCCAGCGTGGTTTCGGTCAGCAGATAGTCTTCAACCACCGTAGCCTCATTCGCCCCCAGCGCCAGCAGCACCAGCGCCGAACCGACCCCGGTGCGGTCTTTACCCACCGCACAATGTTGCACGATCGCCCCGGGTTCAGGCGTGGTCAGCAACTGTGCCAGTTGACGGTAGGCCGTATTGTTAAACGGCAGGCGGCGGTACAACTCCAACATAAACGCTTGGGCGTTGAACCCGGCCAAAGTTTCGTTGGTGAGCTTTTCCAGGTTGGCATTCACTTCGCTACTGAGCGGGTTCGCCGGAAAATGGTGATAATCGGCCCCTTGCCACAGCACATCCGGCTTGGCCTGCACTTCGTCAGCATCGCGGTAATCAAGCACCGAACGTACCGGCACGCCAGCCAGAAAAGCACAATCGCTTTCACTTAAGCGCTCGAGTGAGCCGGAACGGAACAGCAACCCACGTTTAATGCGGCGGCCATCGGCCACGCTGTTACCGCCGAGATCGCGGAAGTTGATGCCACCGTCAAGCGGTGCCAGTGAAGGATGAAGCAGGGTCTGAGCGGTCATAGACATCCTCATAGCGATTATCTTGGGGAAATGTCATCACAAATACCGGCCTGAAAAAGCAGCCGGGAGTATGACGCAAGTGGGCTCTACCGTAACAGATTACTGCGGGATGGAAAAACGGGCCGTTGAACGGCCCGAGATTGGCAAGGACTACAGCAGGTGACGGGCAGCCTCGACCACAATCTGCACGGCCTGGCTTTCGGTTTTCTGCATGGTTTCCGCGTCAGGGATCTCCTGCTGGGTGCGGTTGACGATCACCCCAGCCACCATCCCGGCGCGCAGACCCTGGCTGGCACACATGGTCAGCAGGGTCGCGGATTCCATTTCATAGTTCATCACGCCCATGGCTTGCCACTCGGCCATCGAACCTTGGAAACGGCTGACCACCCGGCCGGAATAGGTGTCGTAACGCTCTTGACCTGGGTAGAAGGTATCGGAAGAGGCAGTGACGCCAATATGGGTCGTCGCACCGCTGGCTTTGGCCGCTGCCACCAGCGCCGTGGTGCAGGCAAAGTCGGCCACTGCCGGGAACTCCAGTGGCGCAAAGTGCAGGCTGGCACCATCGAGCCGCACTGCCGCCGTGGTCACCAGCACATCACCCACATTAATATTGCTTTGGATCGCGCCGGTGGTGCCGATGCGCAAGAAAGTACGAATGCCCAGCTGTGCTAGCTCTTCAACCGCGATCGACGTCGATGGACCACCGATCCCGGTGGAACAAACGATGATCGCTTTGCCATCCAGCTCTGCACGCCATGAAGTGAATTCGCGATGTGATGCCAAGTGCACCGGGTTTTCCATCAGCTTGGCAATTTTCTCTACGCGCTGTGGATCGCCGGGGACGATGGCAAGCGTTGCTCCCTGCAAGTCGTTTTTAGTGAGGCCGAGATGGAAAACGTCAGATTGAGACATAGGAGACTCCTCTTGGATGCTGTTTATTGGGAGGAACAAAGAGGTACTCTACTGAAAATCGCCGGTTATTTTTGTGAATTAATTCACCATTATTTAAGAAACGAAATTTAAATTGCATTTATTTTGTGATTTTTATCACAAATTAATCGAGGTGCATTGAGTGACCAGACAAGTTTAGCGAATAACCCCTCGGCTGGCCTTGCAGCTGATCACCGATTCTGCCGCCGATAAAGCACCGCAACACGTCTAGCGTTTTGATGACCAAAACACAGGCGAAAATCCGACATAGCATGATAAAGAAACAGTAAAAATGTGATAACGCCGGATAATTTGCCGTTTTTCACCCGCTTGACTGAAAGTGCTCCACAAGGTGCCAATACGCGGTAATCTTTCCTATAGTTAACCCTTCCCGAGCTTTTCTCTATTAATTGCATGGAGACCGCAATGAAAACCGAACAAGAGATAACATTAAAGCAGGCTCAGGGGGGATTTGCCCCGGCAGTGACACCGCCAGCCGCATCGACGATGCAAACCGACGAACAGGGCATCCATACCGGGGAAACCACTATTCCTTCACAGGGCGACGAACTCCCGGCGTATATCGCCAAACCCGCCGATCACCCAGGGCCGCTCCCGGTGATATTGGTAGTGCAAGAGATTTTCGGCGTGCATGAACATATTCAGGATCTGTGTCGCCGCCTGGCGAAACAGGGCTATCTGGCAATTGCCCCGGAACTCTATTTCCGTCAGGGGGATGCCAGAGATTACAGCGAAATCGGCGATCTTCTGCAAAATCTGGTCAGCAAAGTGCCGGACAAACAGGTGCTGGCGGACCTGGACCATACCGCACACTGGGCAACGCGTCACGGTGGCGATGCCAACAAACTGGCGATCACCGGTTTCTGCTGGGGCGGGCGTATCACCTGGCTGTATGCCGCACATAACCCGCAGTTGAAGGCCGCCGTAGCCTGGTATGGCAAACTGGTGGGGGAGAAAACCCTGAACTCACCGAAGCACCCGGTTGATATCGCGACGCATCTCTCCGCGCCGGTGCTTGGCCTGTATGGCGGCCAGGATGGCAGCATTCCGCTGGAGACGGTGGAAAGCATGCGCCAAGCGATCCGCGCGGCCAACGCCGATGCCGAGATCGTGGTTTATCCCGAGGCGGGCCATGCGTTCCATGCCGATTACCGCCCAAGTTATCACGCCGAAGCCTCTGCCGATGGCTGGCAACGCATGCTCAGTTGGTTTATCCAGCACGGCGTGGTGGGTGTGAAATAATTGTCAGGGGCAGCCCTTGCCCCTGATTCACTTTCCCTGATACAAACCGCAAAGAGTGTTTCAGATGTCGGCGACTTTCAGCATGCAGCCTTGTTCCGTACCCGGAATCGAAGCCGTGATCGCTTCTACCCGTCACCGCTATCCTAAGCATTTTCACGCGCAGTTTGGCATCGGGCTGATGGAGCATGGGGCGCAGAAATCACTTAGTGGGCGCGGGCAGGTGGAAGCCGGGCCCGGCGATATCATCACCGTCAATCCTGGTGAGGTACATGATGGCCGCCCGATCGGTGAGCAGCCGCGTTCATGGCGTATGCTCTATCTGGAACCTGCCGTGATAGCCGCCGCCAGCGGCGATCTTGCCGCTGGCAACGCACACTACCGCGAGTTTTCATCCCCGGCGCTTACCGATACCAAGGCTGCTGGGAGTTTCCGTATTCTGTTCAATAGCATTACTGGCGCACCGCACAACAATCTCCAGCAGGAACAAGCATTGCTGATCCTGCTGGCGCGGTTGCTCCACGTCAGTGAGCCACAGGAAACCACACCACCCATTCGGCTCGCCAGGGAACGCCTTGACGATGACCCCGCCAGCCCGGTGACTCTGGCCGAACTGGCACAGCTTTGCGGCATAAACCGCTTTCAACTGTTACGCAGCTTCCAGCGCGTTACTGGCATCACACCGCACGCTTACCAAATCCAACGCCGCATCCAGCTGGCACGGCGATTGATTGCCGCGGGTACTCCGCTGGCAGAGAGCGCCGCTGCGGCAGGCTTTGCCGATCAAAGCCATATGACCCGGCAATTCAGCCGGACGCTAGGCGTTTCTCCCGGTATCTATGCCAGCCATAAACGCCGCCGTTAATCGGCTGCAATTTCGTTCAAGACACCGCAATTGATAAAGGCCACTGTCGTGCAACTGACCTCAATTTCATTTCCGGTGATTCATGAACTTTACCTACGCTAGCAGTATCAGATCGGCTTTTCCCACCTTGGCTTCTTGTTGCCTGCTGATTGACGGGGTCGATCAACAGACCGATGTCAGCCAAGCGGTGGCAGATTTCAACCGCCAGGCCGCAATCAGATTGCGCACCGGCACCGAAAGCGACTTGGTGGAGATCCAAGCCTGGCGGCGCGCCTTCGTCAACATGGGGCTGAAACCCACGCAGTACCGCTGTGCGGCAGAATCCCTGCTACGCCGCTGGCGCAAAGAGGGTTCACTGCCTGCCATTTTCCCATTAATTGATTTGTGCAATGCCCTGTCACTGGCATTTGCCATTCCGATTGCCGTTTTTGATCGGCAAAAAATCAGCGGGGATCTACAGGTCAGACAGGCTGTAGGACACGAGATTTACCACACTTTTTCTGGTACCACCGAAAGTCCGGCCCCCGGTGAAGTGATCTTTACAGACGCCGCCGATCGCGCTCATGCCCGGCGCTGGACTCATCGGCAAAGCGGTTACTCGGCGGTTTCCGTCAACACCACGCAGGCCCTGATTCTGATGGAAGCCATGCATGGCACAGCGGCAGAAGATATTGCCGTATTAAGCACGGCATTGACGCAGCAAATCCAACATATCTGGCCCGACAGTACGCTGACGTCACTTTGAACAGTAAAAGGGCGCCGAAACGCCCATGGAAAAAGATCTCTAGTACCGCATTGAGGATTAGGCTTGCAGTTCACGCAGCCGCTGGGCTGCCAGCACCATGTTGGCCAGCGCCTGCCGGGTTTCCGGCCAGCCACGGGTTTTCAGGCCGCAGTCCGGGTTAACCCACAGGCGCTCTGCCGGGATGTTCTGCGCCGCTTTGCGCAGCAGCGCTTCGATCCACTCCACGCTGGGCACGTTCGGCGAATGGATGTCGTACACGCCCGGCCCAATCTCATTCGGATATTCGAACTCTTTGAAGGCCTCCAGCAGATCCATATCGGAACGTGAGGTTTCGATAGTGATCACATCAGCATCCAGCGCTGCGATCGAATCCATGATGTCGTTGAACTCGCAGTAACACATGTGGGTGTGGATCTGGGTATCATCCTGCGCCACGGCGGCGTTCAGTTTAAAGGCATCCACCGCCCAGTTCAGATAGGCAGCCCAATCCGAGCGGCGCAGCGGCAGGCCTTCACGCAAGGCCGGTTCGTCGATCTGGATGATGCCGATACCGGCTTGTTCCAAATCGGCCACTTCGTCACGCAGTGCCAGTGCGATCTGTTTGGCAATCACTTCGCGAGTCACGTCTTCACGCGGGAACGACCAGCAAAGAATGGTTACCGGGCCGGTCAACATGCCTTTTACCGGTTTGCTGGTCAGCGACTGGGCAAACTTGGCCCACTCAACGGTAATCGCCTCCGGGCGGCTGATGTCGCCGATAATTACCGGCGGTTTCACACAGCGGGAACCGTAGCTCTGCACCCAGCCGTTTTGGGTGAATACAAAGCCGTCGAGGTTTTCGCCGAAGTATTCCACCATGTCATTACGCTCGGCTTCGCCGTGTACCAGTACATCCAAGCCTAAACGTTCCTGTTCAGCGATCGCCTGCTTGATGTGTTCACCAATGCTGGTGCGGTAATTTTTACTGTCCAGGCGGCCCTGTTTGAAATCGAGACGCAGGCCGCGGATCTCGGTGGTTTGTGGGAAGGAGCCGATAGTGGTGGTCGGCCAAGCTGGCAGGTTAAAACGATCGCGCTGGGCCTGAGCACGCTGCTGATACGGGCGCTGGCGCTCACTATCTTTGGCAGTGATGGCGGCAAGGCGCTGTTCCACCTGCGCATTATGCACGCGGCTGGACTGGCGACGGGCGCGGATAGGCGCGCTGTAAGCGTCCAGTTCGGCCTGCTTGTCGGCCCCTGGTGCATTCAAGGCCGTACTCAGCAACGCCAGTTCCGCACATTTCTGCAAAGCAAAGGCAAACCAGCTTTTCACTTCGTCATCCAGGCGAGTTTCCACGCTCAGATCGATCGGGCTGTGCAGCAGCGAACAAGAGCTGGCAATCCACAGCGGGCGGCTGTTCACCAGCGGTTGCAGGCGGGTAAACCAACTGCTCAGATCGGCACGCCACACGTTGCGGCCGTTGATCACTCCCAACGACAGCAGCCACTCTTTTGGCAACGCGTTGTGCAGTGCGGCAATATCATCATGGCCTGCCACCAGATCCACATGCAGCCCTTGCACTGGCAAAGCACGAATAGCGTCGAGGTTGTGGCCCACACTGTCAAAATAGGTGGTCAGCAACAGCTTAACCCGGCCTTGCAGCGCCGTGTAAGCCGGTTTGAAGGCATCCAGCCAGGCCTGCGGCAATTCCAGCACCAACGCGGGTTCGTCGATCTGCACCCACTCAATACCGCGCTTGGCCAGTTCCGCCAGCACTTGCTGATATACCGGCAGAATATCGTTCAGCAGCGAAAGGCGATCGAACGCTTCGCCTTTCACTTTGCCCAGCCACAGATAGGTTACCGGCCCCAGCAGCACCGGCTTGACCTGGTGGCCCAGTGCCAGCGCTTCATCAACTTCCTCCAGCAGTTGGGTCCAGCTCAGTGTGAACTGCTGGCCTTGAGTAAACTCAGGCACCATGTAGTGATAGTTGGTGTTAAACCATTTGGTCATTTCTGCCGCTGCCGCCGGTTCGCCGCTGGGTGCGCGGCCACGGCCGATGCGGAACAGCGTATCCAAGTCGATGGAGCCATCTTTATTCTGGTGACGCGCCGGGACGTTGCCCAGCAGCAGGCTGGTGGTCAGCACGTGATCGTACCAGGCGAAATCGCCAACCGGCACCAAATCCACCCCGGCTTGCTGTTGTTGTTGCCAGTGGCGAGCACGCAGCTCGCGGCCAACCGCCAGCAGTTCTTCCTGCGTTGAATTGCCTGCCCAGTAACTTTCTTGCGCTTTTTTCAGTTCACGACGCAGACCAACGCGTGGAAAACCCAGTGTGTGATTCAGAATTGTCATCGTCATATTTCCCATTTAGCCGTCCAGATGTTTACACATCTATAATCCGCAGGTACTGTATCAACCACAAGCGCAATATGTTCACTGTCACTGTGAAGGATTCTCATGATCGAACTGAAACACCTAAGGACGCTGCAGGCATTGCGTAATACCGGCTCGCTGGCCGCCGCCGCCGCGCAACTTCATCAGACACAATCTGCGCTTTCGCATCAGTTCAGCGATTTGGAACAGCGCCTGGGCTTTAAGCTGTTCGTTCGTAAAAGCCAGCCGCTGCGCTTTAGCGCACAGGGCGAGATCCTGTTGCAGTTGGCTGAACGAGTGTTGCCGCAGATCCAGCAGGCGCTACAGGCGTGCCACGAACCGCATCAGGCCACGCTGCGCATTGCCATCGAGTGCCACAGTTGCATCCAGTGGCTCACTCCGGCGCTGGACAGTTTCCACCAGAGCTGGCCGCAGGTGGTGATGGATTTCAAATCCGGTGTCACTTTCGATCCGCAACCTGCCTTGCAGCAGGGCGAACTGGATGTGGTGCTCACTTCCGATATCCTGCCGCGCAGCGGGCTGCACTATTCGCCGATGTTCGATTTTGAGGTGCGGCTGGTGCTGGCGCCCGATCATCCGCTGGCCAACAAACCGCGCATTGAACCGGAAGATTTGTGCGATGAAACGCTGATGATTTACCCGGTGCAGCGCCAGCGGCTGGATATCTGGCGGCATTTTCTGCAACCGGCAGGCGTCAGCCCAACGCTGAAAAGCGTCGACAACACGTTGCTGTTGATTCAGATGGTGTCGGCACGCATGGGGATCGCCGCGTTACCGCACTGGGTGGTGGAAAGTTTTGAACGCCAGGGCCTGGTGGTAACCAAAACCCTGGGCGATGGCCTGTGGAACCGGTTATACGCCGCCGTGCGCGACGGCGAACAGCGCCAGGCGGTGATCGAAGCCTTTATCCGCTCCGCCCGACAACACGCCTGCGATCATCTGCCGTTTGTGCGCGATGCCGCCCGGCCCGGCGCGGGTTTTATCAACGCCAAACCGCTGGCGCCCCAGGTTTAAGCCATCACTGGGTGGCCTGCGGAGACACCCAGCGGCGATGCACCCACAGCGAAGCTACAATCACCGCGCCGCCGATGATAAAGCTGGTCCAGTGCGGTTGCTGCTGCCAGATCGCCAGATTAACCAGCAGCCCGGCGGGCACATGCATGTTGTTCATAATGCCGAGTGTGCCAGCATCCACCTGCGTTGCGCCGTAGTTCCACATAAAGTAACCCAGCCCGGAAGCCACCACGCCCAGCCATACCAGAATGCCCCATTGCAGGCTAGTGGTCGGCAGTTGGTGCGGGTTGCCCCACAGGCACCAGGCGATCACCGCCACCGCCAGCGCCCCCAGATAGAACCAGGAAAACGCCGTATGCTGCGGCAACGGGTGCACCTCCATCAGCCGTTTATAGCCCACCATGCCGATGGCAAAGCTGATATTCGCCGCCTGCACCAGCAGCAGCCCGAACCAGAAATGCTCGCTCAACTGGTGATAACGGATGATCGCCGCGCCCAGCACCGCTAACAGCGCGCTGAACACATAGCCCCAACGCAGGCGGCGGCGGCTGATCAGGTCATAGATCAGCGTGATATACAGCGGCGTCAACACGGTGAACAGCAGGAATTCCTGCACCGTCAGGTACATAAAGGCGCGGAAACTGAGCAGGTACATAATGCCAAGCTGGCACGCCCCCACCAGCATATACAGCAGGATCACTTTCAGTGGGATATTGCGCCAGCGCAGGAATGGCAGAAACACCAGCGCTGCCAACCCGACGCGCATCAGCACCGAAAACCAGCTATCGACATGACCCGCCAGATACTCGCCTATCAGGCTGAAAGAAAATGCCCATAAAATGGTGGTAATAACCAGAAGCCACACGTCAAATTCACCCTAAAAGATCGGAAAAGGCGATTGTAACGGAAGGTGAGAAGCAACGTGACGGAAAGGTGGTTGACGTTTGTACAAAAAACAGCCCAACGTGCAACATCGTACCGCTGGGCTTTCCTATTGCAGCCACTGACTACACCCGCACACCCATAATGGTGAGAATCAACGGGGTGGTGATCGCCGCCAATGCGGTGGACATCACCAGGCTGGTGGCGGCTGGGCCGGTAAGCACGTTGAACTGGCGTGACATCAGATAAACGTTCACGCCCACTGCCATGGAACCCAGCAATACCACCACGTGAGTTTCCATCGGCGGTAAATCCATCGCCCAGGCCAGCAGCCAGATCACCATTGGCTGCACCAACAGTTTGAGGAAACAGATGGCGCTGCTCAGTTTCCAGCCTTCACTGATCGGATATTCCGCCAGGCCCATACCGAGCACCACCAGCGACAGCGGTGCCGCCACCTGGCCGAGCATACTGACCGGCTGATCGACAAACACCGGCAGCGGCAACCCGGTCAGACTGAACAGCGTGCCGGAGAGGATGCCGATAATCAGCGGGTTAGTCAGCACGCTGCGTGCCGTCTTGATAAAACCGTGCAGCGTGGGTGAACCGTTGCGCGCCCATTCGATAGAGATGGTCACCAGCGTCCACAGGATCAGACCGTTGAACACCAGCACCAAAGCCACCGACGGAATTGCCGCCTCCCCAAGCATCACGCTGGCGATCGGCAGACCAAGCATCACGTTATTGGAAAAAATGCCGCCCAGCGCGAACACCGAACCGGACACTCCGTCCAGCTTGAATACTCGCTTAGCCGTAATACGGCCGATGACAAAGACGATCAGGCAACTACCAAAGAAAGCGATCAGCAACCGGGCATCCACCGCTGGGCGTTGCGAGAAATCACACATCATGCGGAACAGCATGGCGGGCAGAGCGAGAGAAAACACGAAGCGGGTCAGGCCGTCGGTGATACTGGCTGGCCATTTACCCCAGCGGATCAGACCATATCCCAGCACGATCAGCACAAATAATGGCAAAGACAGCACTATCTGGTGCCACAGTGAAAAAATAAAAGCAGACATCGCATCCCTTCCGGTGGCGCGGCGGCAAAGGGGCTGACGTCGCAAGATTTAATGAGCGCCGACGGATTATTGCTGGGCACAACAAACGGTGCCCCATTAACCATTAAAAATCCGGGCCTATTAAATCTATCCGGTCGGTACAAATGCAGTCAACGCCCCAGTTCAACAATAAACGCGCGCGCTCAGGGCTGTTGACGGTATACACCAGAATACGCAACCCAGCGTCTTTCAGCATGTTTACCCGCTCGGCAGTCAGCACGTTGTGATTGAGATGTATCGAAACACAGGCAAGCCGTTCGGTCAGTTCGCGCCAATGGTCATCCCACTCATCCAGCAGCAGCCCGCGTGGCAGTTCCGGCACCGCGCGCTGCGCCGCTGCCAGTGCTTCAACAGAAAATGAAGACAGCAGCGGGTCGGTTTGCCCTTGCCACAGCAGACGCGCCGCCAAGGCTACCTCGCGGCCGGTTTCGTCTTCCACGCCGAGCGTCGGTTTGATTTCGATATTGGCCATCAGACCATGCTGTTTACAACGCTCGGCCACGTCCGCCAACAGCGGCAGGCGTTCACCCTTAAATGCCGCGCTATACCAGTTACCGGCGTCTAGCTGTTCCAGCTTTTCCCACGGCAGATCGCCCGCCACGCCCCAGCCGTTGCTGGTGCGATCGAGCGTATCGTCATGCAGCAGGAAGATCTGCCCGTCCTGCGCCAGTTTGGCGTCGAATTCGATCATCTTGTGGCCGTGACGTGCGCCGACATCGATCGCCGCCAGGGTATTTTCCGGTGCCAAAGAACCGCCACCGCGATGAGCAGCAATATGAGGGTAAGGCCAGGCCGTGGTCATCATTCCATCCTTAATCCGCTATGAGTATCAAAAAATGCAGTACCTACGCAGGCAACTGTAAATATAACCGGCTGCCCGCTGGCGGCAAGGTTTCGTTAAACAAGCAGGGATAATGGAAGAATGAAACACAGATGGCGATTTGATGTCGGCGGCATGGAATGCTCCACGCCGCCGCAAAGAGATTACAGCGCGCGGCGCAGGCGGGCGACGGCTTCCTGCATCTGCTGCTCGGTAGCAGTTGCGAACGACAGGCGGAACGTGGAGTGATCCGGCTTATCGGAGAAGAAATACTCGCCCGGCACAAACACCACGCCCTGATCCAGCGTGGTTTTCAGCCATTCGGTGGCGTTAAACGGCTGGCGGAAACGCGCCCACAGGAACATACCGCCTTTTGGCATATCAAAGCTGATTACATCACCCAGCTCTTTTTCCACCAACCCGGCCAAAATGCCGCATTTCTGCTTATAGGCCGCGCGGATCTTCTCGATCTGTGCCGGTAAACGGTTCAGGCCCAGATAGCACTCCGCAATACTCTGCGACAGCGAGCTGGCGTGCAGATCTGCCGCCTGCTTGATGATCGCGATCTTGTGCAGCAGGAACGGCGGCAGGATAACCCAACCCAAGCGCAGGCCCGGTGCCAGGATCTTGGAGAACGTCGAGGTGTAGATAATGTTATCGGCATGGCCCAGAAGCTGCTGTGAAACCTGATACAGCGTAGCATTGCGCTCGTCGGTAAAGCGCAGCTCGCCGTACGGGTCATCTTCCACAATCAGGAAATTATGCTCGGCAGCCAGCTTCACCAGTTGCTCACGGCGTGCGGCACTCAGGGTCAGGCCGGTCGGGTTGCCGAAGTTCGGCACCACGTATACCCCTTTGATTTTCTGGGTTTTCAGCAGTTCCGCCAGTTCTTCCACTACCATGCCATCGCTGTCGGAAGAGACCGACATAACGTTGGCTTCCGCCAGCTCCAGCGTCTGCAATGCCGCCAGATAGGTCGGGCGTTCTACCACAAACACATCGCCGGGGTTAACCACCGCGCGCATCACCAGATCCAACGCCTGTTGAGAACCGGCAGTGACCAGCACGTCTTCCGGTTTGGCGCTGACGCCGCGTTCGGTACACAGGGTGCAGATGCGTTCACGCAGCAGGTAGCTGCCTTCGGTCAAGCCATACTGAAAAGCACTTTTTGCCTGTTCGGTAATCGCCTGCTGTGTGGCAATACTCAGTCCTTCGAAATCAAACAGCGCATCAGAGGGAATGCCACCCGCCAGCGAAATGACATTTTCCATTTTACTGTGCTTGAGCAATTCACGGATTGCCGAGCTTTTTACCTTCACCATGCGCTGCGCGAGGAGTCCTTCTGTTTTCATTGGTTATTCTCGTAATCGTTAAAAGTATGAGCGCAATCTGTTGTTTGATACCACCGAGCCAAGACTGACCTTAACCCTCTCTTTCGCAGAGAGTGTTAAGGTGAGGGATATGACATTGTGCCAAGCCCCTCACCCCGGCCCTCTCCCTAAGGGAGAGGGAGCGTAATCACAATCTATTGCGCCACTATATGTGAAGTTCAACCTGTGTTTGGCGAATTAGCCGCCCAGATACGCCGATCTCACTGCTTCGTTTGCTAACAATGCGGCTCCTGTATCTTCCAACACCACGCGGCCGTTTTCCAGTACATAACCACGATCTGCCAGCTTTAACGCCTGATTGGCATTTTGCTCCACCAGGAAGATGGTCATCCCCTCTTCGCGCAGTTGCTGGATGATGTCGAAAATCTGCTGGATGATGATCGGTGCCAGCCCGAGCGAAGGCTCGTCGAGCAACAGCAGCTTCGGCTGGCTCATCAGCGCGCGGCCAATCGCCAACATCTGCTGTTCACCGCCGGACATGGTGCCGGAACGCTGGTTGCGGCGTTCCAGCAGGCGCGGGAACAGGCTGAACACTCGTTCAATGCGCTGCTGGTACTGATCGCGGGTGGCAAAGAAGCCGCCCATCGCCAGATTCTCTTCCACCGTCATGCGGGAAAACACCCGCCGCCCTTCGGGTACGATCGCCACTGCCTCACGCATAATGCGCGCGGTCTGCCACTGGGTAATGTCCTGATCCAGCAGTTGGATGGTGCCTTCGCTGGCACGCGGCTCACCGCATAGCGTGCCGAGCAGCGTGGTTTTACCGGCACCGTTGGCACCGATCAGAGTGACGATCTCACCCTGCTGAATATTCAGGCTGACCTGATGCAGCGCCTGGATTTTGCCGTAATGGGCGGAAACCTGATTAAATGACAACATATGTTTATTCGCCCAGATAGGCCCGGATCACATCCGGGTTATTGCGGATTTCTGCCGGAGTGCCGTGCGCCAACGGGGTTCCCTGATTGACCACATAGATGCGATCGGAAATCCCCATCACCAGCTTCATGTCGTGCTCAATCAACAGCACCGACACCTTATGCTGGTTGCGCAGTTCCACGATCAGGTGATCCAGCTCGTCGGTTTCTTTCGGGTTCAGGCCCGCCGCCGGTTCATCGAGCATCAGCAGTTCTGGGCGCGTCACCATGCAGCGGGCAATTTCCAGCCGCCGTTGCTGGCCATAGGCCAGGTTACCCGCCGAACGGTTGGCCATTTCCAACAGGCCGACGCGCTCCAACCATACCATCGCCCGTTCCAGCGCATCGGCTTCGGCACGGCGGAACGCCGGGGTTTTCAGCAAACCGGCAAACACGCCGCTTTTCAGGTGCTGATGCTGCGCCACCAGCAGGTTTTCCACCACTGTCATTTCGCGGAACAGCCGCACATGCTGGAAGGTACGCACCACGCCCATACGCGCAATCTTCTGGCCGGAAAGCCCTTCCAAGTGGCGATCGCGCAGTTTGATGGTGCCGCCGGTTGGGCGATAGAAGCCGGTCAGGCAGTTGAACACCGTGGTTTTCCCCGCGCCGTTCGGGCCGATCAGAGAAACGATCTCACCCTCATTCAGCTTCAGGGCCACGTTGTTGACCGCCAACAGACCGCCAAAACGCATCGACAGCCCTTCAACCGCCAGTAAAGGTTGAGTGCTCATGCCTGCTCCCCCTTCGCTGACTTGATCTCTGCCACTTTCAGCTTCAGCTGTGGCCGCTTCATCGGCAACAGGCCTTGTGGCCGCCAAATCATCATCAATACCATCAGTGCGCCCAGCAGCAACATACTGTATTCATTCAAATCACGCATCAGCTCACGGGAAACCACCAGCAGGATCGCCGCCAGGATCACCGCAAACTGCGAACCCATCCCACCCAGCACCACGATCGCCAACACAAAGGCCGATTCAACAAAGGTGAAGGATTCCGGGCTGACAAAACCTTGGCGCGCAGCGAACAGCGTTCCGGCAAAACCGGCAAACGCGGCGCTGATGATGAAAGCAGTCAGCTTAATCTTGGCCGGGCTAAGGCCGAGCGATCGGCAGGCGATCTCATCTTCGCGCAGCGCTTCCCAAGCGCGCCCCAGCGGCATGCGCAGCAGGCGGTTGATCACAAACAGCGTCAGGATCACCAACAGCAGCGCCACCAGATACAGGAACACGATGCGATCGCCGGGATCGTATTGCAGGCCAAAAAAGTTATGGAAGGTATCCCAGCCGCCGTCACGCACGCTGCGGCTAAACTCCAAGCCGAAGAAGGTCGGTTTCGGGATCTGGCTGATGCCGTTCGGGCCACCGGTAATCTCGGTGTTGTTCAGCAGCAGAATACGCACGATCTCGCCGAAACCGAGCGTGACGATCGCCAGATAGTCACCGCGCAGGCGCAACACCGGGAAGCCGAGAATAAAGCCAAAGACAGCCGTCACCATGCCTGCCAGCGGCAGGCTTTCCCAGAATCCCAGGCCGTAATAGTGGTTCAGCAACGCATAGGTATAAGCGCCGATGGCGTAAAAACCGCCGTAACCCAGCACCAGCAGGCCGGAAAGGCCGACCACCACGTTCAGGCCCAGGCCGAGCATCACGTAAATCAGCGTCAGGGTGGCGATATCCACCGTGCCACGCGAAACCAGAAACGGCCAGACCACCGCTGCGATGATGAGCACCGCCGCCAGCAGTTTCTGGCGCGTGGTGGTGCCGTCAAAGCTCGGTAAAACGAACGAAGGGCCGGAAACCTTTTTCAGCCCCTGCTGCATCAGCGGGCGCAGCAGTTGGAAGAAGAACACCACCACGCAGCCGATGCCAATCCACATCCAGCGCACTTCAGCAGCGCCGTGTACTACCAGCTTGGTGCCGTCGAGGCTCAGTTGCATCCCCATAAGGAAGGACGCCATGATAAACAGCACTACCGTGGCAATGATGGCGTTAAGCAGATCGAGTTTCATACTTTCTCAACCTCCGGACGCCCAAGAATGCCGGTCGGCATCACCAGCAACACCACGATCAGCAGTGCAAAAGACACCACGTCTTTGTATTCGGTACTTAAATAAGCCGAAGTGAGCGCTTCGGCCACGCCCAGCACCAGCCCGCCGATCATCGCCCCCGGAATGCTGCCGATCCCGCCCAGCACGGCGGCGGTGAAGGCTTTCATCCCGGCCATAAAGCCGATGTACGGGTTAATCACGCCGTAGAACTGCCCAAGCAGCACCCCGGCTACCGCCGCCATGATGGCACCGATAACGAAGGTCAGCGAAATCACCCGATCGGTGTTGATGCCCAGCAGGCTGGCCATCTTCAAATCCTCTGCACAGGCGCGGCAAGCACGGCCCATACGCGAATAACGGATAAACATCGTCAACGCCAGCATGGCGAGGAAGGTCACGATCCAAATGATGAGCTGCATAGTGCTGATGGTGGCAGCAAAGCCGTTGCTTTCGCCGAGCACCCACTGGCCGGTGACCAGGCTCGGCAGCGCCACATCGCGTGAGCCCTGCGTCAGGCTGACGTAGTTTTGCAGGAATATCGACATCCCGATGGCGGAAATCAGCGCGATCAGGCGCTTGGAGTTGCGCACCGGCTTATAGGCCACGCGCTCAATGCTCCAACCGTAGGCGCTGGCAATCACGATAGAGACCAAGAAGGCGCAGCCGATCAGCAGCCAGCCCACGTCGATCCCGATCATCATCAGGGCGGCGATAACGATAAATGAGACATAACTGCCGATCATATACACCTCGCCGTGGGCGAAGTTGATCATGCCGATAATGCCGTAAACCATGGTGTAACCGATGGCAATCAATGCATAGGTGCTGCCCAACGTGACACCGTTGAACATCTGTTGCAGAAAATAGAGAAACTGCTCTGACATACTCTGACCTTTTAAGGTGTTGTCGCGGCCGTAAATATCGGCCCAACGGCCTGCTAACACGGCAGGCACCGGGAGTGCCCGGCTTGTAGATATTTCAATTAAGGCTAACCCTCTCCTTTTAGAAAGAGAGGGTTAGGGCGAGGGGATCTTAGCGTAGCCATTGCCCCTCACCCTGGCCCTCTCCCACAGGGAGAGGGGGCGCCACCTTAAGCATTGGCATACTGAATATTATTATGGCTTATTTAATTGGCGTTGATGAACCATCAGCATGCCATTCGAACACGCCGAATTCGAAGCCTTTCAGATCGCCCTTCTCATCCCAGCTCAGTGGCCCCATGACGGTTTCCACCGGTTTGCCAGTTTTGAGATCTTTGACGATATCCGCAGGCTCCTGGCTGCCGCTGCGCTCCATCCCAGTCACCAGCGATTGCAACGCGGCGTAGGTGGTCCAGACGAACGGCCCGGTTGGATCCAGTTTCTTGCCCTTCAGCGCATCAACAATCGGCTGGTTGGCAGGAACCTGATCGTAGCGTTTCGGCAGGGTCACCAGCATGCCTTCAGACGCAGCACCGGCGATGTTAGACAGCGAAGAGTTACCCACGCCTTCCGGCCCCATAAAGCGGGTAGTCAGGCCAGCCTGCTTGGCCTGGCGCAGGATCTGCCCCATCTCTGGGTAGTAACCACCAAAGTAGACGAAATCAACGTTCTCTTTCTTCAGGCGCGCCACCAGAGTAGAGAAATCTTTGTCACCGGCGGTAACGCCTTCAAACATCACCACTTCAGTGCCCTGCTTTTTCAGGCTGTCACGCACCGAGCGCGCCAAGCCTTCACCGTACTGCTGCTTGTCGTGCACCACGGCAATGCGCTTCGGTTTAATATCGTTGAGGATGTATTTCGCTGCGGTTGGGCCCTGATCGGAATCCAGGCCGGTGGTGCGCATGATCATTTTGTAACCACGGGTGGTCAGATCGGCGTTGGTCGCCGCCGGGGTGATCATGATCAAACCTTCGTCTTCATAGATATCTGACGCAGGCTGGGTTGAAGAGGAGCACAGATGGCCGATCACGTAACGGATACCGTCGTTGATCACCTTGTTAGCCACCGCAACGGCCTGTTTCGGGTCACAAGCATCGTCGTATTCTACGCCAACCAGCTTATCCCCTTTGATGCCACCTTTAGCGTTGATGTCGGCAATCGCCTGACGTGCGCCGGTGAACTCCATATCACCGTACTGCGCCACCGGGCCAGACATCGCACCCACGATCGCCACTTTGATGTCTTTCGCCATCGCGACATGGCCCATGGCCATCGCGATACAACCAGCCAGCAGCGCTTTACCCTTTGTTAATTTCATCCGCATAATCCCCATCTATCGTTGTGAGTTTGCCCGTGGTGTTTGCCGTACCTAGTTCAATGTATACCCTTTATTGCCCGAAACTGCAGCCAGGCAGCAAATGCGTCAGCGGCTTAAGGTATGCAGGGTATACGGCTTTTATCTATAAGTAATAATGATTTAGGTGTATTCTCGACAATATTTTCTAATAAGACTTTACTTTTCATGCCATTAAACAGGAATTTTCTTCTGCAAATCAACTCTCATGCTCAGAAACAAGCGGTGTAAACAGAATAAAATCTGGATTAATTCTACGCTAGATTCGATATGGCGCAGCGCATTGTGCTGGTTAACAAGCCAGTAACTAATTTTTTACTCGGAAAATGCTGGCTGCAAAAAACATTTTACGCAGTCGTCGTACAGAAAAACTTACACAACGCTCTATACCCAAGTTACTTCGGGATACAGGTAGGCGGCAACTGAGCGAAGCCCCAGGAGCTTACAGAAGTCAAGTGACTGGGGTGAACGAAGGCAGCCAACACCCCTGCATCTTGAAGGGCGACGGGTATATGCAAGATCTATTACACTGTCCAAACTCTCTATATCGGGTGGAAATTTTGCATGAAACTGACCATTGAGCGACTGACCACGTTATCCGCGCAAGACCTGATTGACCTTGGCAAAATCTGGCCACACCAGCAACCGGCAGAGTGGCAAGCCTGGCTGCAAGATGGCAAAGCACTGTTCGCCGCACGGTTTAATGAGCGCCTGCTGGGGGCGGTAAAAATTGAGCTGTTGAACGATAGCGCGCAACTGCACGATCTGATGGTGCGCGAAGTGACACGCCGCCGTGGCGTTGGGTTGTATCTGGTACAGGATACCCAGCGTCAATTACCGCAGGCGTTACGCTGGCAGCTCTCCACCGCCGGATTAAGCCCGCGTGAACGCGGTGAAGTAGAGAACTTTATGCGTGCCTGTGGCTTCTCCGCACAGGGCGATCTCTGGCAGAAATGAAGCGTTGGGTCGCCTTGGCAGCCATATTGTTGCTGGCGCTAGCCGCAGGGCTGGCTGGCCGCTATCAGGCATTGCGGCTGCATCCTGCCTGGGATCAGCAGGTTTACCTGTGGCAAAGAGTCTGGACGCCACAACATGCCAGCGCGCTGGCCGCCAGCCGTGACCTGTTCTCTACCCTGCGCGTTCTGGGCCTACAGGTGCATCCGCGTGAAGGCTACCGCGAGATCCAGGTCAATATGCCACTGCTGAAGCAGGATGGCCGCCCGCTGTGGCTGGTGGTGCGCCTGGATGGGCAATTGAAGCAGCTGGATGAAGCGGCAATCCGCCAACGTCTGCTGCAACAGTTGCAACGCTGGCAGGCCGCCGGGTTGCCGGTCATCGGTGTGGAGATCGATCACGATGCCGCCACCGCGCGGCTGCCGGAATACCGGCATTTTCTACAGCAACTGCGCCAGCAGCTTCCTGCCTCATTGCAACTGGGGATCACCGCTCTGCCCGCCTGGATCGGCTCTCCGGCGTTACCCGATGTGTTACAGCAGGCCGACAGTTCGGTGCTACAAGTGCATGCGGTGTTATCCCCAGAGCAAGGCTTGTTCGATGGCTCGCTGGCCCTGCGCTGGGTCAACCAGTATGCCCGCATCAGCCGCAACCCCTTCCGCGTGGCGCTGCCCGCTTACGGTATGGGCCTGGTGGGTTTTGACGCGCAGGGCGCACAGGTGGAAAGCGAGGCTTCTGTACGCGTGGCGGGCAGCACGCAGGAACTCACCGTTGCGCCCCAGCAGGTGGCCGATTTTCTGCATCAGCTTGCCACGCTCAACCCACCACGATTGCGCGGTATCATCTGGTTCCGCCTGCCGCTGGAGGGCGATCGCCGCGCCTGGTCACTCGCCACGCTGCGAGCAGTGATCGGTAACCAACCGCTTACCGTCAGTTGGCAGGTAAAATTTCTGCCACAGCAAAATGGGTTGTATGATCTGCTTATTCAGAATGATGGGCCGGTAGATGCCCCGCTCCCCCGCGAGATCGTCATTAACGCCAGCCGTTGCCTGGCGGCCGATGCGGTGGCTAATTACCGGCTGGAAACCACGGCACAGCAACAACACTTTATCCGCATCAGCGGCGATCAGCTACGCGCCGGGCAATCACGCCCATTAGGCTGGCTACGCTGCCAACAGATCACGCCAGGAGGCACTTATGTCGTCCCATGATTTGCGTACTCTTCCACTCGCATCGCTGATTGCCGCTGCGTTAGTTATCCCTTTGAGCGGCCAAGCCTGCGGACCGGATTTCCCCAACCGTTTACTGCTCAATCGCAACAGCACCCTGCTGTATATGCCAGAAGGTAATTTCGCATTCGAAACCAGCAGGTTGGTCGCGGTAGACAAACAATTGCCGCGGTGGAAAGAACCGGCACCAGAAACCCCGCCAAAACCGATGCCGCAATCGCCTCAGGAGCAGGCAATCAACCAAATGCGCGCCAGCAAGACCGTTGAGCAAGCCAGTGCAGTTGACGCACAAGCGCTCTCCAACGCAGCGCGCCTGTACACCTTGGGCGCGGTGGCTTTTGCGGCGGAAGATCCCCGTGCAGCCGAATACTTCAAGCAGGTTCTGGCGCTGCCAGCGGCCGATCGGGGCGATTGGGGGTTACGGGCACAATACTCGCTCGGGCGGCTATGGATGAATGACCACGGCACGCCGGAAAACGTCGACGGCTCAGCCACTCCGGTGGTGAAACACCCAGAGAGAGCGCAGCTTGATAAGGCTATTGCAGCTTTCCAGCAGGTGATCGACCAAGTGAAAAACGGCGAGGCCGATCCCGATCAGCTGGCGTTAAGCAGCCTGGGCCAGCAGGCGCGAATTCACCTGTGGCAGGGTGAGATGACCGCTGCGGTGCAGTTATATGCACAACAGGCGGCACAGGGTGATAGCGATGGCGGTTTGTCATTGCAATATATCTCCAGCTATCTGGTCAACCCGAACCACTTGGAAGCGCTCAAGCAGGCGATTCACGATCCGCTGGTCCAGCAGTTGGTCACCATCGAACTGTTCGCCCGCAGCGCTAACGTGCAGCCATACGACAATACCAAGCAGGTCATTGATCCGATCCTGGCACTGCTCAATGAATCGGTACAACGCGGTTTTGCCGGTAGCGATCGATTGGCGGCATTGGCCTATCGTTCCGGGAACTACCCGATGGCCGCTAGCCTGCTGAAAAACGCCGGGGACAGCGGTTTGGCCTGGTGGTTGCGCGCCAAGATGGCGCTGCGTGACGGCAACGTCAAGGCCGCCACCGCCGCCTATGCCAAAGCCGCAGCGGCGTTCCCTTCTGACGAAAGCTGGGGGCCACAATATGATGGGGATTTCGCCAATGAGATGATCATCCCCGAGTGCCGGGTGGCCGGTGAACAGGCCATTCTGGCGCTGAACCGGGGTGATTACCTGCAAGCGATGGGGTTGATGTACCGTGGCAAAGAGAATTACTGGGCAGACGTCGCCGATATCGCCGAGCGGGTGCTGACCATTGATGAGTTGAAAGGCTTTGTCGATAAACATGCCCCTGCGCCCACCACGCCGCTGCAACCGGTTAAGCCTGATGAGTACAATGGCCAACAGCTCACGCCGGAAGTACAGTTGCGCGAACTGCTGGCACGGCGGATGATGCGTGCCGGGCGTTATCAGGAAGCGGTAAATTACTTTGCCATTCCGAACTATGGCCAAGCTGCGCAGGAATTTGCCGAACGTTTGAAAGTGGCGCAGGATAAGACCGGCGACAAAACCACTCGCGCCAAAGCCTACTATCAGGCGGCGGCGTTACTGCGCGAACAAGGGTTGGAATTCACTGGCTACGAAATGACGCCGGATTACGCCATTTACGGCGCGGGCTACTCCTATCTTGGGGATGCCTTTGATACCCGCGAGCTAAAACACAAGAGTTGGATCAGCGCCGCTGAGGCGGTACGTGCTGCCAAATCTCTGCCAGCGGCGGATAACCGTTTCCTGCACTATCGCTGGCAGGCCGTGGCGCTGGCACAGCTTGCGGCCGATCTCTTGCCACCAAAAAGCCAAGCCTATGCCGCCGTGCTGTGCAACGCCGCAAGCTGGGTGATAGCGCGCGATGCCAAAACCGGGCGAGCGCTCTATCAGCGTTACACCAAAACAGGGGCTCAATACGACTGGTCAAGCCGATTTGGCTATAACTGCCCGGCACCGGAGTTTGCCGCCGTAGCCAAATAAACGCCAGAAACAGAAAAGCCCGGCTGTTAACACAGACCGGGCTTTTCAGACGGCTGACAAAGCTGGTTATTAGGGGGAGCGTGCCGAAGGGGTCGTAACGGCGTAAGCCGTCGGAGTGCCCCTCGGTGCGCTAGACCCGGGTATCTCGGGCTAGAAGGCGACTTTGTCATCAACCTCAAAAGCCCGGCTGTTAACACAGACCGGGCTTTTGCAATGCGCGGAGCAGAATTACGCTTCGATCGCCATCTTCAGCTTCTTCATGGCGTTCTTTTCAAGCTGGCGCACACGTTCGGCGGAAACACCGTACTGATCGGCCAGCTCCTGCAACGTGGACTTGTTGTCATCGTCCAGCCAACGGGCGCGGATGATATGCTGGCTGCGCTCGTCCAGACCTTCCAGCGCGAAGGCCAGTTTGTCTGCGGCACTGCTTTCCCAGTTATCTTCCTCAATGCCTTCGGCAAAGTCTGAGCTTTTATCCTGCAAATACAGCACCGGCGCCATTGCCTGACCATCGCGCCCTTCGTCTTCCGGCGTTGGGTCAAAGGTCATATCCTGTGCGGCCATGCGGGATTCCATCTCGCGCACGTCTTTACTGGTTACACCCAGTTCACGCGCCACCAGCTCCACTTCATCCTGGTTAAACCAGCCCAGACGCTGTTTGTTTTTGCGCAGGTTAAAGAACAGCTTGCGCTGTGCCTTGGTGGTGGCCACTTTGACAATGCGCCAGTTACGCAGCACGTATTCGTGAATTTCTGCCTTGATCCAGTGCACGGCAAAGGACACCAGGCGCACACCCACTTCTGGATTGAAGCGGCGCACCGCCTTCATCAGGCCGATATTCCCTTCCTGGATCAGGTCTGCCTGCGGCAACCCATATCCTGAATAGTTACGGGCAATATGAGCAACAAAGCGCAGGTGGGACAGGATGAGCAACTTAGCTGCTTCCAGATCGCCCTGATAATGCAGCCGTTCAGCCAATTCCCGCTCTTCCTCTGCCGTCAGCATCGGATAGGTGTTGGCTGCCCGCAGATAGGCTTCCAAGCTGCCCTGTGGGACTAAGGCTAAAGTTTGCATTTCTTTGGTCATTCAAAACCCTCTCTTGATAAAACAGATCATGCAGATGATTTTACGGCGGGGGAGTTATTGATCTTATGGCTATTGCTGTTGCAAAAGCGGTTCCACACGCCGGGCACCTTAACATTTGCTGCCATTTTCGACCGTGCTCTACCCTATAAGTTCCATATTTTTCGCTCGCAACGCTAATGACAATACGTGACGAAAGCTCAGAATAATAGGAAATTTGTGCGTTATTGAAAAGAGGCTGGATAACTTGCTGTTTGAGTGCTCTTCTCCCGCAACACGGTGGGACGCAGCAGGAGAAGAGTATATCAAAAAATCATTTATTGTGGTGTAAATCGGCGTAAATGTTGCACTGTGGCCAACCAGGCGGCAACCCAGCCAATCATGGCGGCAATCAGCAGTAACAACAGGGCTTCGTCCCAGCCCAAGCCGTGCAGAGTAAAGGTAGTGCCGAACACTTTTGCCACGCTGGTGACCACCGATTCCAGCTTCCACACCAGCGCCCCAGACAGGATCAGCGAGAACAGGGCACCAAAGAAGCCGAGCATCGCACCGCCGTTCAGGAACGGGCGCAGAATAAAGCCATCGGTCGCGCCAATCAGCTTCATCACGTTGATGGTATCACGGCGGCTGAAGATGCTCAGACGCACGCTGTTACCAATCACCAGGAACACTGCCACGATCATCAGCACGCCGATCATCGCCGCTACCTGGCCCACCAAACCGGTCAGCGCCGCCAAGCGGGCAAACCAGCTGTCGTCCATCCGCACGTCGTCCACACCGTGCACCGCTGCGACGCGATCGCGCAGGGTATTGAGCGTATCGGAGCTCTGGAAACTCATCTTCGGCGTGATAATAGCGACCGCGGGCAGCGGGTTCTCTTCCAGCATATCCAGCGCACCGCCAAAACCGGACCAGTTGCGGAACTCACCGCGCGCTTCTTCACGCGACAGGTAATTCACCTTCTCCACGCCCGCTTCCGCCTTGATGGCGTCCAGCACTTTCACCGCCGCGTCATCGTCGAGGGATTTATCCAGATAGACCGTCAACTGCGGCGTCGGATACCACTGGGTGGCTGCCGTGCTGACGTTTTTCCATACGATGTAACAGACGCTGGGTAACGTCAGGGAGATAGCGATCACCATCACCGTCAGCAGCGTTGCCAAGGGTTGGCGCAGCATATCCGCGATAGCGTTCATCCAGGCGTAGCGCCACTGTTCACGCCAGCCGCCGCGCAGTGCCTTGCTCTTGGCCGTTTTTGCGTTATTCGCCATGATGCATCCCTCCGGCCATGCGGCCTTGGCTCAGCGTCAGGATGCGGTAGTTGCGGCGCGCAATCAGCCCGGTGTCGTGGGTAGCCATCAGCACCGTGACCCCAACGCGGTTAAATTCTTCAAACAGGCGCAAAATGCCTTCCGACAGCGCATCATCCAGGTTACCGGTCGGTTCATCCGCCAGCAGGACGGCGGGTTTGTTCACCACCGCGCGGGCAATGCCGACGCGCTGCTGCTCGCCGCCAGAAAGCTGGATCGGGAAGTTCTTCGCTTTATCCAGCAGCCCAACCTTATCCAGCGCAGCCGACACGCGGCGGCGAATGTCTTCGGTGCTGGCACCGGCGATCACCAGCGGCATCGCCACGTTGTCGTACACCGTGCGATCCAGCAGCAAATGGTGATCCTGAAAAATCATGCCGATCTGCCGGCGCAGGAAGGGTACTTCGCGGCTTTTCAAGCGGCTGATATCATGCCCGCCGAACCAGATATGCCCCGCGCTCGGCCGTTCGATACCACAAATCAGTTTCAGCAGGGTACTTTTCCCAGCGCCGGAATGGCCGGTCAGAAACGCCATCTCCGCCGGGCGCAGATGGAAATCTACCCCTTGCAGCGCCTGCCGTCCGCCCAGATAAGCTTTACTGACCTGTTCAAAGCGAATCATCCGTATTAATCCTCTCGGGCAAAAAGTGCCTCAATAAAATCGTCAGCCTTAAACGGCCGCAAATCTTCAATGCCTTCGCCAACGCCGATATAACGGATCGGGATACCGAACTGATCGGCGATGGAGAAAATCACCCCGCCTTTGGCGGTACCATCCAGTTTAGTCAGCGTAATACCGGTTAAACCTACGGCTTCATTAAATAATTTCGCCTGATTGACCGCGTTCTGCCCGGTGCTGGCATCCAGGGTCAGCATAACCTCATGAGGGGCCTGCTCGTCCAGTTTTTTCATGACGCGCACG
This sequence comes from Serratia sp. HNCC26DJ206, assembly GCF_057180605.1. Taxonomy (NCBI): domain Bacteria; kingdom Pseudomonadati; phylum Pseudomonadota; class Gammaproteobacteria; order Enterobacterales; family Yersiniaceae; genus Serratia; species Serratia sp. HNCC26DJ206. The sequence continues at coordinate 48,524 of NZ_JBXUGP010000008.1, forward strand.
ATCTTCTTCAGCTCTTCCATCAGGTGCGCTTTGTTCTGCAAGCGGCCAGCGGTATCAGCGATCAGCACGTCGATATTGCGCGCTTTAGCAGCCTGTACGGCGTCGAAGATCACCGAGGCGGAATCGGCACCGGTATGCTGGGCCACTACCGCAATGCGGTTGCGCTCACCCCAGACCTGCAACTGCTCAACCGCGGCGGCACGGAAGGTATCGCCTGCTGCCAGCATCACCGACTTGCCTTCGGCCTGGAACTGACGCGCCATTTTGCCGATGGTGGTGGTTTTACCCACGCCGTTAACGCCAACCATCAGGATGACAAACGGCGTTTTACCGCCAACGTCCAACGGTTGATCCACCTTCGCCAGAATGTCTGACATCTCTTCTTTCAGCTTGCCGTACAGCGCCTCGGCGTCATTCAACTGCTTACGGCTGGCATGCTGGGTAAGAGATTCGATGATTTTACGCGTAGTTTCCACGCCGACGTCGGCAATCAGCAGTTGTTCTTCCAACTCTTCGAACAGTTCGTCGTCGATCTTTTTGCCACGGAACAGGCCGATAAAACCAGAACCCAGATTCTGTTTGGTTTTCAGCAGGCTGCGCTTCAGGCGGGCAAAAAAGCCCTCTTTGCTCGGGCGTTCCTGCTCCTGCGTCACCGCCGGGGCCAGTAATTCGGGGATTTCTGCCGGGGCTTCGATCTCTGCCATGATTGCAACCGGCTCTGGCTCAGGTTCAACCACCTCTGCCACCGGTTCAATAAGGGGCTCGATCGCTTGGGCTGGGGCGGGCTCTTCTACCGCAGCACTGTGTTCGATCAGCGCCGGGATATTTTCGGCAATCGGTTCGCCATTCTGGCCGGCATCCCACTCCCCAGGGGTATCGTTGAGATCGGCTGGCTCGGATTCCTGAGCGGGAAGCTTGTCGTCCAGTTTGGGGGCAACCGGAGTTTCTGCAACCTGATGCTCCTCTTGCTCTGCGGCTGGCTCAGGTTGTTGCTGCTTTTCTTCCTGTTGGCCGAAGCCCAGCCAGGAGAAAAACCCACGTTTCTTATCTTTTGCCATCTATTAACCCTACTCCGTACCAATAGCTTGCCAATGCAAAAATTAATCCGCCGAGTCTATCACTTTCCCTCGCACAGCAACACGCATCGGGCATGCTTTCCAAAGCAACAGCGTTTTACGTTTCCCCCGGCGCGCCACACCGGTAGAATGGCGGCAACTTTTTGTTAACTCCGAAACTCTCTATGGCAAAAATATCTTCACGCAGCCCGGCTAAAAAAGCGCCATCGGCGTCTGCTGGCCAGATCCGCATTATCGGCGGCCAGTGGCGCGGGCGTAAACTACCGGTTCCTCACAGTGAAGGGCTGCGGCCCACCACCGATCGCGTGCGTGAAACGCTGTTCAACTGGCTGGCTCCGGTGATCCGCGGCGCTCGCTGCCTGGACTGTTTCGCCGGTAGCGGTGCGCTGGGGTTGGAAGCGCTATCCCGCTATGCTGCCAGCGCCACGCTGCTGGAATATGAACGGCCGGTAGCCCAGCAGTTGGAGAAAAACCTGGCGTTGCTAAAGGGCGAGGGGCAGGTCATCCATACCAATACGCTTCATTGGCTGGCGGGCAACGGACAACCCTTTGACGTGGTATTTCTCGATCCGCCATTCCGCAAGGGGTTACTGGCCGAAACCGTTATACTGTTAGAACAACGGGGATGGCTGGCGGATGAGGCGTGGATTTATGTCGAGGCTGAAGCCGAAAGCGCCGCCGCTGACGTCCCAGCAACCTGGACGCTGCACCGCGAGAAAATCGCGGGTCAAGTGGCCTACCGTCTTTACATCCGTTCTATTGATGAGAAAACCGAACATGCTGATTAATCTGGGCCGCTTGCTGATGCTGTGCGTGTGGGGCTTTTTGCTCGCTAACCTGTTCTCGCCGTACCCCAAGCCGCTGAAATACTTCATCGACGTGGCGCTGTTCTTTATGGTGGTGATGCATGGGCTGCAACTGGTATTACTGAAATCCACCCAGCCGAAAGATCAGCCCATCAGCCGCGGGCAGCAAGCCAAAATTTTTATTTTTGGCGTCTTTGAAATGCTGGCCTGGCAGAAAAAACAGCCGCCGATCAAGAAGAAATAATCCGATACCCTGCATTTTGAAGAAAGCATTGTTTAACTTACGCACGCTGCCTAAACTGAAGAAGTGACACGAGTGACAATCTGGAGCGGGTGATACAGCTCCCATCATAAATAAGGAAGACAAAATGAGTTGGCCGTTCCTTGCCGTATTTTTTTCCGGTTGGCTGTTCGTCGATGCCTCCTACCGCGGTCCTCGTTGGCAACGCTGGGTGTTTAAACCGGTCACGCTGCTGCTGATGTTGCTGATGGCCTGGCAGGCACCGGTGCTGGGTGCGACCGGTTATCTGATCGTCCTGGGCCTGTTAGCCACGCTGGTGGGTGATGCCTTGCTACTGCTGCCACGCGAACGCGTGCTGTATGCCATCGGCGCGTTCTTCCTTTCACACTTACTCTATACCCTGAGCTTTGCCAGCCAGATGACGTTCAGCCTGTTCTGGCCATTGCCTGTGGCGCTACTCATCATTGGGGCAGCGCTGTTGGCAACCATCTGGAGCCGGTTGGAAGAGATGCGCTGGCCGATCGCCACCCTGGTGGCGATGACGCTGCTGATGGTGTGGCTGGCAGGTGAACAGTATTTCCTGCGCAGCACCGATTTCAGCTTCTCGCTGCTGGCGGGCGCGTCATTGCTGCTGCTGGCCAACGTGGTGTGGCTGCTGAACCGCTACCGCTTTGCTTTCCGTGCCGCAGATGCGGTTGTAGCTTTCTGCTACTTCGTCGGCCATTTCCTGATCGTCCGTTCGCTCTATCTGTAATAGATACCATGGGTTCGGTACGCCGAACCCATTTTGCCTGCTACAGCGCCTTTAACGTCAAGCCAGCCCCGGTATAAACCTCACCCGCGCGCGCGAAAAACACCCATGTGCTGCCATCCGCCTGTAATAACGCAATACCATCCGGCGCTGGCCGCCAGCCAACCACCTCTGCGGCAAAAAGGGTTTTCAAACAGTGCTCGCGATCCCGCAGTTGATAACCATTGGCACCCTGTTGCACGCTGGCGAGAAACTCCACCTGGCACTGCTGCTGGCGGTCGGTAATCTGCCACTGGCCTGCCAGTGAATGCGCGGTCGGAAGAACTAAACTGCTGGCCATCGCGGCTCCCGTCACTGTGATGCTCACCGCTACCATAGCGGCATGCGTTAATCTGCCTTTCATAGAGGCTCCTGCAAGTAGGGGCAGCCATGCTACCCCTACCATTGCATCCTGCTAAACGATAAAATCTGCCGTCAAATCGGCCTGACCGCCGATCCTCAACAAGAAATCAGGGGTCTGATATCCGCCAAGATTCAGTGCCAGATGACTCAGGTTACTGGCCGCATCATAAGTCAGCAATGCTTCACCGGCGGCCCCGCTCAAGTGATCGACAAAATGGATGAAATCTTTGCCCTGCGCGCCCTGATTAAAGAACGACAGGTCAATTTTATCGCTACCACTCTCAAAGTCGTAGATATAGTCGCTAAATTCGGGGGTGGAATCGCTGGCGGCAGTGAACACAAAGGTGTCCTTGCCTTCACCACCAAACAGCTGATCGGCACCGGCGCCACCGTGCAGAATGTCATCCCCTGCACCACCGAGCAGTTGGTCATGGCCGTTGCCACCAAACAAGATGTCGTTACCCTCATCCCCCCACAAGCGATCGTTACCATCGCCACCGGCCAGTATGTCGTTGCCCGCACCGCCGAACAGCACGTTACTGGCAGCATTGCCCACGATCACATCGTTGCCTGAACCCCCAATCGCGTTTTCGATGGTGACACCGGCGGCAATCGCCACGTTGCCTTTAAGCCCACCCACATCTGAAAAAGATTTCTCATTCAGGTTGATGCGTTGATCAGCGGTATAGCCTGAGAAATCAAAGGTATCGTTGCCACCCGCATCCCAGGCGGCAAAGATCACTTTCTGTGTATTGCTGCTGGTGCTGAGGAAATCACGATCGGTGTTGGAATTGAAACCATACACGGTATCTCCGCTGCGGGTGGTCATATTGGCTCCATACAGATGCTGGATCGCGGAAATATCGTCGATCAGCGGTGCCGCCGCATAATGGCCGCCGTTATCGCCACCCGTGTTGGTTTCACTCCAGTAACTCATCAGGCTAAATTCACGGGTATCTTCGGCATAGCTGGCGTTTTGATAGGTTGGGTTGCCCTCGCCAGCGTTATAGTCACCCGGATGGCTCAAACCCAGCGCGTGGCCGATTTCATGGGTGAACGTCTGGCGGCCGTAATCTTCGCTGGCCGGGTGTTTCACATTGAACTGGTTGATGTTGTACCAAGTCTGGCCGGAGAGATCCTGCCCCTGATAAACCGAGCCCGGTAAAAAGGCATAGGCCTGAGTCCCGTAATCATTATGACCAGGGTAATCCTGGCTGTAGTTACCAAAGGTGATATTAGCCTTATGGCTGGCTGCCACTTCGGTAAAGGTAATATTGGCCACATCAGCCCAGGATTGCAGCGATAGCTTCGCCTGCTGTTGCTGCTCAACGCTGAACTTGCTGAGCCCGGTATCACCCGCGACGTTGGTGGTGGAAAATTTATAATCTGGGAATGAGAAGGTTAATTTAACCGACTGGTCAAAAACCCCTTTGCCATTCCAGGTTTGATTAGTACGTGTAATGAATAGCCCAGCTTGCTCGGTAGAAAATGAATCCTTGCCATTAATCTGAATCCCGTTACCTCGCTCATGATAATGCAGTAAAGCATCGACTGCGTCATAACCGGTGGTCGCCGACAAATTGGATCCAGTGACTTCAACTGCTTTTTTCGTCGATTGCATTGGTTCGATTCCACTCATTATCTGATTGCCTATTAATCAGACAGATAGACATAACCGACCCACCAATCAGGTGCACGCACCATGAACTGGTGAGAGGGCGTTTATGCGCCATTGCTGGCAGTGATTCAGGTAGAATTAATGCAGGTAGATCGGTAAATAAGATCACCATCTCAAATGGCAATCGTTTCCAAGTATAGGCAGGGACTCAGCGTGTCGTTAAAAACGATCAACTATTTATCATTAAAAAATAAGTTAATAACGCTGACTTTATCAGCAAATGACAAAGTTAAGGCAGGATAATGATGGAATATTGGCTACAAACTTCAGCCATGCTGCGGCATGCAGATACCAGAGAGTTATGCTGGCATTTCACTCAAAAATCATAAATTTTATTGAATATATTTATATTATTATGTTTTAAAATTAATTAATTTGTATTTTATATTTCACAACAGGGCATCGACATATCGCCCGCTTCAGTTAGTAATAATTCTCATATAGGGCTTGACTCTGGAGTCAGCTCCAAGGTGTAGAGTCAATCCTGAGAACACCGTTAATTGCCTGAAGGGGGAGTTATGCATACTCATAAAGAACATCATCATCAGGAACATAGCCATAAAGAGAACGGCTGCGGCTGCAACCATAGCCACGCGCAAACCCAGCACGGTTGCAGCAGTGAAAAAACCACCGGGGCGGAAAATCACGCCCATTCCCACGAACATGCCCATGAGCACAGTGCCAGCTGTTGCAGCAGCGGCCACGACGATCCGGATGAGGAAAGCGACAGGCTGGCTGCCGTTCCCCCTTCCGGCAGCCAGCGTTTCAGTTGGAAAGTCACCGGCATGGATTGCCCAAGCTGTGCCAAAAAAATTGAAAATGCCGTCACGTCCATTCCCGGCGTCGACAGCGCACGCGTGCTGTTTGCCACAGAAAAACTGGTGGTGGATGCCCAGAGCGATATCAGCCTGCGCGTGCAAGATGCGGTAAAACAGGCTGGTTTTACCCTGCTGAATACGGCAGTCAAAACCGATGAGCCGAAAACCTCCCGCCTAGGAGAGTTCGGCCCATTGCTACTGCTCTCGCTACTGATGGCAAGCAGTTGGATCTTGGATCTCATCAACCCGCAATTCGGCCAGATTGCTTTTATCATTACCACGCTGGTCGGCTTGGCACCTATCGGCCGTAAAGCCCTGCGTCTGATCCGCTCAGGCACCCCGTTTGCTATTGAAACTCTGATGAGCGTCGCCGCCATTGGCGCACTGTTCATCGGTGCCACGGCCGAAGCCGCCATGGTGTTGCTGCTGTTTATGGTGGGGGAACTGCTGGAATCCTATGCCGCCAACCGCGCCCGCAAAGGCGTGAAAGCCCTGATGGCGCTGGTGCCGGAGGATGCCCTGCTGATCCAGGGTAACGCGCGCAAAAAGGTGCCGGTCGCCAGCCTGCGCCCCGGCGATGTGATTGAAATCGCACCGGGTGGCCGTCTGCCTGCCGATGCTGAGTTGCTCAATCCTTTCGCCAGCTTTGACGAAAGCGCATTAACCGGTGAATCCGTGCCGGTTGAACGCCAACAAGGGGAGAAAGTGGCGGCAGGCAGCCTGTCGGTCGATCAGGCGGCGCAGATGAAAGTGACCTCTGAACCGGGCAAAAATGCTATCGACCGTATTTTGCAGTTGATTGAAGAAGCCGAAGAGCGCCGTGCGCCGATCGAACGCTTCCTCGATCGCTTTAGCCGTTACTACACCCCAGCGATTATGCTGCTGGCGGTTGCTGTGATCCTGGTGCCACCGCTGCTGTTCGCCGAACCTTGGCAAATGTGGATCTATCGTGGCCTGACCCTGCTGCTGATCGGTTGCCCTTGCGCGCTGGTGATCTCGACTCCGGCGGCGATCACTTCCGGCCTGGCAGCCGCTACCCGCCGTGGTGCGCTGATTAAAGGCGGCGCGGCGCTGGAACAGTTGGGCCGAGTACAAACCATCGCATTCGATAAAACCGGCACGCTGACCGAGGGTAAACCCACCGTCACCGACGTGTTGCCAGCTAGCGGTATCAGCGAACAGCAATTGCTGGCTCTGGCGGCAGCGGTGGAAGCCGGTTCGCATCACCCACTGGCGCAGGCCATCATCAACCGCGCCGGGGAAAACGGCGAGGCACTGCCGCTGGCTGAAAGCCGCCGGGCGCTGGCAGGGATTGGCGTGGAAGGCATGGTTAACGGTAAAACCATTCTGATCAGCGCACCGGGCAAACTGGCAGAAAGCCAGCTTAGCCACGCATGGCGCAGCCAGGTTGAAACTCTGGAAACGGCAGGGAAAACCGCCGTGGTGGTGCTGGAAGAGGGTGTTCCCGTTGGCCTGCTGGCACTGCGTGATACTTTGCGCAACGACGCCAAACAGGCCATTGCCGAGTTGGCAGAATTAGGCATCCGCGGCGTCATGCTGACCGGTGATAACCCGCGCGCAGCGGCAGCTATTGCCAACGAGCTAGGGATTGATTACCGCGCAGGGTTGATGCCGGAAGACAAGGTGCAAGCCATCACGGCGCTGAATCAGCAGCAGCAGACGGCAATGATTGGCGATGGCATCAACGATGCCCCAGCAATGAAAGCCGCCAGTATCGGCATCGCCATGGGCAGCGGCACCGACGTGGCGCTGGAAACGGCTGATGCCGCATTAACGCACAACCGCCTGGTTGGGGTAGCCGAGATGATTCGTATCGCGCGCGCCACGCACGCCAACATTCGCCAGAACATTGCCATCGCGCTCGGGTTGAAAGGGATTTTCCTGGTCACCACCCTGCTGGGGATGACCGGTTTATGGCTGGCGGTGCTGGCGGATTCCGGCGCTACCGCGCTGGTGACCGCCAACGCGCTGCGTCTATTGAAGAAACGCCCATAGCGACAATCCGTCAGGCCCCACGCGGGCCTGACGTTACTCCACCAGCCCTTTGCGCAACAGATAGCGATAAGGGGCCGTTTCGGTTTCCTGCGCCACCAGCGTGTGTTCCATAAAGCGGCAAAAACCCGGAATATCGCGGGTGGTGGCCGGATCGTCGGCAATAATCAGCAACGTTTTACCGTTGTCCATATGGCGCACGGTTTTACGCACCATCATTACCGGTTCCGGGCAGCGCAAGCCCAGCGCATCAAGCGTTTGGTCTGCCTGGGTAAAGATATCAGTCATGCATTGTTCTCGATCAAAAACGATCGGCGAAGGCTCGCCGGATCTCATCAAGGTATATACCCAAAATAATTCGAGTTGCTTGTAGGCGGCAACTGAGCGAAGCCCCAGGAGCTTACTCAAGTAAGTGACTGGGGTGAGTGAAGGCAGCCAACACCCAAGCAACTCGAAGTCTGACGGGTATAGTTTACGCCAGTGGTTTTTCTGTGCAACATGCGTTAACGTTTGCGTGAAATTTAACCACAACTTAAGTTGCATTGGTTGCGCAAACGCGTAATATGCGCCGCGCAGGTAAAATCTCTACCGTTAAATATGGGTTCCCTCACCCCAACTTAAAAAGGCAACATCATGTATTCGTTTACCACTCAACAGCGCGTTACCGCGTTGGTTTGGCTATCGTTGTTCCATATCGCCATCATTACCTCCAGTAACTATCTGGTGCAGTTGCCGATCAGCATTTTCGGTTTTCACACCACCTGGGGGGCATTTACTTTCCCGTTCATCTTCCTGGCGACCGATCTGACGGTCAGGATCTTCGGTGCCCCGCTGGCGCGCAGAATTATCCTCGCAGTGATGGTCCCCGCGCTGTTTATCTCCTATGTGATCTCTACCGTCACGTTTCAGGGGGAATGGCAGGGCCTGGGTGCGCTGACCAGCTTTAACCTGTTTGTGGCACGTATCGCCGTCGCCAGCTTTATGGCCTACGTGCTGGGCCAGATCCTGGACGTGTACGTCTTCAACCGCCTGCGCCAACGCCGCACTTGGTGGCTCGCCCCGGCAGCGGCGATGTTCCTCGGCAATATCAGCGATACGCTGGCGTTCTTCTTCATCGCTTTCTATAGAAGCAGCGACCCCTTTATGGCCGCCAACTGGGTGGAGATTGCGCTGGTCGATTACGGCTTCAAAGTGCTGATCTGCATGCTGTTCTTCCTGCCGATGTACGGCGTGCTGCTAAACATGCTGCTCAAACGCCTGGCATCGCGCCAGCAAGACGGCCAGTTACAGCCGAGTTAATCCGCTGATCAGGGGTGGCTCGGCTGCCCCGCTACTGCGCAAACAAGCCTTGTGACAACATCCGCCTTGCATTTCAGCCTGGAATACGGTGCCATACGCTACAACCCCCTACCTGTGAAGGAATAAGGAAGCCCCATGCGTAAAGTAGCAAAATTGATGGGTATCAGCCTGTTAGTGCTTGGCCTTGCGGCCTGTGACGGTGCCAAAGACAATAAAGAGCCGGTCAACGGCAGCGCGAGTACCGCAGCCAACCAGACGGTAAGCTTACTGGATGGCAAACTGACCTTTACCCTGCCAAACGGCATGGCGGATCAGAGCAGCAAGCTGAGCCAGCAATCTAATAACCGCCACGTCTTCGCCGACAGCACCGGCCAGCGCGCGTTGATCATCATCCTCGGTGATAAACCAGCAGACAGCCTAGAAACTCTGGCCCAGAACATGGAACAGCAGCAGCGTTCACGCGATGCCAACCTGCAGGTGATCACCAACAAAGTTATCGATATCAACGGGGTGTCATTGCGCCAACTGGATAGCATCATTACCAGCAGCGGCCAAAAGGCTTACTCGTCGATCTTGCTCGGTGAATTGGGTAACCAGTTGCTGACCATTCAGGTCACGCTGCCAGCGGATAACCAGCAGCAGGAGCAAAGCGAAGCCGAAGGCATTATCAGTTCGTTGAAGTTACAGCCTTAATCTTGCCAGGGCCGGTGCTTGTACCGGCCCCTTTAATTTCTACCCTATTAATGCTTTAGCTTTTGCTCTGACGTCCGCCAGTACAGAACTCGGCACCTTGCCTTTTTTGGTCGCGTTGCGCTCTCGCCAGTCGAGGCTCTTGACTTGGTCGGCAAGAACGGCGCTCTCAGGCTCACCGGGAACAATGACTTCAAAAGGATACCCTTTTATCCTGGTGGTCATCGGGCAACACAACATCAGCCCAATCCGACCGTTGTAAATTGCAGGGCTTAATACCAGCGCAGGGCGATGGCCAGCCTGTTCATGACCGGCCTGTGGATCAAACTCCAGCCAGACAATATCGCCAGCTTCAGGGACATAGCCTTTAACCATCAGGACACCTCTTTACCGACAGCCTTGCCGAAAGAGACCTCCTGGTGAATATTCTCGTCAGTCACCCCTGACAACAGTCCCTCGATCGAATACTCTTTCGCACGCACCGGTACAATCACAATGCGGCCCTCTTCGACCGTCACTTCTACGGTATCATTAACATTGAGTGACGCGGCTTTCATGATGGCTACCGGCAACCTGACTGATGGACTATTTCCCCATTTTTTAACCACTACCTGCGACATGATCGTCTTCTCCGAATTCAGTGGAATGTCTCTACAATGTAGAAACATTAATCGACAATCGATGACGTGTCAACAATGTTGAAACTTTAAAAAGCTGAACGGGAAATGCCTACCCCAGCGCCTGCGCCAGCAGAGTGATCGGATGTTCGCAGCGCTTGCTGGTCGACATCTCGATCTGCCATTTGCAGGTTTCGCAGTCGGTAATCACCATGTCCACGCCGCTCTCTTCAATCTGGCGGAACAGCGAAGCACCAATACCTTGCGAAGTTTCATAGTTCTCTGACTTGAAGCCGTAAGTCCCGGCGATCCCGCAACATTGCGACTCCAGCACCACCAGCTCCAACCCTGGAATTTGCCGTAACAGCTCCAACGTGTAAGCAGTCCAGCCCATTTTTTCCATATGGCACGGCGTATGGTAAGCCACACGCAGCGGCGTGTGCTTGAGCGGTAAACTGCGCCCCTGGCTCAGCAGGCGATAAAGGTAGCGCGTTGCCAGTTCCACCCGCTCGCGCACCGCCGAGGTATCGATCTCCAACAGATGCGGATATTCATCGCGCAGGGTAAAGGTACAGCTCGAAGAGGTGGCGACTACCGGAATACCGCGCTCCAGCACCGCATCGTGCAAGGATTCGGCGTTAACCTTGGCCTGTTTTTTAGCCTGTTCCATAAAGCCGTTGGCAATCAGCGGCACACCGCAGCATTTCTCACGTTTCAGCAGTTGCACGCCGATATCCATGGCGTTGAACACCTTGATCAAATCTTTACCGAGCTGCGGATGGTTGTAATTGACAAAGCAACCGTGGAAAAACGCCACCTGTTCGCTATAACGCTGTTGCTGCTGCGCCTGTTGGCGATACCAGCGGCGGAAGGTGCCGAAAGAGTATTTTGGCAGTTCACGCCGGTGATCGATCTTCAGCGCTTTATCCAGCAGCATACGCACCGGTTTCAGCCCGGTGGTAGCATTGACGATCGGCGCAAACGGCGTTGAAAGCGAGCCCATGATATCGGTATGGCTGAGAATGGCATCGCGCAGCGTCGGCTTTTTCTGGCTGAAATTGGCGCGCGCACGCTGGATAATGTCACCGATTTTCACCTCGGATGGGCACGCCACTTCGCAGCGTTTGCAGTTGGTGCAGTATTTCAGCGCCTCATCATACAGCGCCGGATCTTTCAGCCGCAGACGCTCGCCATCCGGCCCGGCCTGCTTCGGCCCCGGATAGAGCGGGTTGACCTTGGCCACCGGGCAATAGGTAGTACACACCGTGCATTTAATGCAGCTCTCAAAACTGTTGTCTTTTAACAGGCTCATGCCGAAACCTCCTGCATAGCAATCTGTTGTGCCACATGCAGCGCACCTATCAGCGATACCCCGGCTCCACAGCCTTGCTGTAACGGATCGTAGCCCGCTGTGACGGCCCCGATAGCGTACAGATTCGCGATCGCCTGCCCTTGCTTGAGCGCACGTAAACCGGCATCGGTCTGCACGCCAAATTGCAGATAGGGTTGCGGCGCGAACAAATCGCTGCGGCTCCACTCTTCACGCTGGGGCTTGCTGTAAACGTCGAGGCCGAACACTGGTTCACGAATGCCGTCAAACTCCGCCACCAGCCCATTGCTGAAGAAACTGCCGCTGGCCAACACTACCTGCTGCGCACGCAGCGGGATATCGGTGTGGTTGCGGGTATACAGGCCGCTAATACGTTGCCCGTCAAAATCCGCCCGCAGCACGGTATCCCCCGGCATAAATACGCCACCCAGTTGCTGCAAACGCTGGCGCAATGCCTGGTGTAGCCGCATGCCGAGCACCGAAGGGGGCAGCGTCGGCAACAGGAATACCGGTTTGCCGAGCGCCTCGCGCAGCACCGCCAGTGGCCGATCGCTTTCCAGCCCCAAGCAAGCGGGCAGGAAGATGGCTTCCGCCTCACCCGCCTGGCGTTTGATCTCTTCCGTCAACACGGCCAGATTCTCTGGCACATCCAGCACGCGGGCGATATTCACCGCGCGGAATTCACTGGGGTTATTGCGCAGCCGATCCAGCAGCGGTAAATGCAGCGAAGCAACCTCGGCTTTCACACCCTGTTCCTCGGCCAGCGAGCTGGCCACCATCTGCGGTTGAAAATCCAGGAAGCCTTCGATGCCAAGCACCGCGATCTTGCGCCATGGCAAAACGCCGCCAAGCACAGTGATCGGAATCGCCTGCGGGCTGAGCCAGGTGGCGCGGCGCGTACCGAGCGGCGTGACGCGTAAATGGTTACGCTCGCTGCTGCCCTGCATCTGCACGCCACAACGCTCCAACAACTGCACCGCTTCTGTGGCCAATGTGGCGACGCAGGTTGCACCCATCAGGCTATAAGGGTGTTGCGGAGCCTGCTGCGCCAGCGCCGGTAAGGCCGCCAACGGTGATTCCACCGCCGTGCCATCGGGCAGTTGCGCCAGCAGATCGAGCGAGCCGGAAGAAAAATAGAGCGCACTCTGGCCTGAGCTGACCACTGCGCAACGCTTGCCCTGCTCGGCCAAACGGATGGCGCAGCTCAGCCCTGCCAGCCCGCCGCCAATCACTACCACGTCAAATTGCATCATCGGCCTCCTGCTGCTGGTCACCGCGCGCCTCAAGCCCGCACAACCCCTGGTAAACCCAACTGGTGAACTCACTGGCCCGCAACGCATCGCCCCAGGCGATAGGCCGCACGCCTTTCCAGCGCTCATTGAGGAAGTGAGAAAGCTGCGCGATGGATTGCTGCGGCGTGGTGACATTAAAGTGCGTGAGTAACCCAGCAGCACGGCAGGCGCACAGTTCCCCTTGGCAGGTGCCCATGCCAACGCGGGTGCGACGGCGCAGATCGACCAAGTTATTAACGGTGAGGGAGTTCACCGCATAGCGGACTTCACCGGCGGTCACGGCCTCGCATTCGCACACCAGGCTGTTATCCAGCCGATCGCCCGAAGGAATCTGGCTTGCGCGATCGCCGTGGCGATAAACCGCCGAACCCCGGATGCTCGCCGGCAGCGACACCACGCTGCGCACTGTTTCTTCCGCCGACTGACGGGAACCCGGCAACGCCACTTGCGCCGTGGTGCACGGGCTATTAATGCCCAGCTTGGCACACACTTTATCGGTCGCCCATTCTGCCATCAGCCGGTAAGTCATCAGCTTGCCGCCGGTTATGGTGATAAAACCCTCCAGGCCGTCACGTTCCGCGTGATCGAGCAGCACAATGCCGCGGCTGACGTTACGCCCGGAGGGATCGTCATCGCGCGCCACCAGCGGCCGTACGCCAGCATAGGCACGCAGAATGCGGGTTTGCGCCAGTATTGGTGACAATAGCGAGCCTTCGCGGATCAGCACGTCCACTTCCTGCGGGGTAACTACCATGTTGTCGATCTGGTCGTAATCAATGCGGGTAGAGGTGGTGCCGATCAACGAGATAGTATCTCCCGGCACCAGAATGTCGGCGTCTGCCGGTTTGCGGCAGCGGTTAATCACCATGTTATTAATGCGATGGCCGAGGATTAACAGCGCCCCTTTGGCCGGGAACATACGCACCCGCAGATCGGCATATTCTGCTATCTGTTGGCCCCAAATGCCGGCGGCATTCACCACCACCTGCGCATGAATGTCGTATTGACGCGCATTTTTATGGTCGAAAACGCGCACGCCGGTCACACGATCGCTCGTGCGCAGTAAACCTATTACCTGATGATAGGTGAGCACCTGCGCACCATGTTCACGCGCATCCAGCATATTGGCGGCGGTCAGCCGGAAAGGATCGACGGTACCATCCGGCACCCGCACGGCGCCGATCAACGCCGGGTTAGCCGCAGGCTCCAGACGCAGCGCCTGCTGGGGTTCGATCGCTTCGGCATTAATCCCGGCATTCAGGCAGGCGGTAATAAACTGCTGTTGATACGTCAGCGAATCCTGCGGCAGGGTAATAAACAGGCCATCGCTAGGTTCGATGCAATGGTGGGCAATGCGTTTCAGTATGCGGTTTTCTTCAATGCACTCGCGGGCCGATTCACCGTCGGTCACCGCATAGCGCGCTCCGCTGTGCAACAGCCCATGGTTACGGCCGGTCGCCCCGGTGGCGATGTCATGCCGCTCCAGCAAAACGCAGCGCAGCCCGCGCCGCGCACAGTCACGGGCAATACCTGCACCGGTCGCCCCGCCGCCAATAATGATCACATCCGTTTCGGTCACTGGTGAGTCGTTATTCATTACGCCCCCTGGGCCTATGGTTATCATCCTATTGGTACACATTTATTAAGGATTTTGTTTGATAAGGAACAATAACGAACAAAAAACGAAAGTAAAATGACCTTAAAAAATCACAAATGTGATCAAAATCACAAGTTTTTGCTGTTTACTCATTTCAAAATGTTAACCAATCGCGCAGAATCCGCCGATGTTTCATAAAAGTGTAACAATTGCGCCATCCATCACAATGGGACTTGCGGGTTTTGACTAGGATGGCGCTCGTTATGGAACAATTTGACAACACTTAACTCTGGTATCCGCTCGATCATCTTCAGGACATCCGTTTCCTGCTGATGTAATAACTGATAAAGCCATCGGAGGCGCTCATGTTGAGTATTTTTAAGCCAGCCGCACACATTTCCCGTGTGCCAGTCGATAAGGTAGATCCGCTCTACCGTAAGCTGCGCTGGCAAATTTTTATGGGGATTTTCTTCGGTTACGCCGCCTACTATCTGGTGCGTAAAAACTTCACCCTGGCAATGCCGTATCTGATCGAGCAAGGTTTCAGCCGTGGGGACCTGGGCTTTGCGCTATCAGGGATCTCCATCGCTTATGGCTTCTCCAAGTTCATCATGGGGTCGGTTTCCGACCGTTCTAACCCACGCGTATTCCTGCCCGCAGGCCTGATCCTGTCAGCCGCAGTCATGCTGTTTATGGGCTTTGTGCCTTGGGCCACCTCCAGCATTGCGGTGATGTTTGTGCTGCTGTTCCTGTGTGGCTGGTTCCAGGGCATGGGTTGGCCACCGTGTGGCCGCACTATGGTGCACTGGTGGTCGCAGAAAGAGCGCGGCAGTATCGTTTCGGTGTGGAACTGTGCCCATAACGTGGGTGGTGGCCTGCCGCCGCTGCTGTTCCTGCTGGGGATGGCGTGGTTCAACGACTGGAAAGCGGCGCTGTATATGCCAGCCTTCGGTGCGATCCTGGTGGCGATGATCGCCTTTGCTCTGATGCGTGATACCCCGCAATCCTGCGGTTTACCGCCGATCGAAGAGTACAAAAACGACTACCCGGATGACTACAGCGATAAAGCAGAAGAAGAACTGACTGCCAAGCAGATCTTCATGCAGTACGTCCTGCCGAACAAGCTGTTGTGGTATATCGCCATCGCCAACGTTTTTGTCTACCTGTTGCGTTACGGCATCCTCGACTGGTCGCCGACCTACCTGAAAGAAGTCAAACACTTCGCGCTGGATAAATCATCCTGGGCCTATTTCCTGTACGAATACGCCGGTATTCCAGGCACGCTGCTGTGCGGTTGGATGTCGGATAAGGTATTCAAAGGTAACCGTGGTGCCACCGGGGTGTTCTTCATGGTACTGGTCACCATCGCCACCATCATTTACTGGCTGAACCCGGTGGGTAATCCAGGCATCGATATGGCCTGTATGATCACCATCGGCTTCCTGATTTACGGCCCGGTCATGCTGATCGGCCTGCATGCGCTGGAGTTGGCACCGAAAAAAGCAGCGGGTACCGCGGCGGGCTTTACCGGTCTGTTCGGCTATCTGGGTGGCTCCGTTGCCGCCAGCGCCATCGTCGGTTACACCGTAGACTATTTCGGTTGGGACGGCGGCTTTATGGTGATGATCGGCGGCAGCATCGGCGCAGTCATCCTGCTGTTGTTAACCATGATCAGCGAGAAGAAGCATCACGCTGATATCGCAGCAAAACGCGGTTAACTGTCACAATACTTTTGCATAATTTAAAGGTCGCTCTCTGCGGCCTTTTTACTTACCTCTGCCTATAAAATGGAGATTATAGAATGCGAATGAGAACTCAAACCAAAGCCCTGCTAATAGGGATCATTCTCGCCACTTCAATGCTCAGCGTTGCGCAGGCTGCGGATAAGCTGGTCATCGCCCACCGTGGTGCCAGCGGTTACCTGCCTGAGCACACGCTGCCTGCCAAGGCGATGGCCTACGCCCAAGGCGCGGACTATCTGGAGCAGGACGTGGTCATGACCAAGGACGACAAACTGATCGTCCTGCACGATCACTTCCTTGACCGCGTGACCGATGTGGCGCAGAAGTTCCCAGACCGCAAGCGTAAAGATGGCCGCTATTACGCCATCGACTTCACCCTGGCCGAGATCCAGTCGCTGAAGTTCACCGAGGAGTTTTTGGTGAAAGACGGCGTGCAGCAGCAGAAATTCCCTAACCGCTTCCCAATGTGGAAATCGGATTTCCGCATCCACACGCTGCAAGATGAGATTGAGATGATTCAGGGGATGAATCACTCAACCGGCAAGGATATTGGCATCTACGTGGAAACCAAGGCGCCTTGGTTCCACAAAATCGAAGGCAAAGATATCTCCAAAGCCGTGCTGGAAGTGCTGAAATCCTACGGTTACACCAAAAAAGACGACAAAGCTTACCTGCAAAGCTTTGATGCGCCGGATTTAGAGCGGGTGAAAAAAGAGCTGTTACCGGCGATGAACATGGACATCAAACTGGTACAGCTGATCACCAATACCGGCGATCAGAAGGTGAGCGAAACGATGGTGATCCACCCGGACGGCAGCCTGACGCCGTACAGCTACGACTGGATGTATGAACCCGGCGCTGCCGCCAAGCTGGCTAAATATGCCGATGGCATTGGCCCATGGTATCCAATGATTGTGAAAAGCACCTCAACCCCTGGTCACATTGAGCTGACCACCTTGGCGAAAGAGGCTAAGCAGCAGGGCTTGCAGATCCACCCTTACACCTTCCGTGCCGATCCGGGCCAGGTTCCTGCCTACGCCAAGGATTTCAACGATATGCTGAAAATTTTCTACATTGATGCAGGCGTTGATGGCCTGTTCACCGACTTCCCAGACAAAGGCGTACAGTTCCTGCAACAGCACAAGTTACACAAGTAACCTCAACCAGCCCCGCCCATTCGGGTGGGGCTTCTCAAGTAGCCAATCCCCAGAACCTTGAAAGCCGACCGGTATAATGGAAGGATACGGATCATGGTTATTAACGAGGGGATAGTTTATGGATCGCTCGGTCTTATTGCAGCATCTTAAAACGTCATGTTATGCCCTATCGGCCATTGTGCTGACCGGCTGGGTCACCGACGCGCTGAATGAAGGGCTGATCTTCAAAATGGTATTACGCTTTTTCCGCCCAGACGACGTTGAGCGTTACTCCCATCCGTTTAGTGACCTCGTCAGTTTCCTGATTTGGTTTATCCCATTACTCTTTACGACGCTGTTACTGTTATTTGCCTCGGTAATGACCTTGCATCACGTCAAAAAACCGCACCTTTACCAGATCGCTAAAAGAAAACCGCTGCTCTACTGCCCGCAGGTGGTGGGTTCCCCGCTGCTGGAGCATTTACCCTCATTCTTGCAAACTTACCGGGCAGCCGAGAAATTATCACTGCTGATTCCGGAATCCTTGCAGCAGGAATATAGAGCTACGCTGGCAAGTATGGCGGGGAGCAGAAATTATGAAATCCACCCGCTCAAAGAGCACGACGATCTGCAAAAAATAACCTTAGAGATGGAGCAGTGGATCAAAAAAGCAGTGAAAAACCAGCAGCACGAAAATCATACGCCGCTGTTGTTTGATATTACCTACGCCTCAGCGGCCCACAGCAGCGCCGCTTTATTTTGCAGTTTGGATCAGGATATGGAGCTCATTCAAGCCGCTCCTGATGGAACACTCTATTCGTACGATTTAGTCTGCAAAATTCAGGAATAAACCGCTTTCACAATTGGCCATGCAACCGGGCGCGGAACGAAGGTGCCAGCAGGTAATCCATACACCAGCGGCTGACCTTGCCCATGCCATCGGAACGAGCGGCTAAAAAGATCTGCGTGGCATGCTTATGTTCCTGCATTGACTTTTTGACTAACGAACCGCAGTTCAACAGCGGCAAAGCCAGATGGTGCGGCACATAGCCAATGCCCACATTACGCTGGATAAGCTCAATGGCGGTGGCAAAATCAGGCACAAACATCGGTTTTTGCCCCTCCAGCAGCCACGCCTGCTGCGGCACAAAATTGACTGCGGTGTCGCGGATGCACAGCGCCGGATAGTGCCGCAGTTCATTGTTCTGTAAGGGCAGCACCTGGGTGGCCAGCGGATGCTCTGGCCCGACGACGAAATCCCATTCCAGGTGGCCTATCGACTCACTGATAATCCCCTCGGTGCTGGGCACCACATGCGGCGCGCCAATCACCAGGTTGGCCCGTTTGCCATACAGCGCATCCCAGCAGCCGTTATACACTTCGGTATCAATGGTCAGCCGGGTAGAGGGGAACATCGCTTCAAAGTCACAGACAAGCTCCACGATCGCCGAACGGGGGATAATATTGTTCACCGCGATTGTCAGTTCCTGCTCCACACCGCCGTGAATCAGGGCGGTATTGCGCTGTAGCGCGTCCAAATCATTGAGAATGGTTTTGCTGTGTTCGACAAAGTACTCACCCGCCGGGGTGAGTTCGATATAACGGCCTTTGCGCAGGAAGAGTTCAACGCCAAAGCTCTCCTCTAGCTTTTTCACCGTATAGCTGATCGCGGAAGGGACTTTATTCAGGTGCTCAGCGGCGGTAGTAATGCTCTGGTATTTGGCAACCAGATGGATGACCCGCAATGTTTCGTCGGAGATAAACATAATGATTCCCTGAAGCAGCCTAGAGAGGAAACTGCCAGCTTACGTGCTGGCAGCATATTCACTATGTTCGATTATACCTGAGTATTATTTTTGCGTACCGATCCGGCTTAACAGCGCATAACCCACGCAGGCCACCAGGATCGAGTCCACCGAAGGAATGGTGGTCAGGGTAAACATCCCTTTCACCGTCATAAAACCCACTGCCGAGCCCGCAGCCCAGGCCACAAACGTCAGCAGCTTGATCTGCGGTTCTGCCGCCAGCACCGCTTCCTGATAGCCCTGACGGCGATAGAGGAAGAAGTCGGCAATATAGATACCGGCCACCGGCGGGGTAGCGATCCCCAGGAACAGCAGGAACGGAATAAACCAGCTCATGATATCCATACTGCCAACAATCGCCGACAGCACGCCCAGCGCCAGGGTGATCTGCCATTTCGGGAAACGGGTCAGTAACGTTGAAACCACCAAGGTGCCCTGGAACATATTACCCGCGTTGCCGGTGATACAGGCAAACACCAGCAACAACGCCGCCGGTAATACCGAACCAAATACCGCCATCGCCGCCAGCAGCGACCCTTGCCCGCTCAATGCGCTCGGGGTGGCTCCCACCCAATACAGCAGAGGGTAAGCAATGAGAAAGGTGATCAACGCGCCGATCAGCGCATGCTTGCGGTTATGCACGAAGCTGCCAAAGTCCGGCAAGGTTGCCACCAGCACAATGATCGTCCCCACCACGGTAGACACCGCCACGCCAATGTCCATACTGCCAGCGCGTTGTGCCAGCTCCGCCTCGCCGTGCGTCGCCACATACAGGATGTAGCACAGTACCAGTGCGATAATCGGCACCGCGATCTGCGCCACTTTGCCGAGTACGGCAAAACCGAAGGCGGTGGACGCCACGAAAATACAGCAGCCTATAGCCACCAGCAGCGGCGTTGGCAGATCCATACCACGCTGCGCCAGCAGATCGTGCACCGAATGACCGAACATATTGGCGGTCACCGCAATCCAGCCAAACAGGCTGATCGCCATCAGAATGTTGATAGCCACCGCGCCGCGTTCGCCGAAGGGATACTTCACAATGCCGTAGGTCGGCAAACGGGCTTTTTCACCCACGCTGATGGTGATGGCGGCCAACACGGCCAGAATAATCCCCCCTAAGCCCACCACGGTGGTCAGCTCTGAACGGGATAGCTGGTTGCCGAGGCTGGAAGAAGAGAGCAACACCGGGGTAACCGCAATCCCCAGTAAGATCATCGCAATATGAAAGCCGGATGCGGTACTGACGCTTTCATCCGTTTTACGCATAAATTACTCCTATGGAGTCTTGTATCAGGAGGTCCCGCCAGCGCACATCAGTGCCACTGGTGGGGCATAGCCTGAAGAGCTAGAAACTCATTCTGTGAAGGTTTCGCCGGTATACTGTCGCCAGCCGCCGCACTCGGTAATTTCCTTTTGCCCGGCCACCAGCCAAGGTTCTGCCAGCACACCCAGCACTTCGCTGCCGTCGAGTAGCTTCACCTTGCCGATCGACAGCCCAGCCGGTTCACTCAGCAGCAGGGTAGCGAACGACGCCATCGGCAGCTCCCAGATTTCCAGCGCTACCGAAACGCCGCCTTCCATCACCCGGATCATGCCGGGGTGACGATCGTTAATACTCCACAGCCGATAGTGGGCATCGGTCTGATCTTCACGAACAAAAACCCCGCCTGCTGCGGTCATGTTGCCGTTCAGTTCCAGGCCGCGCATCAAGGTGCCATTCACGGCCACCAAAGTAGTCTGACTCATCGTGTTAATTCCTTAATTGTTATGACGTAATCCAAGTACCGGTCTGGTGATTCAGGGCCGCCTTAATGGCTTGCGGGCTGGTGATTAGCCCTTGGCCGTTCTTGCCCTGCTGCTGACTGCGGGTGACAAAACCCAAGATGGCTTCGACTTTCGGCTGCATGCTGCCAGCACCAAACTGCCCCTGTTGCAGTAATTCCTGCGCCTGTTCAATGCTCAGCGTATCCAGCCATTGCTGCTGCGGAGTGCCGAAATTGATAGCAACCTGTTCAACACCGGTTGGGATCATCAGCAGGTCCGCACCGAGCTGTTCTGCCAGCAATGCCGAGGCGAGATCTTTGTCGATCACCGCTTCCACACCTTGCAGTTGTTGGTGTTCATCGCGGATCACCGGGATCCCGCCGCCGCCGCAGGCGATCACGATGCAGCCCTGGGCCAGCAGTTGGCCGATCACCTCACGCTCGATGATCTCCAGCGGCTCAGGGGAAGGCACCGTGCGGCGCCAGCCGCGGCCCGCGTCTTCCATCACCGTCCAGCCCAGCTTCTGCTGGCGATCCAGCGCTGTTTGCCGATCGAAGAATGCCCCCACCGGCTTGCTGGGGTGCTGAAATGCGGCATCATCAATGCTGACCAGGGTTTGTGTTACCAGCGCCACTACCGGCCGCTGGATCCCCCGGCGTTGCAGTTCGTTATGCAGGGCTTTCTGGAACATGTAGCCAATCGCGCCCTGGGTATCGCCCACCGCATAGTCCAGCGGTACCGGTGCCACTTCTTCCGCCGCCAGCTCGGAACGACGCAGGATAAACCCGACCTGCGGCCCGTTGCCGTGGGTCAGCACCAGATCCCAACCGGCTTCGATCATCTCGACAACGTGCCCAACGGTTTCCATCACCGCCTGATACTGATCGGGAATGCTGTTTTGCCGATCGTTCTGAATCAACGCATTACCGCCTACGGCAACCACGGCTAAAGGCTTGCTCATGCTGTTTCTCCCGCAGGCAGTGACTGAGCCAACGCCTGAATAGCATCGACGAAACAAGGCATCGGCGCGGTGGTAATGCCTGCGCCAATCTGCCCAACCCCTGCCTGTTTGTGGGCGATACCGGTATTGATCACCGGCAGGATCTGGCGATCGGCCACTTTACGTGCATCGATCCCCGCCGCCGTCGGCGCAAAATTGAGCGCAGGCAAGGTAAAGGCCGGGTTAGCACCGACGGTAATCGCTTGCATACGGCGGCTGTTATTGGTGGCATCGGCCGGTGTACCGCCGACAAACTTGACGATGGCCGGTGATGACGCCATGGCAAAGCCACCCACGCCTGCGGTTTCCGTAATCGCGCTGTCGCCGAGATCGGCCGCCGCATCCTCTACGCCGTAACCGGGGAAGAACAACCCTTCCACCGCGTTGGCCGGAGCCTGGAACCAGCGATCGCCGGTGCCGGAAAGGCGGATGCCGAAATTAACGCCGTTACGCGCCATCACGGTGACCATCGAGCTGTATGGCACGCCGGTCGCGGCATCCATCATCGCTTTACAGGCGGCCATCGACAGGTTGAGGAAGAAGTGATCGTTGCCGGTAATAAACGCCACTACGTTTTGCAGCGTGATCAGCGGCAGGTTGCAGGCCAACAATGCAGGCACCAGGCGCTTGATCAGCAATCCGGTCGCCGCAGCGTTACGGTTGTGAACCTCGTCGCCCATGTGCAGCGCCTGCGCCATCAGCGGTTTCAGTTCCAACTCGCCAATCTGACGCACGGCGGCTTTCAGCGCCGGTGCCAGTTCTTGCTGCATCCAGCGCAGCCGTTGCAGCACTTCCTCATTGTTGGCACCAAAGCGCAGCACTTTGCCCAGGCCTTCGTTGAAGTTGCTGAACGCGCGCTGGCCGTTGGTTTTGTTTTCAATTACCCACAGCGGCATCGATGGGCTGATAATCCCCGCCATTGGCCCAACCGCCTGATGATGGTGGCAAGGCTCCAGTTCCACAGCGCCTTCGGCGATCAGGCGCTCGGCGGCCTGATGGTCGGCAGCCCAGCCTTCAAACAGGACCGCGCCCACGATCGCGCCTTTTACCGGGCCACACATATCCTGCCAGGCGATCGGCGGGCCGGAGTGCAGGATCAGCTTACGCTGGGCCATGGCTGTGATGGCTTCTGCGGCACTCATCACGTCGATCAGTACCGGTTGGGCACTCAGATAGCGTTCGAAAGCAATCTGGTTAGCCTGCTCCACCAACGGGTGGCGAATCAGCGCCGCCAGATCCAGCCCGGCCTGCACGTCGCCCAGAGCGGGCGGTTGCCAGTTCAGCGCAACCACGTCGCCGTTGGCCTGTTTCAGGTTATCGGCAAAACCGGCCAGCCCGGCATTCACTACTTTCAGTGGCTGCTGGAATAATGGATTCATGCTTTTTCTCCGTTTTTCTCTGCCTGAATGCGGGCAATCAGGCTGGCCCACATGGCCGCTTCAGCGTTGCAACCTGCAACCAGTACGCCAGCCTGACGCAGGGCAGTAATCTGGCGTGAACGTTGTTGTGGATCGGCCTCGGTGCCGCAAACATGGGCAATCAGCAACGGCCTGGATTCGTTATAGCTTTGGCTCAACAGGGCGAGCAGTTCGGTCGCTGGCTCAGCCGCTGCGCCATAGCCCAGCACTAGATCAAACAGCACCACGGCGGTATCGGCATCGTTCAGTTCCGCCACCACGCGCTGGTTGCGCAGGGTAGGATCGATCATCGGATGCGGCCTGCCGCGGGTGAAATCGTCGTCGCCCATGTCGATCAGCGTATGGCCTTGGCTGCACCAGATATCCGCCAGCTTGGTATTGCCTTTTACCGGCGTATTGGATGCCGCGCTAAATCCTTGTTGCTGGCACAGTAACTGGCTTTCATAGCAGAAGGTGCCACCGGCAAATACGCCGCGAATGGCGTGGCGGGTGGCGGGCAAGCAGGCGCTGGCGTTTTGCAGCATCTCGCGATCTTCAGTTGATATGGCGGTGACCGAGGCCGGTGATGGTGTGCCGTTAGCCAGCGCTACCGCAAGCCCGGCGGCGTCTGCCAGCGTAGCCGCAGCGGTGATCCCCGGGCGGGTAACCTCTTCCGGCACAGCACCCAGGAAGTTGACCACCACCGGTTTGCCGCAGGCTTGTGCCTGTTCCAGAATACGTTCGGCCACCGGGCGTGCCGGTGGCTTGGAGATCAAAACAATCACCTGCGTTGCCGGATCGGCCGCCAGCGCCTGCAAGCCGTGCAGCATCGAGATGCCGCCGATCTCTTCATGCAAATCGTGGCCACCGGTGCCAATCGCCTGAGAAATGCCTGCGCCCAGTTGGTCGATGCGGCAGGTCACTTCCTGTACGCCCGTGCCTGACGCACCAACGATGCCGATCGTTCCGGGTTTTACTACGTTGGCAAATCCCAGCGGCAGGCCGTTGATGATCGCAGTGCCGCAGTCCGGGCCCATCACCAAACGGTTCTTGCTCTGGGCCAGCAGTTTGATCTGCTTTTCCTGCTCTAGGCTGACGTTATCGCTGAACAGCATCACGTTCATATCCAGGTGCAGGGCTTTAATCGCCTCGGCTGCCGCGTAATCACCGGGTACGGAGATCAGCGCCAGATTGATATCAGGCTGTTGCTCGGCGGCCATTTCCAGGCTTACCAACTGTGGCGCGCGCACGCCTTCGCCGCTGCTTTCTGCGGGTTTACTGTTCAGGCGCTGATGCGCCAGTTCCAGCGCGGCAACGCAGGCCGCCTCTTCCCCGCGCACGGCAATGATCAGATCGTTCGGCCCGGCCTGACAGCCGTTATCCAAACCGGCATCGCGCAGTTGGGCCAGATTGGTGGCGGTTCCCATCACCACCGAGGCTTGCTCAATACCGGGGAGTTGGCTGATTTGCGCCGAAATCTGCATCAGCGATACGGAATCCTGATAGAGATTGGCAAAAACTTTATGCATTACACTCATAGCGGTTACCTGTACGAGATCTGCCCACCGGTTAACAGCAGGCAAAAGGGTTCCCTGCTGAAAAGGGCTTTTCAGCATGTTGAAATTAATCGGTTCATCTTGCAGGGCTTAGAGCGCGCTTCTTAACGTCCTCAAACCGTGTAACAACCCGGCCAAACAATCCACGCCAGAAGAGGCGCCAAACTGCATCACCTGCTGCGCTGCCACCTGGATTTGGGTGGCAGCCGCCTCGGTGCCCAACAACAGCATCAAATCACAGATCGGCTGCGAAACGTGGCCTTCTAACGCGCGTGCCAGATAATGGCGGCTGATGTCGTTGGTGCGTGATAGCTGGCTGCCAATAATGCTGCGCAGCGTAGCGTCGTGCGTAGCGATGGCAGGGTGCTGCCGCCACGGCCACAGTGCCGTCAGATATCCCAATAAATAGTCATCACCGTCCGGCGTCAGCCCGCGCCCAAAGCCAATCAGCGCAGTGACTTCTGCCGTCAGTTGCGCGGGGCTATCGGTAATCTCCAGCTTTACCGCCCGTGCGCATGGCTCCATATCGGGTAACAGTTGCAGATCGCTTTCAATCTGCTGCTGTTGGCAATATTGGCTCAGTTGGCTGGCAAGCTGGGCGTAATAACGCAATACGCTCGAAAGCAAAGGGGCAAACTCACCCGACAACCAGCGCTGTGGATGCCAGCAGATACTCCCGCTCAGTACGATGCCCCAGCGTTCATTCTGCAAGGTCCCGCGATCGAACCGGACGCTTTGCCCTGCCTGCATGTGGTAACGCCAGTCCCAATTGCCAGGAAGCGCAATACGGATCGCATCCGGCAGATTCTGGTTATCGCGGCTCAGGATCGAGAGCAAATAACCGTCGGGGTGGCGCAGGTTCAATGAGCGTTGAAAGCCGCTATGCACCTGGAGTTGATCCCCTTCTACCAACCTGCTGGCAGCCAGATAGCCCACAGAAAGCACCGGGAAAATCATTGGCTGCCCCATGCCGCTTAGCTCTGCAAGCCATCCACAATGGCAGAAGCATCGCTGACCCAGCCGAAGATAGCGCCCTGCGCTTTGATCATCTCTAAAGCGTATTTCTGGAATTCCGGGAAGTAAGAGCCGACGCAGTCCTGCGGAATAATGCACTCGTAGCCACGGTCATTGGCTTCGCGCACGGTAGTATTCACGCAAACCTCGGTGGTGACACCGCACACGATCAGCGTCTTGATGCCGTGATTTTGCAGGATCAGATGCAGATCGGTCTGGTAAAACGCGCCTTTCCCCGGTTTGTCGATCACCGGTTCACCGGCCTGCGGATAGAGTTCAGGAATGATGTCGTGGCCCGCTTCACCGCGCACCAGAATGCGCCCCATTGGCCCATGAGTGCCGATAAAGGTTTGCCCACCGCGTGTCAGTTTGGCTGGAGGGCAATCGCTCAGATCGGCACGGTGGCCTTCGCGGGTATGAATCACCAATAGCCCCTGACGGCGCGCGGCGTCCAGCACTCGCTTGCAAGGCTCGATAGCGCTACGGACGAAAGAGACATCATTACCCAGCGCTTCACCAAAGCCGCCCGGTTCAACAAAGTCTTTTTGCATGTCGATCATTACCAGCGCGGTGCTGCCAATCTCAAACGGCAGGGCAAAAGGTTCTGCGTGAAAAGTTTTCTGTGTCATGAGCATCTCCTGATTCGTTATGTTTCGGCCTGAAGGCCGATAATCTTGAGGATCTGCCTTGAGTATAAGGAGCGCGGGGAGACATAACAGATAAACGATTTCGCGGGCAGCGACGAAAATTTTGCAGCGGGATAAATACCCATACAATAAATGTGAGATAACCAGAGGGCTGGCTTTCAGCTGCAATTAGATTGATGCAGCAATGAGGTTTGTATCAAAAAAATCGTTGATGGAATGTGAGCTGAGTCGCTGAGGCAGCGAGAGTGGGCGCAGCAGGCTGCGCCCCAACAAGTTACGACAGGAACATTTTGCGCAGGTAATGTGGCACCGCATCATCGGCGTTAGAGCCGATCACTTCCAGCTCCGGCAAGGTATCTTTCAGCCGCTGGTGAGCACCACGCATGATGCAACCTTTGCCTGCCATCGCCAGCATTTCCAGATCGTTCATGCCGTCGCCGAAGGCAATACACTCTTTCAACGAATAGCCGATGATCTTGGCCACCTCTTCCAGCGCATGGCCTTTCGACACTCCGCCCGCCATCACTTCCAGGCAGGTCGGCAACGAGAAGCTGACGTTGACCCGATCGCCCCAGCGCGCGTTGATGGCATCTTCCAATGGCTGTAATTTATCGTGATCGTCACAGGTGAAATACACCTTGCACACCCCGTCGGTTTCCAGCAGGCCCGGCTCAAACAGCTGATATTTAAACACGGATTCGCGGAAAAACTCTTCCTGCTCTGGACTTTCACGGTTCATGAACCAGTCGTCGTTGCGGTAGACGTTGGTCAGGATTTCCTGATTGTCATGCATCATGGTGTAGAGATCGTGGGCGATATCTTCGTCCAGATTATGGCTGAAGATCAGTTCACCTGCGGTGTTGTGCACCCGCGCACCGTTGGAGGTGATCATAAAAGCGCTGATCCCGAGATTATCGCGGATCTGAGAAACGTCGATATGGTGGCGGCCGGTGGCGAAAACAAAGTGTACGCCGCGCTGTGTCAGCAGCTTCAGCGTCTCTTTGGCATAGGGCGTCAGGGTATGGTCAGGAGACAGCAGTGTGCCATCTAAATCGGAAGCGACAACGTGATACATAGCGATATGTTCTAACCTCTAGTGGTGTTTTCGGCAGCAGCAGTGCCGCCTAAGTGCTGGGCAAAGAAGTGCAGGATTGCGTTCAGTGCCTCGGCGCGCATCGCGTCCCGTTCAAACAGGATCTCATGGCGTGCGCCTTTGATAACCCACGGTTTACCCCCTTCACAAGGATGCCCCGCGTCTGACATTGCCTGACAAAAAGCCGAATGGGAACGGTTGTCGACCACCCGATCCTCACCAGCCTGCAATAATAAAATCGGTGTGGTTATTTTAGCTGCCTGAGCAATGATTTGCCGCCCGGCATGAATACTTTCTCGTACCCAGTGATAAGTTGGCCCACCCACCTGGAGTTCAGGGTAATCGGCATAATAGCGCAAACTGCGGCGATAACGCTCGCGGCTATGGGTCAAGGCATTCACCACATAGGGCAACGGCCGCCATTGGCCGGTGCCGACGGCATAATAGTCACGCAGCGTCGGGCGCTTTTCCGCCCAATTCAAAATACGATTCGCCATCCAGCGCGGCATCGGCAGGTAAATACCGAACATCGGCGCGCATAATGCTGCGGCGGCAAAAGCCTGGGGTTCACGCGCCAGAAACTGCGCCATGATTGCGCCGCCCATCGAGTGCGCCAAAGCCAGATGCTGTTGATAACCGTGCGGCAGCACTTGTTGCTGGTAAAAACGGGCAAAATCGTCAACGTAATCGGCAAAGTTTACCACATGACCACGGTGTGAATCTGCCAGCATGCGCCCGGAGCGCCCTTGTCCACGATGATCGATAATCATCACGTCATAACCGCTGTGGAACAGATCGTAGGCCACTTCCGGGTACTTAATGTAGCTCTCGATACGCCCAGGGCTGACTACCACCACGCGCTGGTGCTGCGGCGAACTGAAGCGCACAAAACGGATCGGCACGTCGCCCACGCCGAGGAACTCGCCCTCTTCGCGCCGCCGCCAAAAATCCAGCAATGGCCCGGTAGCAAAAGCAGAAAACTGTTTTTCGCGGCTTAACCATTCAGTGGAACTGAAAGTGGATGACGTCATCGAATGCCTTTTCACGGGGTATTTTGCGGTATCAACATACAAGGAATAGTACTATACCCTATGGATTTCGAGTTGCAGCTAGGCGGCAAGCGTAGGAATCCCTAGGAGCTTACTCGAGTAAGTGACCGGGGTGACTACGTGAAGCCAACAACGCTGCGGCTTGAAAGACGACGGGTATAGCGTATTGTGGCACACATTGGCGTATTCAGGGAGCATCGCAATGACCTTAGACTGGTGGTTAACCTATCTGCTGACAACCATTATCCTCAGCCTCTCCCCCGGTTCAGGGGCGATTAACACCATGAGCACCGGTATCAGCCACGGCTACCGTGGTGCAGTGGCGTCGATCGCCGGATTGCAGGTCGGGCTCAGCCTGCATATCGTGCTGGTGGGGATTGGCCTTGGTGCAGTGGTTTCCCAGTCATTGCTGGCATTTGAACTGCTGAAATGGTTTGGTGCGGCCTATCTGGTGTGGTTAGGCATTCAGCAGTGGCGCGCCGCCGGTGCACTGGATTTGCATACCTTGGCGGGTACCCTGCCACGCCGCCGCCTGTTTCGCCGCGCGGTACTGGTGAATCTGACCAATCCAAAAAGCATTGTGTTCCTGGCCGCGCTATTCCCGCAGTTTATCGTGCCCAATCAGCCGCAGGCCGAGCAATACGTGATACTGGGCGTTACCACAGTGGTGGTGGATATCTTTGTGATGATTGGCTACGCCACGCTGGCGACGCGGATTGCCAACTGGCTGAAGACCCCGCGCCAAATGCGCTTGCTGAACCGTATTTTTGGCTCACTGTTTATTCTGGTGGCTGGATTGCTAGCAACGGCCAGAAAAGCCTGACAATTCAATACTAGGCGTTATGCAGACCAGCGGGGGTGATACCGCATCCCCCGCTTCTACACTATTAGGTCGCTATTTAGCGGGTAAAAATCAGATGCAGGCCAAAACCGGTGAACAACACGCCCGCCACGCCATCGATCCACTTGGCTAAACGCTGATAGCCACGACGCATGGCCGGCAGCGCAAACACCACCGCCACCAGGCTGAACCAGACAAAGGTTTCGCCGGTGATCAGCATGAATAACCCCCAGCGCGCACCGGCACCGACGTCTTCACCGACAAACAGCGAGAACACGCTACCGAAGTAAATCACCGCTTTCGGGTTGGAAAGATTGGTCAATAAACCGCGAATAAAGCTGCGGCCCGCCTTCGGCAACACCACGGCGACCTCTTCCGTTGGCGCAGTTTGCGCATTCTGTGCGCGGGCAGAACGCAGCAGTTGCCAGCCCATCCAGCACAGATACAGGCCACCGCCCACCATAATAATCTGATGCAGCCAGGCCATTTTTTGCAGGATCAGATTCAGCCCCAGCAGCGCTACCCCGGCCCAAACCATAACGCCCAGCGAGATCCCGACCACGCCCATCATCGCCTCACGGCGCGAGCGGCTGACGGCGGTCTGCGAAACAAAAAAGAAATCCGGCCCCGGGCTCATCAGCGCAATTAAATGCACCATCGCCACGGTCAAAAATAATATCAGCATGATTGATCGTCCTTATTCATCGTCATAAACGGCGCACCGAACGCTGTTTTATTTGATGTTCTACGCAATGTTTCCCCACTCCTCGATCTTATTCAACCAGCGATTAAAACCTGGGCAGACCTGGCGTATCTTTGTAATGCCAATCGCCTCAGCAATTAATGGACCATGCTCTGTTTTGTTATAGGTACCCGGCGAAAAAGCGGTGAAAATGCGTTTAGAAGGCGCGGTATTGGGATGGTTGTTAATATCTTCTGGAGTAGCGAACTGTTGCCGGATTTCTATCAATTCGTTTCTCACCCTATCATCCCAGCCGTCCAGAACGCAGCTGAACTGCTCAACGTCAGAAAACAGCAGAGCCTCAAATTCATGTAGCTGGACGTAAGGCAGAATGAAACTCGCGTTAAATCCCTTCGTCATTTTTTTCTGCACCCCGGCCAGGATATTCTGCTCTAACTGCGTGGCAGTTAGGCCAGCCGCGTCCTGAAAACCGTAGAAATCAACCAGAGTGGTAATGCGATCGGCCTCATAATACTGATGAGAGAGAAAATCGACCAACCTTTCCACGGTCACTCTACCACCGCGATGCCTTCCCGATGGAGCCTGCAAAATAGCCGGATAGACACTAACATTGCTGGCGAACAGATAAGGGGAAAGACACGTTTTGATAAACTCTACCTCTGTTTGCCCTTCACAAACAACGCAGACTCTGATCATAGAGAGCCTCCTATTGGAGACTTCAGCCAAATCTCCGATAGCAGGTAGTCATCGTCCAACCATTGCTGATATTGCTCTTTTGGCAGATTACGTAATGTAGTCGCTCCATCCTTGGCATCAGCAACAATGATATTCTCCAGACCAAAGCAATCCACCATATAAGGCGATTGGGTAGCAATGAACAATTGTCTTCTCTCGGAAACCCGCTTCATCATCTCTGATACCAGAGTGATCGCGTGTGGGTGCAGCCCCAATTCGGGTTCGTCAAAGAACAAAACATCTGGCAGGCGTTCGTCTGGTAAACTTAACAGGGTTAAAAGACAAAACAGACGCAGCGAACCATCGGAAGTCAGATGAGAACCGAACACTTTATCGCTATACCTGCTTTTCCATCGTAACAGCACCTTACCTGCCACAGGCTCCAAAACGAAGTCATCCAACGTTGGGAAAACCCGTTGGATCTGCCGGATCAACTGCTCATATCGAGAGTGCGCATTTTCTTTTAAATCAAGCAATACTGCGGCTAAATTACCGCCGTCAGAGCGCAAACGAACCGCATCAGAAACATCCCAGCGCTGGTGAATCGCAGCGTTAGCGGAAGTATCATGAAACTGATAGGTGGAGCACTGCTTGAGTAATTGATAGATTGTCTTCGCCGTATTGTTGTTTTGACTGGGTAAAGCCGACTCTCTTCCGATGCTCCCCAAGCTGCTCCAACGTGCCTCTGTCGGCTTGCGGTTATCAGAATAGCGGTATGCCTCTTTGGTCAGCATTACCGTATCGCCCGCTGAGAGATGAGCCATTTCGAAGGAGTAATCGTTAAACCCACTCTTGGTGCTGATGCGGATTTCTGCCGTAATCTGTGGCGTGGTACGGGAACCCATAAAAAACTGATCATCCCCGCCGCCTTGCCGGAGAACAAACTCCTGCAGTCTCTGTGCCCGCAACATCCATCCCAGCATCTCAAAAAAACGGATAAAACTGGATTTACCAACGCCATTGGCACCGATGAGCACGGTCAACTGGGGAAGTTGCAGTTTCTCGATGTTTGCCAAGCTGCGAAACCCCTTTATTGAAACTTCGGCAACCCTTCCCTGCAAGCGCTTTGTCGCATCTTGTGCACTCATTAACCGGCCCTCTGCTTATTTATTGATAGTGGACGCCACGGTCAAAAATAATATCAGCATGATTGATCGTCCTTATTCATCGTCATCGTCGAGATGATCGCGGATCATCGCCATAAATGGCGCACCAAAACGTTCCAGCTTACGCTGGCCGACGCCGTTCACGCTCAGCAGGTCGCTGGCCTTGATCGGCATCTGTTCTGCCATCTCCAGCAGCGTGGCATCGTTGAAGACCACGTAGGGGGGGATGTTCTCTTCGTCGGCAATCGATTTACGCAGCTTGCGCAGTTTGGCAAACAGCTTGCGATCGTAATTGCCACCGTAGGATTTCTGATTGGCACTGCTGCGCACCTTCAGGCTCTGAATACGCGGCACCGCCAAAGGAAGTTCGACTTCACCGCGCAGCACCGGGCGCGCGGCCTCGGTCAGTTGCAGTGCCGAATACATTGCAATGTTCTGGCTGATAAAGCCCAGGTGAATCAACTGGCGCAGCACGCTGGTCCAGTGTTCGGTGGTTTTATCGCGGCCAATGCCGTACACCGGCAGCTTTTCATGGCCAAATTCGCGGATGCGCTGGTTATTGGCACCGCGCAGCACTTCCACCACATAACCGATACCAAAGCGTTGCCCGACACGGCCAATCGCCGACAGCGCCTTGCGCGCATCTTCCAGCCCATCGTAACGCTTGGGGGGATCGAGGCAGATATCGCAGTTGCCACAGGATTGCTGCTTGCCTTCGCCGAAGTAGTTCAGCAGCACCAGGCGGCGGCAGGTTTGCGCTTCGGCAAACGCGCCCATGGCATTCAGTTTGTGGCGTTCGATATCCAGTTGCTGGCCCGCCGGTTTCTCTTCCAGGCAGCGGCGCAGCCAGGCCATATCGGCCGGGTCATACAGCAGGATCGCTTCCGCAGGCAGGCCATCACGCCCGGCGCGGCCGGTTTCCTGATAGTAGGACTCGATGTTACGTGGAATATCAAAATGCACCACAAAGCGCACGTTGGGTTTGTTGATGCCCATACCAAAGGCGACGGTGGCGACGACCACCTGCAAATCGTCACGCTGGAACGCTTCCTGCACCTGAGAACGGCGTTCGTTTTCCAGCCCGGCGTGATAGGCCGCCACGCTCAGCCCACGGCTTTGCAAACGGGCGGTGGTGTCTTCTACCTTGGCGCGGCTGTTGCAGTAAATAATGCCGCTCTTACCGCGCTGATCCTGCACAAAACGCCACAGTTGATCGAGCGGTTTGAATTTCTCTACCAGCGTGTAACGGATGTTCGGGCGGTCAAAGCTGCTGATCTGGATCAGCGGATCCTGCAACGCCAGCAGGCGCACAATGTCACTGCGCGTGGCGTCATCGGCCGTGGCCGTCAACGCCAGCACCGGCATCGCCGGGAAGCGTTGTTTCAACTGGCCCAGGGCGCGGTATTCCGGGCGGAAATCATGGCCCCACTGGGAAATACAGTGCGCTTCATCCACCGCCAGCAGCGCGGGCGGGCAGTGTTGCAGCAGTTCGAAGAAGCTGTCCATCATCAAGCGCTCGGGGGCGATGTACAGCAGCTTGATCTTGCCGCTGCGGCAACCGGCCATCACCTCCAGTTGCTGCTCGCGCGTTTGCGTCGAGTTATAGCAGGCGGCAGAAACGCCATAAGCGAGAAGCTGATCGACCTGATCTTTCATCAGCGAGATCAGCGGGGAGACCACCAGCGTCAGCCCGTCCATCACCAGCGCCGGGATTTGGTAGCACAACGATTTACCGCCGCCGGTCGGCATCACCACCAGGCAATCCTGCCCGCCGATGGCAGCGTTGATAATCGTTTGTTGGCCCGGACGGAACTGCTGGTAGCCAAAGGTATCGCGCAATACCTGCTCTGCCAGCAATTCTCTGTTTATCACTGCTGCGGTTGACACATACTTCCCCATTTTTACACTACGGCGATGCCCACGGGCACCGCTATTTGAACGGCAAAATTACATAATATCGTTAAGCATGACACCAACGCCAAACCGTGTCTGCTGGAAGTTGTAATCAATCATTGATTCACCGTAACCGCTGAACAACTGGGTGTAGAAACGCACATGGCTGGTGATCGGATAGCTCCAACCCAGTTTTGCGCCGCCGTACCCGGTGTTCCAGTTATAGTGGCTATCAACGCTGAACACGCTTTCACGCCAGGCATAGCCCACTTTCAGGCGGTAATAACCCATGTATTTGGTGATATCCGGGTTGTCGTCATTGCTGTCGCTTTCTGAAAAACGGAACCAGGGTTTGACTTCTACCTGCCAGTCACCGCTTTGCGCCATCAGACGCGCATAGCCACGGTTCCAACTGCGGGAAGTGGGATCTTCGCGCCCGTTGGATTCATGGTTGATACCCACTTCGATATCACGCAGCGTCCAGCCGGCAAATTGGTAATCCGTTGCCCAGCCGAGGAAAATCTGCGGTTCATAGTTGGTTTCACGGAACGGGGCCGATTCTTCATGGTTGGAGAGCTGCCACCAGGAACGTTGGGTGTAGGAAGCCCCCAGCAGCGAGTTCTCACCGGCAATCCCCTTCCAGATCGGGAAAGCCAGGCTGAGTTGGAATTTCACCTCATCCTTGTTGGCATTCTTAGCCCAGCTATAGGATTCAATGGCTTCCTTATTGAGATCGCTGGTTTCGGTATAGATCAAATAGTTGGGTTCATACGCATAAAAGGTGAATGGCCCGTCATAATTCTGCAGCATGCCGGAAATAATGCTGCCACGCACCAAACCTGCTTGCTTCTTGGCCTCATCAGCCTGCACCACCGTTGGCGCTAACAGCATCGCCATAACAACCCCAGACAGAACACGCATGATTTTCATCACTCCAGAAAGATTAGGAAAAGACCTGAAATAAAAGCAGGCCATTTTACACACAAAGAATCATTTACCGCACTAGGAATACGTCAACGGGATAAACCTGGAAAGCAACAAAAAATAAGCATAAAATCCACAAATGATTAACCTGGACTGACCAGTTAGCCCAGTCACAACAGTTAAGAAGAAAGGAACTATGTCGCATACACTACTCACCCTAGAAGCCGCACGCCAGAAAATAGGCGAGATCTTTGTCTACCACATGCCGTTTAACCGTGAGCTGGGGCTAGAACTACGCCGCTTCGACGACGACATTGTCGAACTCACCTTCACCAATCAGCCTAAACTGGTGGGCAATGCCGCGCAGAATATCCTGCATGGCGGCGTGATCGCCTCGGTTCTGGATGTGGCCGCCGGATTGGTCTGCGTCGGCAGCGTGCTGATGCGCCAGGATCCGCTGATCGAAGAAGAGTTGGCTTCACGCCTCTCGCGCATGGGCACCATCGATTTACGCGTCGACTATCTGCGCCCTGGCCGTGGTGAGCATTTTACTGCCTCCGCCAGCGTGCTGCGCAGCGGCAACAAAGTCGCCGTCGCCCGCGTTGAGCTGCACAACCACGATGGTTTACATATCGCCAGTGCTACCGCCACGTATCTGGTGGGATAAGCTAATAACCTACCCCATTAGGGCTATTTCACTTGCCATTTTGGCCCTGGGCAGTGCTCAAAATCTTCACGTACTACGTGTACGCTCCGGTTTCTGCGCGCTGTCCGTGTCCAAACTGGCTGCGCCAATTACGCCTACTGGGATAGGTTCTAAATTGTGTCCCGTAATGACGGGACACAACCTGCCCTCTTCAAGTAAAATCGCCGCATCTTCTTTTCCCCACCCGGTAACTGTCATGGATGTGAAACAAACGCGGCAGGGCATTCTTTTTGCTCTGGCCGCTTACTTTATTTGGGGTATTGCCCCGGCCTATTTCAAGCTGATCCAGCAGGTGCCTGCCGACGAGATCCTCACCCATCGGGTGATCTGGTCATTCTTCTTTATGCTGTTATTGGTGTCATTGGGGCATCACTGGCCGCAGGTGCGCGCCGCTTGCAAGAACCGCAAACGACTGCTGTTGCTGGCGGTGACCGCACTGCTGGTAGGCGGCAACTGGCTGCTGTTTATCTGGGCGGTGAATAACCATCATATGCTGGAAGCCAGCCTGGGCTATTTTATCAATCCGCTGGTCAACGTTCTGCTGGGGATGCTGTTTCTCGGCGAGCGTTTCCGCCGCATGCAGTGGGTGGCCGTCACGCTGGCGTTTACCGGGGTGCTGCTACAGCTGTGGCAATTCGGCTCGCTGCCAATCATCGCGCTGGGTTTGGCCTTCAGCTTTGCTTTCTACGGCCTGCTGCGCAAGAAAATTGCTATTGATGCACAAACCGGCATGCTGATCGAAACCCTGTGGCTGTTGCCAGTGGCCGCGACCTACCTGTTCCTGATCGCCGACAGCCCAACCAGCCACCTGAGCGCCAACCCTTGGTCGCTGAACCTGCTGCTGGCCGCCGCCGGAGTGGTGACGACGGTGCCGCTGTTGTTCTTTACCGCAGCGGCCACCCGCCTGCGCCTCTCCACCCTCGGGTTCTTCCAATATCTGGGGCCAACGCTGATGTTCCTGCTGGCCGTCACCTTCTATGATGAAACCATTGGCCGTGACAAACTGGTCACCTTTGGCTTTATCTGGGCTGCGCTGCTGCTGTTCACTTTGGATGCGCTCTACCACCAACGCAAGCGGCGTTAACTCAGCGCTGCCGGGCTTGCTGCGGTTTTTTGGGATTCTGTTCAAGAGTGGGCGAGAGCCGGGTAATCAGCCGCGCCATCGCCGGGCCGGTGAGCAGGATGGTGAACAAACGCAGCGTCTGCATTGCCATCACAAATGACATATCCACCCGGCTGCCAGCGGCAATAATGGCCACGGTATCCAGCCCACCCGGGCTGGTTGCCAGATAGGCCGTCAGCAGATCGACCGACAGAAACTGCGTCAACAGCCAGGCCAGCCCGCCGCAAAACAGCATCAGCCCGATGATTGACACCATCATCTGCGGCAAGGTACGCAACGCCAGCAAAAATATCGGCCGGGTAAAACGCAAGCCAACGCTCCAGCCAATCAGCGTGTAAGCCAGCGCCAGCAACCACTCCGGTACCTGCAGCGTCATGGTGCCAGTAGCGTGAAACGCCGCACCGATAATCATCGGTAGCATCAGCGAACCGGAAGGAATGCGCAGGCGTGGGCCCAGCCAGCAACCTGCGGCAGCAATCGCCAAGGTGCCGAGAAAGCGCCAGTCAAGCGGTGGGAACCACACCAGATCGACACTGCCGTGCCCAGCCTCATCACCCAAGCCGATGCGTGCCACCATCGCCGCCGCGGTGGCGACAAACAGCACGCGCAGATACTGCATAAACGCCACCAGCCGAACATCCGCCCCGTAATCCCCTGCCATCGCCACCATGGCAGACGCGCCGCCGGGGGAAGATCCCCATGCGCCGGTCGAACCGGGTAAATCACTGAAGCGCACCAAGCACCAGCCCGAGAGACCGCTGGCCATCAGCGTTGCGATCAACACCAGCAGCACCAGCGGCCAGTCAGCCAGCAGAGGGGTAATAATGGCAGGGGAAATGCTTTGGGCAATCATGCAGCCCAACACCGCCTGCGAGGCAATAAAAAAGGGTTCGGGAATGCGTACTGAAGCACCGAGCAACCCCATAGCGACACCGACAATCATCGGTCCCAGCAGCAATGCGGCGGGAATGTGGAAGACCTGCAAGCCAAAACCCAACACCAGCGAAGCCAGTAACAGGATCAACCATTGAACTAAAGGGGGGAAACGCTCCATCAAAACCCATGCCTTACGGACTGCTAAATAAGGGCAGTATTCTACTCTTATTTAGCAGGCTAAGGAGTACAGATTTTGTCACTATGACTACACCTGCTCTTAACGGGTACTGCAACCTTGAGGAATAAATGGCGTCTGTCTATGATGCTCAGTTAATGAACAGGGAGAGTCAAATTGGCTGAACAACCATTAACGCCATTGGGCGAGGCTGCCTTAAGAAAGGCAAAACAAATCAAGGAAGATAAATACAGAGAGTTTACTGCACATGTTGAGCCATCAAGGGCAATGGTTAACTTCACTGCTGGCGCACCAGGAGCAGGTAAAAGTGAGTACGTTAAAACCTTGGTGGCTAAGTCAAAGAGGAATCTTGTCCTTGATCCTGATGAATATAGAGCCTTTTTTGCTGGATACAACGGACATAATTCAGAGGAGTTTAATTCCGCGGCAACACATCTTCTCACGCACTTTATCGAAAAAGCGATGAAGGATAGGTATCACCTGATTATCGATACCAACTTTGCACATTTCGAACCCGCGAGAAAAAACATAG
Organism: Serratia sp. HNCC26DJ206; assembly: GCF_057180605.1. Taxonomy (NCBI): domain Bacteria; kingdom Pseudomonadati; phylum Pseudomonadota; class Gammaproteobacteria; order Enterobacterales; family Yersiniaceae; genus Serratia; species Serratia sp. HNCC26DJ206. Next base: position 86,975 of record NZ_JBXUGP010000008.1, read on the forward strand.
AGAATGCGCTTAAATATAATTATCGTATTTTCATCACTTATGTTTATTCAGACCCTCAAATTGCCTGGGCTTTTGTCAAAACTCGGCAAAGAAGGATCAGGCCCGAGACGTTCAAGAAAAACTTGATAGCATGCCGGGAAACATTGCGAAAAATTATGGGAAAAGAGGAATTTAAAAACCGTATTATTCTCAATGTCATTGTCAATATTCCACAATCTGGTATCCAACCAAAACAAGTTGTTAATGAAATCATCCAACATCAACCTCCATCCGTAATACAGAGGTTTTATCGTAATGTAGACATCATACATTTGGACGACATTGCACCAATGGCTTACACGAGTGCAGAACTGGATGCCGTTGTAGTATACTAATTGCTCAGTCTCAGGAGGTTTTATGCCAAAACACTACATTGCCGAGCGCGACTACTCGCTGGAAGAGCTTCTTGGTGAAGTTGTGGACGAAGAAGCAGAACATGTGATGCAACAGATTGTCACCGACATGTTTGCGATTCAAGCTGAGGCGATAGCGTCCCACTATAACAGCAGCATCCAAGCTGCTGTAGAAGGCGTTCAGCCGATAAAAACTGTTGTCACTGCTGTCAAAAAACCCATTCCTTGCGCTGAAATGGGGATTGAATCGTGGGCGCGGGTTGCGGCATCTCACACCCGCCAGCTTGCATCTCCAAACGCGAGGATACGTTCTATCCGGAACTCTTCTGGGGCTTCCAGCTTGGCAAACAGCGTCCTAAGCCAGGCCAGGAACCAAACCTCGCCTAAAGATAACTCCAGTCGTTTGAAAAAAAAGATGCACAAAGGCTAAATCCAAACCAATAACAGGTTGTAACGTGAAAATAAGAAAAAATGCCCCTTCCTTAGCGGACATTTTCAGTTTACAGCCAATTCTTACGCTTGAAATACAGGTAAGGCGCCAGCCCCGCCAACAGCATCAGGAGAATGGCCCCTGGATAACCAAATGACCACTTCAGCTCCGGCATAAAGTCGAAGTTCATCCCGTAACTGGAGGCCACCAGCGTTGGCGGCAGGAACACCACCGACACCACCGAGAAGATCTTGATGATGCGGCTCTGCTCGATGTTGATAAAACCCATCGCCGCCTGCATCAGGAAGTTCACCTTCTGGAACAGCGATTCGTTGTGCGGCAGCAGGGATTCGATGTCGCGCAGCACCTCACGCGCCTGCTCCAACTGGCCGGTTGGTAAACGCGCCTTGCGCACCAGGAAATTCAGCGCACGCTGGGTATCCATCAGACACAGCCGCACCTTCCAGCCAATATCTTCCAGTTCCGCTAACGTTGATAGCGCTGCGTCATATTCATCCCCTGGATGGCCTTCCATAATTACCCGGCTGAGTTTTTCCAGATCGCTATAGACGTTTTCGATCTCATCAGCCAGTTGTTCGATCTTGGTTTCAAACAGATCCAACAACAGCTCGTAAGCGTTACCCTCCATCATTCTCTGGTTGCGGGCACGCATACGATAAAGCCGGAACGCAGGCAGTTCGCGCTCACGCAGGGTATACAGGCGGCCATCACGGATGGTGAAGGCCACCGTGGAGTTACCCGCGTGATCTTCGGCATCCTCAAAGTAGAAAAAGGAGTGGATATGCAGGCCGTCTTCATCTTCAAAGAAACGGGCGGAGGCTTCGATGTCGTCCAGTTCCGGGCGTGTTGCCAGGCTTTGGCCTAACTCGGTTTGCACGCGCTCACGCTCGCCCTCCTCTGGCTCAACCAGGTCAACCCACAGCGACATGGTCAAATCGTCTGAGTCATCCAACTCCAGACGGGATAAGCGGCCGTTATCTAATTGAAAAGCGCTTAGCATGTGCCAAAACTCCCCTATGGTGACGGGTATGCCCTTCATACTTCAAGTTGCTTGGGTGTTGGCTGCGCTCACCCCAGTCACATAGTTAGCTATGCTCCTGGGGATTTGCTCGTTTGCCGCCGACAAGCAACTCGAATTATTTTGGGTATAGAGACAACGCGTTGAAGCACAGAAATCGAGGGAGGAATTGATTACCAGCTCGTTCCAGACCATGAAGAGATCTGACTCAGAGCGACACTAAAGAAGGTCGCCGACAACCACGAAGGGTATCAGCGCGATGGGATAGCCTTAGAAGTTGTACCTGTTGTTGTCCAGGTCATTGAGCCAGTATCTACTGGGTGTGTCCAAGGCATGTGTCCTCATTGATAATAGTGCGCGCATGTTACGCCGAGAAGAAAAAGCCTGTCAACACGTAGACAGGATAATTGCGCAACAATTCATCACGCTGGCTGTGGAGCTGTAACAATTTGCCAACGGGGACCCGGCGCTGTCGAAAAACACGCGGCGATCTCTGACTGCACCCCGGAAAATTGCTAAGATTAGGGCACAAAACCCTTGCGGAATAACCTTATGAAACAGATTACCGCCCACGACCTGACAACCATGAGCGAGCAGGCCGCCACAGTAGCACGTCTGCGCGCGCACCGCACTTTGCATGAGGAGTTAAGCGATCCGGTGCAACGCTTGGCGATCGCTATGGAGCCGGGTACCTATATCCGCCCGCATCGCCATCCGCAAACCTGGGAATTACTGACTCCGCTGCGCGGCCGTTTTGTGGTGTTGCAGTTCAATGACGACGGCGTCGTTACCCAACGCACCCTGCTGGGCGAAGAAACCAAAGTGCTGGAGATGCCCGCATCGACCTGGCATGCCGTGCTGTCCGTCGATCCGGGTGGTGTGGTGTTTGAAGTGAAACAAGGCCCTTATCGCGCGCTGGCAGAAGAGGATTGTATGGCTTGGGCTCCACCGGAGGGGGGTGAGGGGACTGCCGCCGTGATGCGCTGGTATGCCACCGCCAAAATCGGCGATCGCTTTTCCCCGTCGTCTTTCAAATCGTAGCGTTGTTGGCTGCACTCGTTATCCCCTGTCACTGACCATAAGCTCCAGGGGATAACGAGCAGACCGCCTGGCTGGCAGTGTTCACCCCGTATATTAAGCGGTTTCCAGCTTGGCGTATGCCGCCACCAGCCACTTGATGCCTTCCCCCTGAAACGCAATCTGCAACCGGCTGTGTTCGCCGCTGCCTTCCAGGTTAACGATCGTGCCTTCACCAAATTTCGGATGGCGCACGCGCTGGCCCAGTTTGTAACCGGTATCGTTCTCACTGATTGGCGTCCCCATGCGGCGGTGGCTCACCGGGCGCGAAACGCTGGCGCGCAGGCGCACTTCTTCCACGCACTCTTCCGGGATTTCACCAATAAAGCGTGATGGGCGGTGATACACCTCTTTGCCGTACAGGCGGCGGGTTTCCGCGTAGGTCAGCGTCAGTTTCTGCATCGCGCGGGTTACGCCGACGTACGCCAAGCGGCGTTCTTCTTCCAGGCGGCCACCTTCATCCAGCGACATCTGGCTCGGGAACATGCCCTCTTCCATGCCGACGATAAACACCTGGCGGAATTCCAACCCTTTGGCCGAGTGCAGGGTCATCAGTTGCACCGCGTCCTGATAAGCATCCGCCTGACCTTCGCCCGCCTCCAACGCGGCATGGGAGAGAAACGCCTGCAATGGCATCAGATCCTGATCTTCATCCTGATAGCTGTATTGGCGGGTGGCCGTCACCAGTTCTTCCAGGTTTTCGATGCGCGCCTGACCTTTCTCACCTTTTTCCTGCTCATACATGATGAACAAGCCGGAATCGCGGATCACCCGATCAGTTTGCACATGCAGCGGCATCTCTGCGGTTTCATGCGCCAATGAATCCACCAGTTCAAGAAAGCGTTGCAACGCAGAGGCCGCACGGCCCGCCAGCACCTTATCCTGCAACAGCGCGCGCGTCGCCTGCCACAGCGTCAGTTGCCGATCGCGCGCCGTTTGGCGCACTACATCGAGCGTGCGATCGCCAATGCCGCGCGTTGGGGTATTCACCACGCGCTCAAAAGCGGCATCGTCGTTACGGTTAGCGATCAGGCGCAGATAGGCCAGCGCGTCTTTGATTTCCTGGCGTTCGAAGAAGCGCATGCCGCCATAAATGCGATACGGCATCGCAGTTTGCAGCAACGCCTCTTCCAGTACGCGCGATTGGGCGTTACTGCGGTACAGAATGGCGCAATCATTCAGCGCACCGCCGTTGTCCTGCCAGGACTTGATACGGTTGACCACAAAGCGCGCTTCGTCCAACTCATTGAAGGCGCAATAGATCGAGATCGGTTCACCTTCGGCCCCTTCGGTCCACAGGTTTTTGCCCAGTCGCCCGTCGTTATTGGCGATCAGGGTGTTAGCCGCTTTGAGGATATTGCTGGTGGAGCGATAGTTCTGCTCCAGCCGGACGGTTTGCGCCCCTGGGAAATCTTTCAGGAAACGTTGAATGTTTTCCACCTGCGCACCACGCCAGCCGTAGATTGACTGATCGTCATCACCCACGATCATCACGTTGGCTTTATCCCCCGCCAGCATGTGGATCCAGGCGTACTGAATCCGGTTGGTATCCTGAAATTCGTCCACCAGAATATTGGTGAAACGTTCACGGTAATGATTGAGGATATGTGGCTTGTTCAGCCACAGTTCATGAGCGCGCAGCAGCAACTCGGCGAAATCCACCAGCCCCGCCCGATCGCAGGCTTCCTGATAGGCCTGATAAATCTTCAGCCAGGTGGCCTCTACCGGATTGCCGTAGCTTTCGATGTGTTGCGGGCGCAGACCATCGTCTTTTTTGCCGTTGATGTACCACATCGCCTGACGCGGTGCCCATTGCTTCTCGTCGATGTTCAGCGCACGCACGATACGTTTGATCAGGCGCAGTTGATCTTCGCTGTCGAGGATCTGGAAATCCTGCGGCAGGTTGGCGTCCATATGGTGGGCACGCAGCAGGCGATGTGCCAGCCCGTGGAAGGTGCCGATCCACATGCCGCCTTGGCTGGTACCAATCAGGTGTTCAATGCGGTGGCGCATCTCCGCCGCCGCCTTGTTGGTGAAGGTCACCGCCATGATCGAATACGGCGAGCAGTTCTCCACCGCCAGCAGCCAGGCGATGCGATGCACCAGCACCCGGGTCTTTCCGCTGCCCGCGCCCGCCAGCACCAACAGGTTGCTGCGTGGCGCAGCCACGGCTTCACGTTGTTTATCATTCATGCTGTCGAGCAGATCGGAAACGTCCATAGGCACCATTAATTGGTAAAGGGAAAGTGTGCATTTTGCGTACTTTCCACTGGAGATTTATACAGATTCAAACTGGGATTATACCCGAAATAATTGAAGTTGCAGCAAGGCGGCAAGTGCGTGAATCCTCAGGAGCTTACTCAAGTAAGTGACTGAGGTGAGCGCACGTAGCCAACACAGCTGCGGCTTCAAGTATGAAGGGGAGATAACAATGCTGTCAGCGATGCCAACTGCGAAATCTCAATATGTGGCAGCAAACGGCTGTCATCCGCCTGCATCAGGCTGCGTTGCCGATCGTTGATCCAGCAGGCTTGCAGGCCCGAACGCAGTGCGCCAGCCACATCGGTGGTCAGATCGTCGCCAACGTGCAGGATCTGCGCTGGCGCTACGCCCAGCCTTGCGGCGGCCAACTGGTACATATCCTGATACGGTTTGGCGCGGCCATCTGGCCCCGATCGCAACACAAACTGGAAGTAACCCTCTAACCCACACAGCGCCGGATCGGCGTTGCCGTTGGTGATCGCCACCAGCGGATAGCGCTGCCCCAGCGCCTTTAACGTGGCATGGGTGGCCTCTGGTATTTCAATACGGCTGCGCCACAGGGCAAAATTCTGCATTGCCGCGTCCGCACCTATCGCAGCTTCAGCGTCGCGCAGCCCCTGACGGCTCAGCGCCAAATGGACCGCACGCCAGCGCCATTGCGTGACATCGTGGTAAATCTCCGGATCCTGTTCACGCAGCTCCTGCCGCAGGCGGTGAAAATCCGCCGACTGGAAACTGCTCAACCCCGGATGATAACTCTGCAAAAAAGCCACCGACTGCTGCTCGGTCTGTTTGATCACCGGGCGATTGTCATACAGCGTATCGTCTAGATCGAAGGTCAACGCCGCCAGCGGGCGCAGTGGACGGTAAAAATGCATCAGGATTTCCCCCGTTTGGCGCGTGGATGCGCAGCATCATACACTTTCGCCAGATGTTGAAAGTCGAGGTGGGTATAAATTTGCGTGGTGGTCAGGTTGGCATGGCCCAATAACTCCTGCACCGCGCGCAGATCGCCGCTGGATTCCAGCATATGAGTGGCAAAAGAGTGGCGCAGCTTGTGCGGGTGAATATGGCTGTTAACCCCCTGCTTGACGCCCCATTCGGCAAAACGCTTCTGCACGTTGCGCGCCGAAATACGTTTACCTTGGTTGGAGAGGAACATCGCATCGTCGCTTGGTGCAAACAGATCGCGCAGCGCCAGCCAATGTTGCAGCCAAGTGATCGCCATGCGGCCGAGCGGCAGTTTGCGCTCTTTGCTGCCTTTGCCCATCACCCAGATTTCACCGGCGACCAGGTCAACATAACGGCAATCCAGCCCTACCAGTTCGGCAAGACGCAGCCCGGCACCGTACATCACCTCCAGCATGGCGCGATCGCGTACCGCCAGCGGATCGTTGAGATCAATGTTCAGCAATTGATTCATTTCATCAACGTCGATATTTTTCGGCAGATGGCGACCACTGCGCGGCGTGCGGATCCCTTTCGCCGGGTTGGCGCTCAGCACGCCTTGGCTGACCAGCCAATCTAAGAAGCTGCGCAGCGCCGAAAGACGTAACGCCAAACTGGAAGACTGCAACCCGGCCCGTTTGCTACGTGCCGCCAGTTGGCGCACGCGGGCGGCATCCAGCATCGGCCATGCGCTGACGCCGAGATCGGTCGCCAGCGCAATCAGCGCCTGTAGTTGGCGCGAATAGCTGATTTGGGTCAGTGGGCTGAGCTGGCGCTCTACCTTCAGATAGCGCAGGAAAGCGTCCACCGGCGGTTGCAGGCTGGCCGCTGAGAGCGTCATGCGCGTTCGATCCAGCGCTCTATCAGTTCCGGCAACATGCGCGCCAGTTGGTCGAGCATCACGGTGCCCATCCCCTGCTGATAATGTTGCGTATCACGGCTGCTGAAAATCACCATGCCCAGTTCGCCATGTTCCCCGAGCAATGACAGAGCCACCGAACCCACCTGCTTGGCCTGCGGTAACAGCAGCAACAGTTCAGGGCCATTGAGGCTGCCGAGATAATGCGCTTGACTGCCCAAGCGCTGAATACGCAAGGGTTCAAACGCCGAACGCGCCAGGCCAAGATGGGTAAAATCAGATGGCGCACCGATGTTCCAGCGATCGTTAAACAGACGGATATTAGCCCCCGCCAGACCAAAACCGCGCGCCCAACGCTGCAAGCGGTTAAGCATATCCTGCAGGCTGCTGGCGGTAGCCAGATCGGCCTGCAAATGCAGCAAACGGGCAAACAGCGTTTCGTTGCCGCTGGCCTGTTCCATCAGCAAGGTGATCTCTTCTTCCAACTGGGTGATGTGGTTGCGCTGCCGCGCCAGATGCCACTCCACCAGCGACACCGTGCCACGCACCGGGTGCGGCACGCGCATTTGCTCAACCTGACGCGCATTGCGAATAAAGAAATCGGGATTCTGTAGCAGATACTGCATGACGGTATCGTCATCAAGCTCAATATCCGTCACTGCCTGGTTCTCTACGCTCTTCATAGATGAATAAATCCGTCATAGACATGGGTCGCAGGGCCGGTCATAAACAAGGGGTTGCCCGGCCCTTTCCAGCGGATATGCAGGCTGCCACCCGGCAGTTCTACATGTACCTCTTCTGAAAGCAATTCTTGTTGGATGCCGACCGCTACCGCCGCACAAGCACCGCTGCCGCAGGCCTGCGTTTCGCCTGCGCCACGCTCGTAAACACGCAGCTTGATATGTTCGCGGCTCACCACCTGCATAAAACCAATGTTGGCGCGTTCAGGGAAACGTTCGTGCCCTTCCAACACCGGGCCGAGAAACTCGACCTTGGCGGTTTTGACATCGTCCACCTGTAAAACACAGTGCGGGTTGCCCATCGAGACGACACCACATAACACAGTATGCTCCGCTGCGCGCATGATGTAGGTTTTTTCTGCCTTGGTGGCGCGGAATGGCACGATCTGCGGATCGAAGTTCGGCTCACCCATGTTGACGCAAACCAGATCGTCGTCGGTCACGCTCAATACCATACGCCCAGTCTGGGTGCTGACGCGGATATCACGCTTGTTGGTCAGCCCTTTCAGCCGCACAAAACGGGCAAAACAGCGGGCTCCGTTGCCACACTGCGCCACTTCGCTGCCGTCAGCATTGAAAATACGGTAATGGAAATCGAGTTCTGGATCGTAAGGCGGTTCTACGATCAGCATCTGATCAAAGCCAACGCCCAAATGCCGATCGGCCAAGCGGCGGATCAGTTCAGGTGAAAAGTAGACATTCTGTGTTACGGCATCGACCACCATAAAGTCGTTACCCAGACCGTGCATTTTGGAGAACTGCATATCATACTCCGCTATCTGGACGCGCTATCCGTCTGACATCCACGGTGACCTCGGCCACCGTAAGTAGGTTGTGACGGGTTGCTCATCGACGGTTATTGCTGAGTGCCAGCGGCTTGTTGTTGATTTTTGCCTACATTATCAGCATTTGTCGTCGGTTGTGCTGCTGGTTTGTCATTAGGTGGGAAATACAGCGGGCCTTTCAGACCACAACCAGAAAGCCCGGCCAGCAGAACGGCCATCAGCGCATAGCGTAGTTGTTTTTTCATTTGCATTAATGCCTGTAATTCATGCGTCCAAGCTCACTATAATCGCAGGTGGATCATGAAAAGCAATAGGAATCGAATATGAACGACAGCGAGTTTCACCAGTTAGCCGACCAACTGATGCTTGATATTGAACAGACACTGGATGATTTTGACGGCGATGCGGACATCGATTACGAAACTAACGGCGGCGTCATGACGCTGAGCTTCGAAAACGGTACCAAGATTGTCATCAACCGCCAGGAGCCGTTGCATCAGGTGTGGCTGGCCACCAAAACCGGGGGTTATCACTTTAACCACCGTGAAGGTGCCTGGTTCTGCGATCGCAGCGATCGTGAATTCTATGCATTGCTTAGCGAAGCCGCCAGCGCTCAAGCAGGGGAAGCGGTCAGTTTTGGTTGAGATCTTGCCAAGGGGCGCGGATCATCGCGCCCCAGACAACGAGTTGGCAATATTTAAAGCGTGGCCAGCTCTACAAGAGTTTGGGGGTATCTGTCGATCATTTTGATCAACAATACCGCTTGTTTTGCCAGAATCGGCCTTCAAACACTCGTTATACAATCCCCAAGCCTCCATTCCCTCTTGAAGCTCTGCAAAAATATTGCGTTCGCTCATTACATTCTCCTCTTTTGCTTATTCAAAGACCCAAAGGCTAATTCAGTTGGAATTGCTGTTTTAGAGGCTGGGCGGGATTACCGTCAGAAAGCGTGACACACAGGCTCGATAACGTATTACTGCGGAATGGGATCACCTGGGTACGGTCATCGATTTGCACAATCTGATAGAACTGCGGCAGGTTGAAGTTGATGAAACTGGAACCGTAGGTAAAACGATCGTGCGATGAAGAGTAGAAGCGGCTGACGTCGCGCACCAGCTCTTCTTTGCTGCCTTCACAGTGGTGATAGACCTCAATCCGGTTCGACTCATCCAGAATATAGATGTTAAAACCTTTCTGATCCTTGGTGTCTTCGAAGAAGAACTGGATGATCCCTTCGCTGGCAAAGCCATCCACCACCGCTGGCAGATGCACCTGATCGGCTTCCACCTTGATCGACAGGCCATGCAGTTTGTTGTGAGAAATGGCACCGTAAAACTCCACCGCGTTCTCCAGCTTTTGCACCGACACGCTCAGGCGCTCAAAGAACAGCCCCCAGGTTTGCCCGGCGACACGCACCGCTTTAAAACGGCCCGGTTCGAGGCGAGTACTGGAAAGACGCAACTCAATGCACTCAGAAACCAACTGCTGAATGCGGGTACGGATCAGGCCACGCAGATGCTGGCTGTAGCAGAACACCTCTACCGACTCTGGCGGCGCGGCATCCTGATGCATTTTGCCCAGAATGGTTTTCAACGCTTCAAGCACCGACTGTTCACCGCTGAAATGCAGGGTACGCACTTCGTTCCACGAGTTGCGGTACAGCAGATCGATACTGCCAACCAGGCATTGCTGTTGCTGGCCGAAGCTGAACACGTCCAGTTTGCGGAAATCAAAATGCACCACCTGATTGCGGAAGGCGGCTGTCGGATCGTTTTCCAAATTGACGATAATCGCCAGATGGCGAATTTCACAAGGGCTATACAGCGCTTTCGGCGTTGGAGCGGGTAAACGCAGCGGGAAATGATGCGATACATCAGCAACCAGCTCCTGCAATTTGGCAGGATCGCAGATATCACCACTCTTGATATGCAAACGAGTCTGCGGCGTCAGCAGGCCGTTAAAATACGCCCAGGCGACCAGCTTGTTCAGGTAGCGGTTATATTCCAGCGGCTGATGGCTGACGATTGCACTCATGGCCGGAGCCTGGTTATACAGATACCAGCCGGTGCGGTTAGCGCGGCCCGCCGGTACGTGAATAAAGGTTAAATCGTTTTCCGAAAGATCCGGCGAAATCTGCGGGTTCACCAGCGTCACTTTACCCGGCAGCGCTTCAAATGCGGCGTACAGCTTGCGGGTCAAAACCCCGATATCCTGCGGGCTGGCGCTGACGCTGAGGTTGTTACGGCGGGCAAAGCGGATCAGATTGCGATAGCTTTGCATCATCGCGTCCAGCAGTTCGTTATGGGCTTCGCGGACGCGCTCGATCTTCCAGTTGGCACGATTATCCAGGATCGCCAGGCGCTCTTCGCTCCAGCCCCAATCGCTGACCAACTGACCCAGAATTTCTCGCCGCCAGCCGACGCAGGCTTTGGACAGCGACAGTTTTTCGCAAACTTTCAGGTAGAAACAGCGGCGGACCAGATCGAGGCGGGTAGTATCGTTGATTTGTGTCAGATAATGGGTAACGCGTTCCAGCATCATGCAATAGGCATCGAGGCCAAAGCAGACAATCTCCCCTTGATGCAGACGCTGTTTGATATCCATCGCCAACAGTTGCGTATTGGGGTATTCCCACGAATAGGCTTCAAGCAACAGCGTTTTCAACACCGCTTTGTAAGGCGAATCGATACTCTTGTACAACTGCCATAGGCTGGCACCGAAGTATTCTTCGGCTGACAGCGTGCTCAACCCGCCGAGATCCAGCCATTCATTCGGCGTTAATACCCCCTGCGCATACAGCGACAGGACATATTCATCGTAATGCGCTTCTTCTTCACCCGGCACCATATTCCACAGGATGCGTTTCCCTGCCAGACGAACCGCAGAACGGTAGAACTCATCCAGCAACAGAATATGTTGGGTAGAACCGCAGTCCTCGCCCCCCAAACTGCCGCTTTCGTTATGGCGGAAACGGTTTTCGTCAATCAGGAAGAAGCTGACTTCCACTCCCATCGAGGCCGCCCACTTTTCCAGCAGGCTGCATTTCTGCTGTAGGCGGTTACGCTCTTCGTTATCGAGCCAGGATTGGTGACACACCCAGATATCCAGATCCGAGGTACAGCTCTGGCCGATCGACGAGGTGCTGCCCATGGTGTAAACGCCGGTGATCGGCAGTTCACCGCAGGCCATTTGCTCAAACGGGCTGCCCCATTTGTCTTCTAAATCAGCAATATAATCTTTTTGGGTTTCATCAGGGGCGTAGAGACATACACCGTGGGGAACGTTACCCGTGAGGTAACCCGGCATCAGTGGATGGTGATGGTGCAGTAAGGTAGGCAGCAGACTATACACCCGTTGGAACGCGGGCTTCATGGCCGCCAGGGCACGATCAACACGTAATTGGTTAATCGCATCCAGTCTCTGTTTCAGTGTCTCGATGTAGAGGTACAAGACGTCTCGCCTGATTATCCTGGTACTTGAAAAAAACCCGTATTCCATCCGCGTCTTTAGTTTAGAAGAATATTTGACGACTTATTGCTGGAAACGTGATCAATCTAACACCTTGCCGATTGACCGTAAAGGAGGTAAAGCGACACACTTATTCTCGCGCCTCTTTAAACGATTTGCCTGGCCCCAACACTCCCTCACGTCTCATTGATTCCGTTGTCCTTTCTCCGCCTGTGGCTTCTGACACTGACAGTTTTCGTGCTCAGTGGTAGGATGGACGGCGAATTATAAAAACGGTAACCAGCATGTTAGACAAAATTATTCGAATTGCCACCCGACAAAGCCCACTGGCACTGTGGCAGGCGCATTATGTGCAACAGCGTCTGATGGTAAGCCACCCTGGCCTGCAGGTAGAACTGGTGCCGATGGTGACTCGCGGCGACATTATTCTGGATACGCCGCTGGCCAAAGTCGGCGGTAAAGGCCTGTTCGTGAAAGAACTTGAGCTGGCTCTGCTGGAGGGCCGAGCGGATATCGCCGTCCATTCCATGAAGGATGTGCCAGTCGCTTTCCCTGACGGCTTGGGGCTGGTGACCATTTGCGAGCGCGACGATCCGCGCGATGCCTTTGTTTCCAACCGTTTTGCTTCTCTCGACCAACTGCCGCTGGGCAGCGTGGTGGGCACTTCCAGCCTGCGCCGCCAGTGCCAGCTGCGTGAACGTCGCCCGGATCTGATCGTGCGCGATCTGCGCGGCAACGTGGGCACTCGCTTGGCTAAGCTGGATAACGGCGATTACGACGCCATTATTCTGGCCGTCGCCGGGTTGAAGCGCTTGGGGTTGGAGCAACGCATCCGTTGCCCGCTAAGAGCAGAAGAATCCCTGCCCGCCGTCGGCCAAGGTGCAGTGGGTATTGAATGCCGCCTTGACGACGACGTTACTCGCACCCTGCTCGCACCGCTCAACCATCGCGCCACAGAAATCCGCGTTCGTGCTGAACGGGCGATGAATACCCGGCTGGAAGGCGGCTGTCAGGTGCCGATCGGCAGCTACGCTGAACTGGAAGGCGATCAGCTGTGGTTGCGTGCGTTGGTCGGCGCGCCAGACGGCAGCCAGATGGTGCGCGGTGAACGCCGCGGCCCGGCCGCTCTGGCCGAGCAGATGGGCGTTGAACTGGCAGAAGAGCTGCTGGCCGCCGGTGCCCGTGAAATCCTGCATGACGTTTATCAGGGAAATCCCCCGGCATGACCATTCTGGTAACCCGCCCTTCTCCGGCAGGAGAACAGCTGGTGGGCCGCCTGCGCGCACTCGGCCGGGTTGCCTACCATGCGCCGCTGATCGATTTTGCCCCAGGAGCGGACCTGATTAAGCTACCCGATGCGCTGGCCCAGTTGAGCGCAGGCGATCTGGTGTTTGTGCTGTCGCAGCACGCCGTCAGCTATGCCAATTCCGTGATCAACCGTGCCGGACTTCAATGGCCTACCCACTTATCTTATTATGCGATAGGCCGCACCACCGCGCTGGCGATGCATCGTATCAGCAGCCTGCCGGTAGAGTATCCACGCGAACGTGAAATCAGTGAAACGCTGCTGCTGCTGCCGGCCTTGCAGAAACTGGCAGGCAAACAGGCATTGATCATGCGTGGCAACGGTGGCCGCGAGCTGCTGGGTGACACGCTGACTGAGCGCGGTGCTGCTGTCCGCTATTATGAATGCTACCAGCGCAGCCCGGTTCACTATGATGGCACAGAACAGAGTGCCCACTGGCAGCGTGCCGGTGTCAATACGCTGGTAGTGACCAGCGGTGAAATGTTACAACAGCTCTATACTTTAGTTCCTGATTACTATCGTTCTTCATGGCTGTTACGCTGCCACCTGATAGTCGTCAGTGAACGTTTGGCGACCCTCGCGCAAGAATTGGGCTGGAGCTCGATTCGGGTAGCTGATAATGCTGATAATGACGCGCTGATGCGCGCGCTACAATAACCAGACTATGGGATGTGCCACTATGACGGAACAAAACACTCCATCCGCCCCGGTTGAAGAGCCAACCCTTGCGGTCAAGAGCCCCCAACAGCCAGACGCTGACCACCGTAAAGGTAAAAGTACCGGCCCGGTACTGGGTGCGATCGCTATCGTACTGGTCATCGCACTGGGTGTTGGCGGCTATTACCACACGCACAAACAGGCGCAGGCGCTGATCGCAGCCAACCAGGCCTTGGTGCAGCAGTTGACCGAGCTAAGACAAAACCAGTTGCAGGGGAAAAATGCGCTGGAAGCGTTAATGCAGCAGCAGGCTAAAACGCTGGATGCTACCGATCACGAGCAAACCACCCTGGCCCGCCAGTTGAATGAATTGCAGGAGAAAGTCACCACCATTTCCGGCAGCGATGCCAAAACCTGGCTGCTGGCCCAGGCCGACTTCCTGGTGAAAATGGCTGGCCGTAAGCTGTGGAGCGATCAGGATGTCACCACCGCGGCCACGCTGCTCAAAAGTGCCGACGCCAGCTTGGCAGAGATGAACGATCCCAGCCTGATCGACATTCGCCGCGCCATCACTGAAGATATCGGCTCACTCTCCGCCGTTGCCCAAGTGGATTTTGACGGCATTATTCTAAAGGTAAATCAGCTTTCCAATCAGGTAGATAATCTGCGCCTGGCGGATAACAACAAAGACGAAACGCCGATGGACCAAGACAGCAGTGAGCTTTCCAGTTCATTAAGCGAATGGCGCCAGAACCTGACTAAGAGCTGGCACAACTTTATGGCTGACTTCGTCACCATCCGCCGCCGTGATACCAATGCGGAACCGCTGCTGGCACCGAACCAGGATATCTATCTGCGTGAAAATATCCGTTCGCGCCTACTGGTAGCGGCACAGGCGATCCCTCGTCATCAGAACGAAGTGTATAAACAGTCGCTGGAAACCGTTTCTACCTGGGTACGCGCCTACTTCGATACTACCGATCCGGCCACCAAAGCCTTCCTGGATGAGTTGGACAATCTTAGCCAACAGTCGATTTCCATGGATGTGCCACAACAGCTGAAGAGCCAGCCGCTGTTGGAAAAACTGATGCAGACCCGGGTACGCAATCTGTTAGCCCAGGCGCCTGCCACTCACCAGGAGGGATAAGCCATGTTACGCGTGTTATTCCTGTTCCTGGTGCTGATCGCCAGCGTGGTGGTGGGGCCAATGCTGGCCGGCCATCAAGGTTATGTGCTGATCCAGACCGACAACTACAACGTTGAAACCAGCGTCACCGGCCTGGTGATCATGGTGATCCTGCTGTTCCTGGTGCTGTTTGTGATCGAATGGATCCTGCGCCGTATTTTCCGCACCGGTGCCCGTACCCGTGGCTGGTTCCTTGGCCGCAAACGCAGCCGTGCGCACAAACAGACCAAAGCCGCATTCATCAAGCTGGCAGAAGGTGATTACAAACAGGTCGAAAAACTGCTGACACGTAATGCCGATCATGCAGAACAACCGGTGGTGAACTATCTGCTGGCGGCCGAAGCGGCACAGCAGCGCGGTGATGATTTCAGAACCAACCAATATCTGGAACGTGCGGCCGAAGTGGCCGACACCGATCAGTTGCCGGTAGACATCACCCGTGTACGTATCCAATTGGCTCAGGGTGAAGCACATGCAGCACGCCACGGCGTCGATCTCCTGCTGAATCAGGCGCCTCGTCACCCGGAAGTGCTGCGGTTGGCTGAGCAAGCTTATCTGCAAACCGGAGCTTACGCGTCATTGCTGGAAATCCTGCCTTCGATGAGCAAAATCAACCTGCACACCGAAGACGAACTTCAGGCATTACAGCAGCAAGCCTATATCGGCCTGATGAATCAGGCGATGGCGGATGAAGGGAGTGATGGCCTGAAACTCTGGTGGAAAGATCAGAGCCGCAAAACACGCCATGAAGTCCCGCTGCAGGTGGCGATGGTGGAACACCTTATTGAATGTGATGACCATGAACTGGCGCAGGATATCGTGCTCAACAGTCTGAAACGCCAATATGATGAACGCCTGGTCTTACTGATCCCACGCATCAAGTCTGGTAACCCGGAACAGTTGGAAAAAGCGTTGCGCCAGCAGATCAAGCAACACGGTGCGACCCCGTTGCTGAGCAGTACGCTGGGTCAGTTGCTGATGAAGCATGGCGAATGGCAGCAGGCCAGTGATGCCTTCAATGAAGCGCTGAAGCAACGCCCTGATGCCTATGACTTCGCCTGGCTGGCCGATGCGTTGGAAAAACTCCACCGCCCTGATGAGGCTGCGCAGATGCGCCGCGAAGGGCTGATGCTAACGTTGAAACAAAACGGCGAGTAAGCCTTCTCTTTCATACCATCAGAACGCGGCCACTGCATTGGGTCGCGTTTTTTTTCGGCTTAATTTTTACCCTCTCTCTAATACATGTCGTTAACTCAGAAGGTATATCCAAAATAATCCGAGTTGCTTGTAGGCGGCAAGCACTGGAGCAGGGGCATAGCTCACTATGTGACTGGGGCAACAGAGTGCGGCCAACACCCAAGCAACTTGAAGTATGAAGGGTATAAAGGCAAAAAAAAACACTTGCCGTATAGGCAAGTGTATAAGAAGCAATCAGGTCTAGAACAACAGGGGTGGTGCCTCACTCAACGTTATGCCCGGAGTGTGATGAAGCAGTTGCTTTCATCGTTCTGGTGGACAATAGGCACCCTAAAATTGGCTCTGCATCATTCCTGGGTTTATGAAGCCAGAGGCGAACATAAGAGATGGAATGAGCATCTACGAGATAGATATTGCACTTCGCGTGCCAACTTACAAAAAATCATAGAAAATAAATTATCTGATTGAATTTAAAGAATTTTAATTTCACGCATTGATCACCTCATTCTCACCTGTCCATTGGGTATTTTTACTCTCACCCCAATCTGTCGCCTTAACACGACGCCATAAAGAAAATCAGTTTTTATTCATTAAAATCAATAAATTAAATGTCTCAAACTGACGACAAAGGTAGGTGCCATTGTCGTCGAAAAACAACATGGTGAGAAACGACGCCGTAATAGAGGGAAAGCAGAAAGCGAAGTAGCGGCCAAAGGACGAAAATATAATCGCAAAAAGCAAAAAGCCCATTCATTGCTGAACGGGTTTTTCTGAAATTGCTCGGCGAGAGAGGATGACTCGCATCTTCGATACGCGCACTGCGGGCCGTTGCTAAAGCAACGTTGTCTCGCGTCGCTCGGCTCAAACCTCCTTCGGAGGTACTCATCCTCTTAAACTTCAGACGTAAAAAAACCTGCTTACAAAGCAGGTTTCTTAAAATTGGTCGGCGAGAGAGGATTCGAACCTCCGACCCACTGGTCCCAAACCAGTTGCGCTACCAAGCTGCGCTACTCGCCGATTTCTTGTTGCTGATACTACTGAATCTTCAAGCTTATGTCTATGTAAATATTAAAATTTATCAGACATTTTGTGTGGTGCGAAGAGAGGGACTTGAACCCTCACGTCCGTAAGAACACTAACACCTGAAGCTAGCGCGTCTACCAATTCCGCCACCTTCGCACGGTCACAAAACAGCTTTTAACTCTTTACTTTACCCTAGGTAAAGTGGGGTGGCTAATGGGGCTCGAACCCACGACAACTGGAATCACAATCCAGGGCTCTACCAACTGAGCTATAGCCACCATTACTTCATCACTACTATTTCACGCGGTAATCATACCACCGCAGCTCCTGCGCACAAACTTAATGGCGCGCCCGACAGGATTCGAACCTGAGACCTCTGCCTCCGGAGGGCAGCGCTCTATCCAGCTGAGCTACGGGCGCGTAGCGCCGTTGCGGGTGGGGATACTACGGTTTTAAACCAATCCTGTCTAGTGCTTTTTCGCAGAAATGTTGTGTTTGATTACGCTTTGCTCACTCCTCCGCAGGAAAAGGGCTTCTGTCGCCCCTTTTCAACGGTTAACGCCGACTTTTCATACGCTTTTCAGGCTGATGCCATGTTTTGCCTCTTGGCAAAAGCACTGAGGATTACATCTTGCCGGTATAGTAGTAGCCAACGAATTTGAGCAATTTGAGCTGACGGCCAATGCGACTCGGCTGGCTGAGCAAGCGATAGAGCCATTCTAAACCAAGATTCTGCCAAATCTTGGGCGCACGCTTCACGTGGCCGGTAAACACATCATAGGTGCCGCCTACGCCCATATACAGCGCTTGTGGATGCACTTTGCGGCAATCCCGCATAAAGATTTCCTGCTTTGGCGATCCCATGGCTACCGTCACGATCGCGGCCCCGCTGGCACCAATGCGTTCAAACAACGCTTCACGCTGTTCAGGTGTGAAGTAACCATCCTGGCTGCCCACCAGGTTCACATTCCATTGACTACGCAGTTTCTGCTCGGTCTCTGCCAGTATCGTAGGCTTGCCACCAATCAGAAACACCGGTGTGCCTTCCTGCCCGGCACGTTGCATCAGGGCTTCCCACAGATCGGCCCCAGCCACGCGGGAAACCTCTGCGCCAGGATATTTACGGCGGATCGAACGCACCATGCTGATACCATCGGCATACTTATACTCTGCCTCATCCAGCAAGGCATGCAGCGCAGGATCGGTTTCCGCCTTAAGGATTTTCTCTGCGTTCATCGCGACCAGCGTGCCTTGTTTTACCCGGCCACCGTCAAACAGAAAATCCATGCACTGCGCCATGTCACGGAACCCCCACAGGCTGAAGCCACGTAACACATACTTGGGAACCGAAATGTTTGCTTCCATTGTTATTACCTTTATAGAAGGCTGCCAGCAGAGGGCACCATTGTGCGTTTGCGTATTATCCGTACCTTTATCAGCCCAGCGATATCAAACAGCCAGTACAGCAATTTGGCCAGAATCAGGCAGACACCAAAAATGATGCAGAAGAACACGACGCGTGAAACAAAGGAATCCACCCCTTCACGCGCCAATACGATGATATTGAACACCGCACCAAAGCAAAAACCCTGCAAAATAGCCGCTTTAAAGCGGTTCTGCTCGCTTTTGCCCATTTCATACAACCAGTCAAACCACTTGATGATCAAACCCACCACGATGGCACCCAGCGGGATAAATAGCACCCCGCCCATCACCACCAGCGAACCAATCAGCGTGGGGGAGATCGCCAGACCAGAATGGTTGTCCAACACTTCCCAAGTAAAGTAGTTAGCGGTATTCAGCACCAGATCGGGCCGCCCTGGCCATAGCCATGTAGGGATAAACACATAGAAATCACGCACGATCGGCGCCAGCCCCTGGAAATCGATCTTGTCGTAATTCTGTAGCAATAACCCCAGATTTTCCCACGGCGAGAAAGTATCGCGCGTCAGATACAGGAAAGTGTAGAACGCTTCAGGGCCGCTGACATCCAGGCTGTAGCGTTTCAACGCCAGCCAGAACATGCCGACAATACCGAACACTCCAGCGGCCACCAGCATCCACAGGGAAATCCAGCCACGCACAATGCCGATAAACAGGAACAGCGAGAAAGCAATGATGATATTGGCACGGGTGCCGCCCACGATCACATAGGTCAAGATCCCAAAGGCCACCGTCGCTGCCAGGAAGAAGAACCAGGCGCGCACATCCTGCTTGAGAAAATAAACCACCAGCATCGCCGGGATAAAGAAGTAGAAGAAGCGTTTGAGCGCCACTCCTGACACATCGCTGGAGAAGATCTGGCTGTAGGAGTTCAGTTTGAACAGCAGGAAACCGTTCTGCATAAAGAAAATGCCAACGGTACCAATAGCCACCAGCGCCAGCAACATCCAGGTGAGGTGGGTTTCCACCCGGTTCATGGTAAATATCGGCCTATGCTGTTGGCTGCTGCGCTTGCGCAACCGGGTTTTATAGCTGACGTAATAGATCGCGTAGAAACAGGTCGCAGAAAGAATGGCGTACAGCAGGAATTCGACAGGCACCACCTGAACATCAAACTGGAATACCAGCAGACAAGTCAGCGGGAAACCAAAGTAAAACGTCAACAGATAGAGCAGGGAAAAGAACACGTTAAAATTAAAACGAACGCGTCGGAACTCCTGATAGGTCAGCGTCAGCACAAACAGTGCCCCAATCAGATAGACGACAAACAACCCGCCAAATTGAGCCAGCGTCATGGGTTTTCTCCCGCCACTTGCGCCAATGCCTGTTGCCAGCCATCGACGTAGTTCGGATTAAAGAAGGCTATCGAATGCTTGTCCACCAACGCCAACTGACGCTGTGACTCGCGGACGATAGCTTCATCCAGCGAATCGCCATAAAACAGTACCGGCAGATGCTGCTCCGCCAAATCCTGCCAGAACGGGTTTTTACGGCTGAGCACAAACGGCACGCCAAACTGTATCAACAGGCACAGAGTGCCAATGCCCTGCTGCCGATCAAAGATAAAGTAGCCAAGGTCGCATGCGCGCAAAATATTCAGGTAATCATCGAACGCCACTTGTTGCGTCAACAGTTGCAGATTCTTTTCGCTGAACAACGCCAGCCCGGCGGCACGCACCTGCTCAATATAAGCCTCGTTATTGGCAGGATAGCCCATCGGCACAATTACCCGTACATCGCTACCAAACTGCTGATGAATCGCCTTCAGCGCCTCTATATGGCGATTAGTACGATCACCCGAGTTCCCCAGCAGAATGGTCAACGGCCCAGCGCTGTTTTTTTGCACTTCGATGCCGGTGAGCTGAGGATCCATGCGCGTCGGAAAGTACAGCAATGAAGCCGGAACGCGCGCATGGCGCTGCTGGTAGTGGATCAGATCGCCACGCGTAGCAAACACATGGCTGACCCGCCCCTGCGCAATGCGGCGCAGGATGTAGAACAGCCGGAACTTCCAACTGGTCGCATTCTCATATAGATCGGCCCCCCAGATATGCCAACTCACCTGATGGGCTTTGATTTTACCGCTCAGCAACGCCAGCCACAGCGCCGCATTAAACTGGCCGTGCAGGAAAAAACGAGTCTGGCGGTCGGCCTGAGCGCGAGCAATCACCGCCTCCGCCAGGCTTTTCTTACCCGGAAAGGTTTCCACCTTCAGTGCGGGAAACGAGCCCAACGCCGCAGCATCCTTGGCGGCCACCATAAAATGGCCGACCTGTTCAGAGGGTAAGCGCTCAGCCAGCACGTCATTAAAGAAGCGCAGCACCGTATGATTATGATGCGGGATATCAGATCCCAGTACGTGAATCAGTGTGATCATACTCGTCTACGATAGAGGATAAATACGCAGCTACAGAGCGCGAAATACACGATGTAGGTTGCCATATAGGCCTGTGCCGCACCCAGCGCTCCATGCTGCGGGATAAGCCAGTGCGAGAACAGCGTCAGCAAGGCAAACTGGCTGACTTCCGTCAGAATATAAAAACGCAGAGATGCTTTGGCGATCACCAGATAACCGAAAACGTAAGAGCCGACTTTCAGCACATCACCGACCAGTTGCCAGGCAAACAGATCGCGCATCGCAACAAATTTTTCGGAGAACAGCAGCCAGATTGCGAAATCACGCAGCAACCACACGGCCAAGCTGGCGGTGGCCACCGCGGGTAAGACAAATTTCAGCGACCGCACAATTTCTTGCGCAATGGCACTTTTTTCCTTCAGGCGCGATAGCGTTGGCAGCAGGTAAACGGTAAACGATGCGGTAATAAACTGCAGATAAGCATCGGAGATACTGCTTACCCCTTGCCAGATACCCACTTCGTCCCAGCTGTAATGCGCTGCCAGCAGGTTACGCATCATCACATAGGCGACCGGCAGAGTCACAGAGGTGATCAGGGCCATGATGGTGAACTTGCCAAGATGGCTAGCCAGCGCCTTATCCCACGCCAGCGCCAGATAGCGTAACGGCAGCGTCTTGCGCCGCCACAGCAGGAAACCGGCAGGCAGCACCACCAGCGCAGGAACCAGAGCCAAACCGGCCAACGCGCCTTCATAGCCGCCCAGCTTAAAGCACAAGGTAAAAGCCACCACACCGATCAGGCTACCGGCGATCACCGCCACCGCGTTGCCCATGGCATCGCGGTAGCCTTTCAGAATGGCCAAAAACAGGTTGGCGTAAGCAATACCCATTTGGATAAACGCTAATGCTCGTACTACGTTCACATAGTCGGCATGGCCGAACAGCCCACGGCTAATCGGCTCGGCGGCAAACAGGAATACCAACGCCAATAGGGTCGAAAAACCCAGCACAATGCTGGAGGCGGTACCCACCGCCATGCGCAGCCGCTGTGGATCCTGATGATATTCCGCCACATATTTGGTGATGCCGTTAAAAATCCCGGCACCGGACAGCACGCCCAGCACGGTAATCAATTGGCGGAAATTACCCGCTTGCCCGACACCGCTGGGGCCAAAAGCCACCGCCAGCATTTTGACTACCAACAGCCCCACGCCAATTTTTATCAGCGTGGAACCGGCGGTCCAAATCGATGCTTTTGCCAGCGACATATCAGGCCAAGAAGCTCAAGATAGTCGTGATCACCGTACGCTGATTGACATCGGACATGTTGTAGAACAGCGGCAGGCGCACCAGACGCTCACTTTCCTTGCTGGTAAAACGGTCTTCACCGGCAAAACGGCCAAACTTCTCACCCGCCGGGCAGGCGTGCAGTGGGATGTAATGGAATACCGTCATGATCTCGGCTTCCTTCAGGTAATCGATAAACGCCGTGCGATCCTGAACGTCCTTGAGTTTGACGTAGAACATATGAGCATTGTGTACACAACCCTCAGGGATCACCGGTAAATCGATACGGCCCGCATCCGCCAGCGGCTTGAACGCATCGTAATAGTTCTGCCACAGTTTCAGACGACGCTGATTAATCTCTTCTGCGGCTTCCAATTGCGCCCACAGATAAGCCGCCTGTAGGTCAGACATCAGATAGCTGGAGCCAATATCGCGCCAGGTGTATTTATCAACCTGACCGCGGAAGAACTGGCTGCGGTTGGTGCCCTTCTCGCGAATCACTTCCGCACGGTCGATCAGCGTAGGATCGTTAATCAGCGTTGCGCCGCCCTCACCGCCAGCGGTGTAGTTTTTGGTTTCATGGAAACTGAAGCAACCGATGTGGCCGATAGTCCCCAACGCTTTGCCTTTGTAAGTCGACATAACGCCCTGCGCGGCATCTTCAACCACGAACAGGTTGTGTTTCTTTGCCAGCGCCATGATGGTGTCCATCTCGCAGGCCACGCCGGCATAGTGCACTGGCACGATAGCGCGGGTTTTCTCGGTAATCGCGGCTTCGATTTTGGTTTCATCGATATTCATGGTGTCTGGACGCACGTCAACAAACACCACCACCGCGCCACGCAGCACAAAGGCGTTCGCAGTAGAAACGAAGGTGAAGCTCGGCATGATCACTTCATCACCCGGCTGGATATCCAGCAGGATGGCGGCCATTTCCAGTGAAGCGGTGCAAGAAGGCGTCAGCAGCACTTTCGGGCTGCCGAAATGCTGCTCCATCCATTGCTGGCAGCGGCGCGTAAAGCCGCCGTCACCACAGAGTTTACCGCTGCTCATTGCAGCCTGCATATAATCGAGCTCGGTGCCAACAACCGGTGGTGCGTTAAATGGAATCATGTAAACCTCTGTAGAACCAATACGCGGTGCTTTCTATGATGGCACCGTGCCGTTGATAGAGCCGTAACGCGGCAATATTACTCATCTGGGTCGCAACCCACAGGCGTTGCAGCTCGCGCTGCTGACACCAGGCGATCGCGGCAGCCATCAGCCGTGAACCGGCACCCTTTCCTTGCGCACCTGGGAAAATGGCCAGCAGACCAATTCGGGCTTCTTGCTGGCCGATATCACGCAGGCTGACAAAACCTTCTGGCTGCCCATCGCTTCCCAGCACTAATAAACACTGATGATCGAAGGTCCCCAGTACCGCTTTTTCAATCCAGGTGGCGTAAAATCGCCCGCTGTCCTGCTGCCCATACCAAGGAGCGCGAAAACGACTGGCGGCAAATACGCTGGCCGCTGCCGCCCGCAATACCGGGATATCCTCAGGAACAGCCGTGCGCACCGCCGATAATGAAGCATTTTCCGTGCCAACCACCAGTGCTAAATCAACTTCGCCTTCTACCAGCCGAAAACCATGCTCAGTCAATGCATCTGCTAAATCAAGGCGTTGTGCCGGTATTTTGGCCTGCACCAGCGCAAAAGCATCTAATTCCGCATCACTGAGCCGTGGTGCGGCATCGTCAAAATGCAGCTTGGCGCTGGAAATATGGAAAAATTCGCTTTCCCAGCCCAAAGGCTCAATATTGGCGCGGGCGGACATGCAATAAATCCAGTAAATATTTGCCGTAGCCAGTTTTAGCCAGCGCCAGAGCGGCACGTCTTACGCCTTCATCGTCCAGCCAACCGTTACGCCAGGCGATTTCTTCCAAACAGGCAATCTTGAACCCTTGGCGTTTTTCCACCGTCTGCACAAAGGTACTGGCCTCAATCAGGCTGTCGTGAGTACCGGTATCAAGCCAGGCAAAGCCACGGCCCAGCAACTCAACGCTCAATTCGCCGCGTTCCAGATACATCTGGTTGATACTGGTGATTTCCAGCTCACCACGTGGCGATGGTTTCACCTGCTTGGCAAAATCCACTACCTGGTTGTCGTAAAAATAGAGCCCCGTAACCGCCCAATTGGACTTCGGCTTGGCTGGCTTTTCTTCGATCGACAACGCACGGAAGTTATCGTCGAACTCCACAACGCCGAAACGCTCTGGATCCATTACCTGATAACCGAATACTGTCGCGCCCTGCAAGCCCGCTACCACATTTTTCAGTTTCGGGCTAAAGCTCTGACCGAAATAGATATTATCGCCCAGCACCAGGCAGGTCGGCTCACCGGCAATAAATTCTTCACCGATCAGAAATGCCTGCGCCAGGCCGTCTGGACTCGGCTGTTCCGCATAGCTGAGGTTGATCCCAAACTCTTCACCGCTGCCGAGCAAACGGCGGAACGATGGCAGATCTTCCGGCGTAGAGATAATCAAAACGTCGCGGATCCCGGCCAACATCAGCACCGAGAGCGGGTAGTAGATCATCGGCTTATCATAGATAGGGAGCAGTTGCTTAGAAACACCACGAGTAATCGGGTGCAAACGCGTCCCTGAACCACCGGCAAGAATAATGCCTTTCATAATAACTCCTGAACTTACAGTAACAACGCGGCGCCTATTCAACACCGCGCGTTCATCTAGAGGGTATTAACTTAACCCTAAACGTTCACCCGCATAGGAACCATCTTGGACACGGCGCCACCAGGTTTCATTGTTCAGGTACCAGGAAACTGTTTTGCGGATGCCGCTTTCAAAGGTTTCCTGCGGGAGCCAACCCAGTTCACGCTCGATTTTCCCCGCATCGATGGCATAACGCATATCGTGGCCGGGACGATCTTTAACATAGGTGATCAGGTCGCGGTAGTTCGCTACACCTTGCGGCTTGTTCGGTGCCAGTTCTTCCAGCAGTTCGCAAATGGTATGCACTACTTCAATATTCTTGCGCTCGTTGTGCCCACCGATGTTATAGGTTTCGCCCACCACACCTTCGGTCACCACCTGATACAACGCGCGTGCATGATCTTCCACATACAGCCAGTCACGCACCTGTGCGCCATTGCCGTAAACCGGTAACGGTTTGCCAGAAATCGCGTTCAGGATCACCAATGGGATCAGTTTCTCTGGGAAGTGATAAGGGCCGTAATTGTTAGAGCAGTTGGTCACCACGGTTGGGAACCCGTAGGTGCGCAACCAGGCACGCACCAGATGATCGCTCGATGCCTTGGAGGCTGAATACGGGCTGCT
Organism: Serratia sp. HNCC26DJ206; assembly: GCF_057180605.1. Classification (NCBI taxonomy): domain Bacteria; kingdom Pseudomonadati; phylum Pseudomonadota; class Gammaproteobacteria; order Enterobacterales; family Yersiniaceae; genus Serratia; species Serratia sp. HNCC26DJ206. Next base: position 112,768 of record NZ_JBXUGP010000008.1, read on the forward strand.
GGGTGCGTAAGGCGTAGTTTCGGTAAACAGGTCGTCAGTACCGTGCAGATCGCCGTACACTTCATCGGTAGAGATATGGTGGAAGCGGAAGCCCTGCTTTTTATCTTCTGCCAGTGCCTGCCAGTAATGGCGAGCCGCTTCCAGCATGGTATAGGTTCCCACCACGTTGGTTTCAATAAACGCCGCCGGACCGTCAATGGAGCGATCAACGTGGCTTTCTGCCGCCAGATGCATCACAAAATCAGGCTGATACTGGGCAAATACCCGATCCAGCGCGGCGCGATCGCAGATGTCGACCTGTTCGAAAGCATAACGCGCGTTATCAGCCACCCCAGCCAACGACTCCAGATTGCCCGCATAGGTCAGCTTATCCACCACTACCACGCTATCGGCAGTGCTGCTGATGATGTGCCGCACCACGGCAGAACCGATAAAACCGGCACCGCCGGTGACTAAAATACGTTTCAACGCCAGACCCCTTTGGTGTCAACAATCCAGGATTGCTTAATCTCTTCCGGCTTAATCGCCTTGAACTCTTTGTGATCGACCAGCATCACGATCACGTCAGCCTGTTGCAGCGCACTGGCAACATCTTTCAACGTCACGTGGCCAGCCAAGGACTTCGGTAATTGCTCAACGTTCGGTTCCACTGCCAGAGTTTCACCTACGTGCCAATCCGCAATCAGGTGTGCCACTTCCACCGCCGGGCTTTCACGCAGATCGTCAATATTGGGCTTGAACGCTAGGCCAAAACAGGCAATTTTCACCTCGGAAGCACGCTTGTTGGTTGCTGCGAGACAGTCGGCCACTGCCGCTTTAACGCGTTCAACCACCCATAGCGGTTTGCCATCGTTAACCAGACGCGCGGTGTGGATCAGGCGTGCCTGCTGCGGGTTTTGCGCCACAATGAACCATGGGTCAACGGCGATACAGTGCCCACCGACGCCAGGGCCCGGCTGCAAGATATTGACGCGCGGATGGCGATTAGCCAGGCGGATCAGTTCCCACACATTGATTCCTTGATCGGCACAAATCAGCGACAGCTCGTTAGCAAACGCGATGTTGACATCACGGAAGCTGTTTTCCGTCAATTTGCACATCTCGGCGGTGCGCGAGTTGGTGATAACGCATTCACCTTCAAGGAAAATCTTATACAGTGCGCTGGCGCGCGCGGAACATTTAGGTGTCATACCACCGATAACACGGTCGTTCTGGATCAGTTCAACCATCACCTGGCCCGGTAATACACGCTCAGGGCAATAGGCGATATTAACGTCAGCCTGCTCACCAGCATCCTGTGGGAAGCTGAGATCGCTGCGCGCTTCGGCCAACCACTGCGCCATTTGTTCAGTCGCACCCACCGGTGAGGTAGACTCCAGAATCACCAGATCGCCTTTTTTCAGTACCGGTGCCAATGACTTGGCCGCCGCTTCAACATAGGCCAGATCGGGCTCGTGATCCCCTTTGAACGGAGTGGGTACCGCAATCAGGAAAGCGTCTGCCGCCAGCGGTTTGGTCACCGCCTGCAGGAATCCCCCGTCAACCGCTTCCTTCACTACTCGGTCCAGATCGGGTTCCACAATATGAATCGCACCACGATTGATGGTGTCCACCGCATGCTGATTAACATCTACACCAACCACTTTTTTCTTGCGGGAAGCAAACGCCGCCGCCGTTGGCAGACCGATGTAACCCAGGCCAATAACTGAAATAGTGTTAAAACTCATAGTGTCACCTGATGATTCTTTAAAGCTTCGAGGATACGCTGGCAGGCATGCCCGTCACCGTAGGGGTTATGCGCCCGGCTCATGGCGTGATATTCATTTTCATCCGTCAACAACCGGGTCACTTCATCGACAATTCTTGTTACATCCGTCCCCACCAAACGTACCGTTCCGGCATCGACGGCTTCCGGCCGCTCGGTGGTATCACGCATCACTAACACCGGTTTACCCAGCGACGGTGCCTCTTCCTGAATGCCGCCAGAGTCGGTCAGAATCATATAAGAGTGGGTCATCAGATAAACAAAGGGCAGGTAATCCTGCGGATCGATCAGCACAATGTTGTCGATGCCTTTCAGGATCCGGTTGACCGGCTCGCTGACATTAGGATTAAGGTGTACAGGGTAAACCACCTGAACTTCTGGATGCTGGCGGGCAATTTCTGCCAGAGCGCTGCATATGCGCTCGAATCCACCGCCGAAACTTTCGCGACGGTGGCCAGTCACCAGGATCAACTTCTTGTTGGCATCCAGGAAGGGATAACGCTGATCAAGACTATTACGTAATACTTCGTCACCCAGGACACGATCGCGAACCCATAGCAACGCATCAATCACCGTATTGCCCGTGACAAAAATATGGTCATCACGCAGCGATTCCCGCAACAGATTCGAGCGTGAATTTTCGGTCGGCGCAAAATGGTACATCGCCAGATGACCAGTCAGCTTACGATTTGCCTCTTCAGGCCATGGAGAATAAAGATCACCGGTACGCAGACCGGCTTCCACATGCCCAACAGGAATACGCTGATAAAACGCTGCCAGGCTGGTCGCCATGGTGGTAGTGGTATCACCGTGAACCAGCACCACATCGGGTTTGAAATCTTCCAGAACACCTTTCAACCCTTCCAGAATGCGGCAGGTGATTTCACTCAGCCCCTGACCAGGTTTCATGATATTCAGATCGTAGTCCGGTACTATTTCAAACAGACGCAATACCTGATCCAACATCTCACGATGCTGTGCCGTAACGCAGACTCTTGATTCAAAGGCTGCATCCTGAGCCAGAGCATGTACCAAGGGAGCCATTTTGATGGCTTCCGGCCTGGTGCCAAAAACAGTCAACACTTTCACAGCGAATCTCTTTTGGTCGGTGAACCGCAGGCGAACCTGCAAACTGGGCGCTAAAGCACCCATCAGCGAAATAATGGTCTTTTTTAATTACGTGGCCGACGCGCCAAAGCAACGCCAGCGCCAACCAGGGCACCAATTGCACCCCACATAATCAGCCAAAATACGCGGCGCGGGCTATCACGTTTTACCGGTTCTTCCGGCGTGCGCAGATAGCGATAGGTCTGGAACTTGGCATCCAGCGTCGGGCCAACGTTCAACGTTGCCAGCATGGCGCGGTTCTGATCGTAATCCAGATCGTACGTTGGACCAGAAGCCTGTAGCCCTTCCAGACGAGCCTGAAGCATCGGCTTGCCCAACAGGAACAAATCGGAGTCCGGTAATTGTTCTGCGGGTGTATCGGTCTGGCTGCGGCTAATTCCCTGCTGCTCAGCAATTTTCAATGCCTGCTGAACGGTTTTTAGCTCACGCTGGTAAACCGCATCTGCGACCGCTTCCTGACGTTTGACCTGCGCTTTCATCGACGTGGTACGCGCCGCCCATGCACCCTGAATTTCTTCATTCAGATGCTGTGCGGCCCGATGGCTGGCGAACGCAACATACTGACGCAGCAAGCGGTTGGAATCCGGTGCCGTTTCTGCCGTCAGCTTCACGCCGTCGTTCAGCACTTTCTTGTCGTCACGTGGGGTAAACAGAATATTGTTAATCAGATCGTCGAGCAATGCCGCATCAGCCCGCGCATCCCCTTCCTGTCGCTGTTTGTAGTAGTCACTTTGCAGCCAGAAATCACGGCGCGTGTCATAGGCCGCCAACTGCATGATGAATTCATTATAGGCTTCATCGGCAATCCCTGGCCTATCGCCCGCCACTGCTGGCACGGTGCGCATATCGAGGTTACGCAGGAACTGCTGTTGCGAATAATATCCCCCCAACGCGTTAACCGTTGGCTTGTCGGTGATCGCCGTCGCGCTCCATTCCTGTTTGACCAGATAGGAGACGATCAGTGCGATAACGGCAAACAGCACCGCAAAACCGATAATCCACTTTTTACCGCGCCACAGCGCACAGCATAGACCGCGGATATCGAGTTCATTATCGACCACCGGGGTATTTTTTTCAGACGTTGTTTCTGGAGTCATCTCTGCCCAAAAGCCTCAGGTTAAGGTATTTGCTTATTGTTCGTTGCATGTCGAATACGGCGTTTCATTCGTTTGATATAACGCGCGACACGCCATGCACGTTTGATGCAATAGCCATAGAAGAAAAAAGCAAGCAAGAACAGTGCCAACATTGCCCATTCAGGGATGAAGGTCAGACGTTCGCCAAGCACGCCAATCGCCGCCAGAATCGCAGCAGCCAGCGTAATCAGCACAAACGCCTGACGTGGCGTAAAACCTGCTCGCATAATCAGATGATGGATGTGCTGGCGATCGGGAGAGAACGGACTCATGCCCTTACGCAGACGACGATACATGATCGCTATCATATCCATCAACGGAATAGCGATAATCCACAGCGCAGTAACCGGTTTGATGGGATGACTCGGCCCTTGGGAGCTTTGCAACAATATCCAGATAGCCGTAAAACCAATCAGCGTACTGCCCGCATCCCCCATAAAGACCTTGTACCGTCGGCCCAGTATGCCGAGGTTAAGCAAAATGTAAGGGACGATAGCTGCCAGCATGGCAAAGCACCAGAAAGCGAGCGCAGAGTGGCCGCTCATATATAACAGTGCTCCTAGCGCGCCAAATGACACGCAGGAGAGCCCCCCCAGCAACCCGTCAATACCATCGACCATGTTGAAAGCATTGATCGCCGCCCAGACAGCAAACAGGGTAACCAGATAGCCAAACGGCCCCAACAGCATTTCCCAACCACCGAACACATAGCCAAAGCTGCGCAGGTAGAGGCCAGCAAACACCATCATGGCAATGCCCACCAAGGCCTGAACAGTGGCACGTATTTTAACGCTGATATCAAAACGATCGTCCAAAGCACCGACAAACACTAATACTCCCGCACAAGCGAGATAAAGTTTACCGTGGGCAATCGTTTGGTCAGAAATCAGGAAAGCAAAGCAGAGACCTGCATAAACAGAAATGCCGCCAACAAGCGGGATCAAGCCCTGATGACGTTTGCGATAATTAGGTTTATCAACCAAACCTATCCGTTTTGCTACCTTGCGGGCAACAAATAAAAAAGCCAGAGAGAACAGGAAAACAAAAAGAATTTCAGTACTCATAGTGAGTAAGTTCACAGTTAACAAATCTCTGAAGAAGATGAGGCAGCTTAACATGGGTAAAAAAACGCACCATATGCAAAGCGACCTTTCAGTCATTTCTTATGACAACAGGCATATCCATTCATCCATGCCCAAGTCATTTCTTACTTCAACGTATTAACGTCAAAAACAGGTGTAAATAAGATAAATTCTCAGTAAGCCGTAAGAAACACTTACGTTCTTTTCACTGCCACTTATCGTATCCGCCAAAAGCGAAAAACGCCACGACTAGGCGTGGCGTTCCTCGAATATTTTTTACTGAATTATGAGCGCTTCATCATGTCGAAGAATTCATCATTGGTTTTGGTCATTGCCAACTTATTAATGAGGAATTCCATTGCGTCGATCTCGCCCATTGGGTGAATAATCTTGCGCAGGATCCACATTTTCTGCAGTTCTTCAGATGTGGTGAGCAACTCTTCTTTACGGGTACCGGAGCGGTTGTAATCGATAGCAGGGAACACACGCTTCTCGGCGATTTTACGCGCCAAGTGCAATTCCATGTTACCGGTACCTTTAAACTCTTCGTAAATCACTTCGTCCATCTTCGAACCGGTATCCACCAGCGCGGTAGCGATGATGGTCAGGCTACCGCCTTCCTCAACGTTACGTGCCGCACCGAAGAAACGCTTCGGACGATGCAGGGCGTTGGCATCCACACCACCGGTCAGCACTTTGCCAGAAGCAGGTACCACGGTGTTGTAGGCACGCGCCAGACGGGTGATCGAATCCAGCAGGATGATAACGTCTTTTTTGTGTTCGACCAGGCGTTTGGCCTTTTCGATCACCATTTCTGCAACCTGCACGTGGCGGGAGGCGGGCTCATCGAAGGTAGAAGCGATAACTTCGCCTTTTACCAAACGCTGCATCTCGGTCACTTCTTCCGGACGTTCGTCGATCAGCAACACCATCAGCACGCAGTCTGGATGGTTGTAAGCAATGCTTTGTGCAATATTTTGCAGCAGCATGGTCTTACCGGCCTTCGGCGGTGCCACGATCAGACCACGTTGACCACGGCCAATCGGCGCGGCCAGATCCAGTACGCGAGCCGTCAGATCTTCTGTTGAACCATTACCGCGCTCCATCCGCAGACGGGAATTGGCGTGCAGAGGCGTCAGGTTTTCGAACAGGATCTTGTTACGGGCGTTTTCCGGTTTGTCGTAGTTAACTTCGTTGACTTTCAACAGAGCAAAATAACGCTCGCCTTCTTTTGGCGGACGAATCTTACCGGAAATGGTATCACCTGTGCGGAGGTTGAAGCGGCGAATTTGGCTGGGGGAAACGTAGATATCATCAGGACCGGCGAGGTAGGAACTGTCTCCAGAGCGGAGGAAACCAAATCCATCCTGCAATATCTCCAACACGCCGTCGCCGAAGATATCTTCTCCGCTTTTCGCATGTTGCTTAAGTATTGAGAAGATAATGTCCTGTTTGCGCAGGCGGGCCAGGTTTTCCAGCCCCATATTTTCGCCGAGAGTAATCAGCTCAGAAACCGGCGTATTCTTTAATTCGGTAAGATTCATAGTGGTGGGTTCTTAAACTCGGGGTATGTCTCGAACTAATATCGTGAATGGTATGGCAGCGAGATGCGTGCCTGTTTACTGGACGTTCGATCGCCGAGCCGCTGAGCTGTCACGGTAAGAAATGGCTTACATTGGACGCATGCGTTAACGGTCTAAGATCGAAGGTGCCTTAAAACTGATTTTTGCAAAACCGTTTGATTGTCGAAACACGGGCTGAGTTCATATTCAATGGCGGCGCCGATGGTTCAACACAGAGTAAAGCTTAGATTCAAACTCTTTAGATTTATTACTTAGGGCAAGTTCTATATGCAGTGTGGTTAAACTTAGCACGCTTCTTGGCAGGCGTCTAGCGGTGAATTAAATACCCACATCCAGACGCCCGTCACGGGGCTTCCCGCCCGATTACAGATTCGCGTTCAGGAAATCTTTGAGCTGGCCTTTGGACAATGCGCCCACTTTGGTTGCTGCCACTTCACCGTTCTTGAACAGCAACAGCGTAGGGATACCACGGATACCGTATTTCGGTGCGGTAGCCGGGTTCTGGTCGATGTTCAGCTTGGTGATGGTCAGCTTGCCTTCAAACTCTTCGGCAATCTCATCCAGGATCGGAGCAATCATCTTGCACGGACCACACCATTCAGCCCAGAAATCGACCAGGATTGGCCCTTCGGCTTTCAGCACATCGGTATCGAAGCTGTCGTCAGTCAGGTGAATAATTTTATCGCTCATGTTCTACTCCACAGGATTAGGTCTACCTTGTAGGCGTTGGCGTTGTATTCACCAACCCAAGGTGATTTTATTTCACCGCGTTTATTTCAACGGATGTGCTTTCGTAAAGCAATAGTTAGCTGATATTCTACCATACTATGAGCAAAACACACTTGACCGAACAGAAGTTTTCCGACTTCGCCCTGCACCCGTTAGTCCTTGAAGCCCTTGAGAAAAAAGGGTTTCATCATTGCACGCCCATCCAGGCGTTAGCATTGCCGCTCACGCTCTCTGGGCGTGACGTTGCAGGTCAGGCGCAAACCGGTACCGGAAAGACGCTGGCATTTTTAGCGTCTACTTTTCACTATTTGCTGTCCCACCCGGCGAAAGAAGGTCGCCAGACCAACCAGCCGCGCGCCTTGATCATGGCGCCAACGCGTGAACTGGCCGTACAGATCCATTCCGATGCCGAAGCCCTTTCACAGTCTACCGGTTTGAAACTGGGCCTGGCCTATGGCGGCGACGGCTACGACAAACAGCTTAAAGTGCTGGAAAGCGGTGTGGATATCCTGGTCGGGACGACTGGCCGTTTAATCGATTACGCTAAACAGAACTATATCGATCTGGGTGCAATCCAAGTGGTGGTGCTGGATGAAGCTGACCGTATGTACGATCTGGGCTTTATCAAAGACATCCGCTGGCTGTTCCGCCGCATGCCTGCGGTTGATAAGCGCCTGAATATGCTGTTCTCTGCCACGCTGTCCTATCGCGTTCGCGAACTGGCCTTCGAGCAGATGAACAATGCGGAATATGTAGAAGTTGAACCGGAACAGAAAACCGGCCATCGGATCCAGGAAGAACTCTTCTACCCTTCCAACGAAGAAAAAATGCGTCTGTTGCAGACTCTGATCGAGGAAGAGTGGCCAGATCGCTGCATTATTTTCGCTAACACCAAGCACCGCTGTGAAGACATCTGGGGCCACTTGGCTGCCGATGGTCACCGTGTGGGCCTGCTGACCGGCGATGTCGCACAGAAGAAACGCCTGCGGATTCTGGATGACTTCACCAAGGGCAGCCTGGACATTCTGGTCGCCACCGACGTTGCCGCACGCGGCCTGCATATCCCACTGGTGACCCACGTTTTCAACTACGATCTGCCTGATGACTGTGAAGACTACGTACACCGTATTGGCCGCACCGGCCGCGCGGGCGAAAGCGGTCACTCCATCAGCCTGGCCTGTGAAGAATACGCGTTGAACCTGCCGGCGATCGAGACCTATACCGGCCACAGCATCCCAGTGAGTAAATACAACAGCGATGCGCTACTGACGGATTTGCCGGCGCCAAAACGCCTGGTGCGCCCACGTGGTAGCAACGGCCCGCGCCGTAACTCAGCGCCACGTCGTGGTGGCAGTGCACCGCGTAACAACCGTAGGCGTCCAGGCTGATATTCCTAATGAATTTCAAGTTGCAACCAGGCGGCGAGAATGTGAATCCCCAAGAGCTTACACCGGTAAGTGTTTGGGGTAGGTCTACAGCGTTGCAACTTGCCAGGCTAAGTGAATAATTATGCTCAGTTCCAACACCCTTTACGCCGCCATCGATCTGGGTTCCAACAGCTTCCATATGTTGGTGGTTCGCGAGGTGGCTGGCAGCATTCAGACTTTGGCCCGCATCAAGCGCAAAGTGCGTCTGGCCGCCGGGCTGGATCAGCATAATCACCTGTCGCATGAGGCTATGCAGCGTGGTTGGCAATGCCTGAAGTTATTTTCAGAGCGTTTGCAGGATATTCCATGCGAACAAATCCGCGTAGTGGCTACCGCAACCTTGCGCCTGGCAAACAATGCGGATGAGTTTCTGCAAACCGCCGAAGAGATCCTCGGTTGCCCTGTTCAAGTGATCAGCGGCGAAGAAGAAGCCCGCCTGATTTATCACGGCGTCGCGCACACCACCGGTGGCCCGGACCAACGCCTGGTCGTGGATATCGGCGGAGGCAGCACGGAACTGGTCACTGGTACCGGGGCGCAAGCCGCACAGCTTTACAGTCTGTCGATGGGCTGCGTCACCTGGCTGGAGCGTTTTTTCAGCGATCGCAATCTGGGGCAGGAAAACTTTGACGCGGCCGAGCAGGCTGCGCGCGAAATGGTCCGTCCAATTGCGCCACAACTGCGTCAACACGGTTGGCAGATTTGCGTCGGTGCCTCCGGCACGGTACAAGCACTGCAAGAAATCATGGTGGCTCAGGGGATGGATGAGCGTATTACGCTGCCTAAACTGCGCCAACTGAAACAGCGAGCTATTCAGTGTGGCAAGCTGGAAGAGCTGGAAATCGAAGGCCTGACGCTGGAACGCGCACTGGTATTCCCCAGTGGCTTGTCGATCCTGTTGGCGATTTTTCAGGAATTGAACATCGAATGTATGACACTGGCCGGTGGCGCGCTGCGCGAAGGGTTGGTGTATGGCATGCTGCATTTGCCGGTCGAACAGGATATCCGTAGCCGTACCCTACGTAATCTGCAACGCCGTTATCTGCTGGATATCGAACAGGCTGAACGTGTCAGCCAGCTTGCGGCGAATTTTTCTTTGCAGATCGCCAACGAATGGCAACTGGATGCGCGCTGTCGTGAGCTGCTGCATGCGGCCTGCCTGATCCACGAAATCGGCCTCAGCGTTGACTTCAAGCAGGCACCGCAGCACGCCGCCTATCTGATCCGTAATCTGGATTTACCCGGCTTTACGCCAGCGCAGAAGAAACTGTTAGCCACCCTGCTGCAAAACCAGAGCAATACCATTGATTTACCGCTGCTGAGCCAGCAAAACGCCGTGCTGCCGCGTATGGCGCAGCGTTTGTGCCGTATTCTACGTTTAGCCATTATCTTTGCCAGTCGTCGCCGGGACGATACCCTGCCTGCGGTGCGCCTGCGCGCCAACGATGAAGAGCTGCACGTGATCCTCCCGCCCGGCTGGCTGGAACAGCACCCGCTGCGAGCCGAAACGCTGGAGCAAGAGAGCCATTGGCAGAGCTATGTCCACTGGCCATTGTTCGTGGATGAACAACACTGATGTGATCAGGGGGCGCTGGCAGCGCCCTCTCTTTCTAATTCCCGCCTTTGGCTTTCGCCAGCATCGCTTTCACACTGGCCAGATGGCTCTGCCCTTTCTCCATCCGCTCTTGCGGGCTGATCACCTTGCGCTCCGTCTCCCAGGCGAGATCATCCTGCGGCAATTCCAGCAGGAAACGGCTCGGTTCAGGGCGCACCAGTTCACCGTATTGGCGGCGTTCGCGGCACAGCGTGAAAATCAGCTCTTTTTGGGCGCGCGTGATCCCCACATAGGCCAAACGCCGCTCCTCGTCAACATTATCCTCATCAATACTGCTCTGATGCGGCAATAAACCCTCTTCCATCCCCACCAGGAACACATAGGGGAACTCCAATCCTTTAGAAGCATGCAGCGTCATCAACTGCACCTGATCCGACTCTTCATCGCTTTCACCGCGCTCCATCATATCGCGCAGGGTAAAGCGGGTGACTACCTGCGTCAGCGTCATGGCCTCATCCAGCTCGCTGCCTTCCAGCATCTCGGTCATCCAGCCAAACAGCGTGTTGACGTTCTTCATGCGCATTTCGGCCGCTTTCGGGCTCGGGGAAGTCTCAAACAACCAGCTTTCATAGTCGATACCGTGGATCAGATCGCGCACTGCCGCCACGGGTTCACGCTCCACTAGCTGGGCAATCCCTTCCATCCAGTGTGTGAAACGTTGCAACGACTCCAAACCACGGCCGGTGAGATGCTGGCCCAAGCCGAGATCGAAACTGGCGCGAAACAGGCTCTTGTTGCGCTGATTGGCCCATTCACCTAGCTTCTGCAAAGTGGCGGGGCCGATCTCGCGCCTCGGGGTATTGACGATGCGCAAGAAAGCGCTGTCATCATCCGGGTTGGTCAGCACGCGCAGGTAAGCCAACAAATCCTTGATTTCCGGCCGTGAGAAAAACGAGGTTCCGCCAGAAATTTTGTACGGAATACGGTTCTGCATCAGCATTTTTTCAAACAGCCGCGACTGATGGTTACCGCGATAGAGGATCGCATAATCACCGTAATGGGTTTTTTTCACGAAATGGTGAGCGATCAGTTCACCGACCACCCGTTCAGCCTCATGATCTTCATTGTTGGCGGTAATCACCTTCAGTTCTTCGCCATAACCCAGCTCGGAAAACAGCCGTTTTTCAAACACGTGTGGGTTGTTGGCAATCAGAATATTGGCCGCTTTGAGGATTCGTTCGCTGGAGCGATAGTTCTGTTCCAATTTGATCACCTGCAAGTGGGGGAAATCCTCCTTCAACAGCACCAAATTCTGCGGGCGCGCCCCACGCCAGGAGTAAATCGACTGATCGTCATCACCCACCACCGTAAAACGCGCACGATTGCCGACCAGCAGTTTGACCAGTTCGTATTGGCTGGTGTTGGTGTCCTGATATTCATCCACCAGCAAATAGCGAATACGGTTCTGCCAGCGTTCACGCACCTCTTCATTGCGTTGCAACAGCAACGTTGGCAACAGGATTAAGTCATCAAAATCCAGCACGTTACAGGCTTTCATATGGGCATCGTACAGCCCATAACAGTGAGCAAACAGCTTATCGCGCTCGGAACGTGCTAATCCCATCGCCCGAGGAGGATCTATCAGGTCATTTTTCCAGTTGGAAATGGTAGAAATCAGCTGAGCTACCAGCGTTTTATCGTTTTCTAACCATTTTTCAGTCAGATCTTTCAGCAATGCCAACTGATCCTGATCGTCAAACAGCGAAAAGTTGGACTTCATCCCCAGCGCCACATATTCCCGTTTGATCACTTCCAACCCTAACGTGTGGAAGGTGGAGATCAACAGCCCGCGAGCCTCTTTACGCCCCATGGTTTGCGCCACCCGCTCTTTCATCTCCCGCGCCGCCTTGTTGGTAAAGGTCACGGCAGCGATGTGCCGCGCCTGATAACCACATTGGTGGATCAGATGAGCGATTTTGTTGGTGATCACACGCGTCTTGCCGGAGCCGGCACCGGCCAGCACCAGGCAGGGCCCGGTAACGAATTCAACGGCTTGTTGTTGGCTGGGATTTAATCGCATGGCGCTTTATTGCTCGATTTTATGTCGTGGGGGAAAGGATTGTAGCAGAAAGCGCCAGCGAGACTTAACAGGTATAATGGCGGCAATTTCTGCATGACTGAACGGACAAGATGATGGCAAAAACGGCTTGTGCCCTGCACATACTGGTAGATAACGAAAAGCTGGCCAACGAGTTGCTGGCCAAACTGAAGCGTGGTGTCAGCTTCGATACGCTGGCACGCAAATACTCAAGCTGCCCATCAAAGCGTAACGGTGGCTCACTGGGTGAATTCAACAAAGGCACCATGGTGGCAGCCTTTGATAAAGCGGTATTCAGCATTCCACTGCTGAAACCCTTCGGCCCGGTGAAAACCCAGTTTGGTTATCACATCATCAAGGTGCTTTATCGCAATTAAACTCAGGGGCAGCGTTCTGCCCCCTGTTTTTATGGTGCGCTGGTTCCCGGTGTGGCGGCATCGGCCGGTTTGGCTTCTTCGCTGACCACGGCCGGAGCTGGCGCCATGATACCGTTGTAGATTTCCTGCAACTGTTTCATGTTCATCTCCGGCTCACCTTTCGGCTGTATCAGCACCAGCGTTGCGTCCTGCGACAATTGCAACTTCAGTTCCTGATTCAGCGCTTCCAACGTCAGCGACGAAAGAAACGCCTGGCGCAGTTTCTGGTATTGTTCCGGCGCAATATCCACCACCCCGCTCTGCTGCGAACGCAAGCGCTGGCTCATCAGGATATCGGTATCCGTGCGAGCATAGGTGGCAAACAGCTTGCTCAGTTGATCGTTTTTCTGCGCCAACAGCACATTGAACTCATCTTGTGAGAAGCCGTTTTTGCGTAAATTGGCCAATTCGCGGGCAATAAACGCCAAACCGGTGTTCAGGTTTTCATTTGGCGAGTTCAGATGGATCGCACACTGGGCACGCTGATACTGCACCCGGCAGTCGAAGCCCAACTGAATATTTTTCTGGTCGCTTTTCTGCAGCACCTGCTGGATGTGCCAGAACAAGGCTTCGCGTGCGATATCGCTGCGCCAGTAGCGGCTCAGGCTTTGCGAATCGCGGATCGGATGCCACGGTGAATCCCACATGATCGAAAGCGTATCTTGCTTCACCTGATCGCTCATCAGGCTAACCGGCTGCGGGGGTAATGGCGTCAAGGTCGGCATGGTCGCTGGCGTTTCACGCTTGCCCTTAAACGGCGAAAACGCTTTATTGATCTGCTCACTCAGGCTACGGCTGTCGACTTTCCCCACCACGTATAACGTCATAGCGTCCGGGGTATACCACTGCCCATAAAATTTCTTCAGCTCATCAATATTGATCGGCTGCTTGATCGGTTGGCCGGGATCGTGCGCCAGCAACGTTGAGTCTTTCAGGCGATAACGCCACCAAGAATCTTTAGGGTCGGGCGGGAAGGTGCCGATAGGGTCGGCACTGGAATTCATCACCGCCTGCACCGTGTGCTCATCAATCGCCAACCGGCCGGTAGTATCAGCCAGCCAGTTTAAGGCTTCTTTCAACAGATCGGGGCGGTTATTCGGCAGGCTCAAATTGTACAAAGTGAAATCATAAGAGCTGATGGCAGGCGGCAATGGCCGTTCGCTGTCCACGCTCTGCTGCCACAGCGAACGTAACTGTGGGTCGGTAAAACTCTCGCTGCGCGCGATCGCAATGCGCGGCAACAGATGGGCAAAACCGATCTGCTGGGAAGACTCCATCAGCGATCCGGTATTAACCATCAAACGCAGTTCAACACGATCGCTCGGCCGCTGCGGCGTATCAAGAATCTGCCAGGAAAACCCGTTCTCCAGTTGCCCTTGCTGCCAAGCTGGATCCGGTTGTAGTGCTTCAGCCTGCACGCTGCCGCTGGCCGCAGCCAACAGTAGCCCACCCACTAAAAGATGAATTCTGGTGCCCTGCATGTGAACCCCTACTTAATGACTATCCAATTTTTATATGCAATTACGGATATTCCGTCCAATGGAATACTAGGCTGCGCCCAAATTCGTACGTGGCACAGTCTACAATAACGCCCTGAGCTTCACGGTGGGGCGGAAAGCGGAAAGTGTACCATTCTGTTAGACCGCGCGCCTTTGCGGATGTCACTCATCAGAGTGAAAAATAATGGATGTCAGAATTTTAAGTACGAAAAGTGTCTACGAAGCGAGGAAAAACCACATCGGCTGCGGGGTGCAGCCGATGTTTCAGTAGGAAAAATTAGGCAGAAGGCAGCGTCTTGTCGGCAGACAGGGCGCTAGGTTTATTGTTCAGCGTATCACGCAGCTGTTTCTCATCCAGTTGGTTGCACCACTTCGCCACCACCACGGTTGCAACGCCGTTACCCACCAGGTTGGTCAATGCACGCGCTTCTGACATAAAGCGGTCGATACCCAGGATCAGCGCCAGACCCGCCAGCGGCAAGTGGCCCACGGCCGAGATGGTTGCCGCCAGAACGATGAAACCGCTACCGGTAACACCTGCTGCCCCTTTCGAAGACAGCAGTAGTACAACCAGCAGTGTCACCTGGTGCATGATGTCCATGTGGGTGTTGGTTGCCTGGGCGATAAACACCGCTGCCATGGTCAGATAGATCGAGGTGCCGTCAAGGTTGAATGAGTAGCCGGTTGGAATCACCAAGCCGACGACCGACTTCTTGCAACCCAGTTTTTCCATTTTATCGAGCATGCGTGGCAGCACCGACTCGGAAGACGAAGTACCAAGCACGATCAACAGTTCTTCTTTGATATAACGGATAAATTTGAAAATGTTGAAGCCGTTGTAACGGGCAATCGAACCGAGGACCACCACCACAAACAGCACACAGGTGATATAGAAACAGGCGATCAACTGGCCCAGTTGCACCAGCGTACCCACACCGTATTTACCGATGGTGAACGCCATGGCACCGAACGCGCCCAGCGGGGCCAAGCGCATGATCATGTTGATAATGCCGAAGATCACGCGTGAGAAACTCTCAATCACGTTGAAGATCAACTGACCTTTTTCACCCAAGCGATGCAGGGCAAAACCGAACAGCACGGCAAACAGCAACACCTGCAGGATATTGCCGCTGGCAAATGCACCAATCACGCTGCCTGGAATAATGTCCAGCAGGAAGGGAATGATCCCCTGTTGCGACGCCTGTTCGGCATACACCGCCACCGCTTTGGCATCCAGCGTGCCAGGATCGACGTTCATCCCGGCACCGGGTTGCACCACGTTAACGATCACCAAGCCGATCAGCAGCGCAAGAGTACTGACGATTTCAAAGTACAGCAGTGCAATCGCCCCGGTCCGGCCAACGGCCTTCATGCTTTCCATACCCGCGATGCCGGTCACCACGGTACAGAAAATCACGGGTGCGATAATCATTTTGATTAATTTAACAAATCCATCACCCAGTGGTTTCATCTGGGCACCGATGTCAGGGTAAAAGTGGCCAAGCAGGATACCTAACGTAATGGCTGTCAGCACCTGAAAATAGAGGCTCTTAAAGATAGTTGTTTTCATATGAAATCCTTTGGGGGGAGACAACGCGGCAGGCGGACATTCACTCGTCCGTCCTGTTTATCGCTTGCGCGGAAAATAACACCCACATAACAACATGGAAATAATTTGTTGCACCCAAAAGCACCTATTGATGCGAATTTAAGAGCTGAAACGCGTCAGCTAAGCTGAAAAATTGAAAGCTGCGTAAGTTTTTCTTTGCACTAACGCAAAAGGGGTAGGGGTGAAGCGCGATTTTCGGACGCCACAAAAGTACCAGAAAATACGGGCATCCCTAAAAGAAGGTGGCGAAAAAACCGACTACACAGGCGAGCAGAATTGAGCCTCAAACGCCTCACGGGGCAATGGCTCGGCAAACAGAAAACCTTGACCATTGCGAATACCATGCTGCAAAAGCCAATCGCGCTGTACGTCGGTTTCAACACCTTCCGCCATCACAGGCAGGTCGAGCACCTCAGAGATGGAGCTGATGATACGGACGATTGCATCATCCTCCGGCAGGCCATCAATGAAGCTCTTGTCGATTTTAATCAAATCTATCGGCAAGCATTTGAGATGATTCAGGTAATTCAGGCTGGAATAGCCCATGCCAAAGTCATCCAGCGCGATAGACAGGCCCAAATCATGCAGTTCACGCAGCAATTCCAGCACATGCTCAAGATCGTTCAGGCGCACGGTTTCCGTAATTTCCAGCAACAGCTTGCCCGGTTCGATCTGATGCTGAGCTAACAGCTGTTTCAGGTGTGGGACAAAATCTTTATGTTGCACCTGAATCGCGGAAACATTCACCGCCAGTGGCAACCTGATACCTTGCTCTTGCCACTGCTCCAGAATACGGCAGGACTCTTCCAACACCCAGTTGCCGAGCGGGATAATAACGCCCAACTCTTCCGCCGATGGGATCACTTCCGTTGGCAACACAACGCTCCCATCGTGCTGCTGCCAGCGCAGCAACGCTTCGGCACCCAGCACCTGCTGGGTTTGCATATCCACCTGCGGTTGCAGAAACAGCGTAAACCGGCGCTGCTCAATCGCCTGTAAGATCTCGCTTTCCTGCGTCAGCCTTTTCTGCGTTTTTTCCGTCAGGCTTGGCTCAAAGAACAGGATCTGATTCTTGCCTTCACGATGGGCCGACATCATGGCCGACGTGGCGCTACGCAGCAGTTGCTCTGCGCCTTCCCCACGAAACGGAAAATGGGCAATACCGATGTTGGCGCTGGGCCGTAGCGACATTTGTTCCAAACTCAGCGGCTGATTGATTTCCGCCATAATGCGCCTGGCCAACTGCATGGCATGGAGTGGTTGTTCAATATTTTTCGCCAGAATGGCAAACTCGGCGTTACTCAACTGCGCCAGCACACAGTCAGTGCCTATGGCGGTCCGCAGTTTTCTCACCATCATCAGCAACAGCGTTTCACGTCTTGACGGGCTGAGTACGCCGGACACTTCGTGCAATGTTTCAATCCCGACCACCAGCAGGTTAAAACGCGCCGGGCGCGAACTGGAAGCCATGTGCTGTTCAAGCAATGCGGTAAACAACACCGAATTGGGCAATTCGGTAATCGAGTTATGGGTGCTGAGGCGGCTCATTTCAGTATGCGCTTTGGCCAGCATCTGCTGATTGCGGTTGTAATTGCGCACCAGCAAACCCAATTCGTCATCCTGGTGCTGAGCGGGCAACATCAGTTGGTGATAAGGCATATCTTCCGGCGAGATATTCTCCAGTTCCCGCACCATCGCGCGCAGTGGGTAAACCAGCAACCGATTCATACACCAGGTAATGGCGACGGACAGGATCAAGGCCAGTAACAGATAAGTCGACAACATCGTCGATAGCGTGCTGAGAATAAACTGGTACATGCGGAACGAATCAGCCTGTAACACCAGATAAGCCAGCGGCTGAGGATTGGCGGGCACCCGCTCCAGCGAATAAAGCGGCACGGAAATCTGCACCGGTAGCTCAAAAATACGCTCCAGCAGCGCAGGCACCGGCCGTTCAGGCGGGAAATTGGCATGCACGGCTTCAAACTCATTCGGCAATACGATGTACGCTCGCGTGAGGATCCCCACCGGCAGCAACGAATTGAGCACGTTCTCGGTTTCCGGCACATCCATGCGCAGCACGGCCTCGGCAAGCGGTTGGCGGACAGAGTGCGCGATACTCTCCAACTGATGGGCGTAATCATCCCTGCGCTGCTGCACAAAATGGAATAGCTGGATCACGATAAAGATACAGATTGTCACCAACGCAACACTGGACACCGTTGCCATCTGCTTAATCGTTAATGAACGCCTGACCTGCAAACCTTCTCTCCGCTCATGCGTGCTGCAATAAAAAGGGGCGGATACAGTATCCTCGCCCCTCGAACCGGTCTGAGTATACGCGATTGCTTCGTATTTTTGCCTGGCCAACCCTCTGGCTAAAGGCAGAAAAGCGCGGGTTTCAGTATTTTCCTAACTGGAATGCCCACAGGGTAACAAAACTAACCTGTAGGTGACACCCGAATCGACCGATTTCTCATTACTTGAAATCGGCGTATGGCGTCAGGGGTTGCGGTGGCAAATCGAGATCGCCTTGCCAACCGTCGAACGAGTAACGCAGATAAATCAGAGCGTGGCTTGGCGTGTAGTCTTTGGCCTGCTGGATATCGACCCCGGCCCCCATGGTCCAATGAGAGCTGAGGCGGCGCTCGATAATCGCCCGCAGCGTATAGCCGATCCCGGAGGAGGAACTGCCCGTTTCTACGTCAAACTTGTCTGGCAGTGAATCAGGGATCAACCCCTGTAACGGATAGCGTTTTTGGTCATTGGATTTCGAATGAGAAATCGACACCGAGCCCCCCACCTCCCAGGACCAGTTCTCGGTACGTTGACGATAGCTCATCGGAATGGCCAGCGAGGCATACTCCTGCGGGCTGTAATAGCCCCCTTGTCCCAGAGAATAACCGCTCAAATCCTTCTGATAGCGCATCAGCAGGGTACTGAGGCCAATAGTAGCGCGGCGGTTGTCCTCGTTGATGACTTTATAGTAATAACCGGCCATCAGGCGCTGGCGCTGGTTATTCTCAACGTTTTGGCCGGTGAGCTGATGAGCGCTGAGATCGGCCCAGACGCCGTTGGCTTCACCACGATCGTAACTGCCACTGAGGCTGATACCCGTCGCGCGTACGCCGCCCCAGGTGATACCGGTATTGGGATCGCGTGTGCCGCCAAACGCCAGCAATGAGCTGGAAACCGGTCGACGCGAGACACCCAGCCGCCAGCCGATATGGTTCCAATCGCCGTTGTACGCCAGACCACCGACCCAATCCACCACGTCAAACCCCATCGGTGTAGTACCCAGATCGGTTTCCCAACGATCGTTTTTCCAACCCACGGCCACGCTGGTGCCGGTGGCTCTCTGCCGTTCGTCACCGCTGCAACCCACCGTATGACAAGTCCCGAAGGTTTCGAACTGCTTGCCCTGAGCATCGGTAGAAAACCTGCCCGCATTCAGTTGAACGGTATCGGTACGGAAGAAAGCACGGCCGTCAGACAGCGGCATGTCCACCTGCAACATGGTGTCGTGCGCCTTGAGATCGGAGATCCCGCCGGTCCCGCTCGAACCCCAATAGTCATGATTCAGCGTGACCTTCACATCCTGCTGGCGGTAAAGATCGGCCGCATCGGAGCGGATACCGCGTTTCAACCAGTCATCGGTCGGATTGTTACGCGTCGCACGGGTATAGCTGTCATTATCCAGCAAAATAGCGGGCACCATGCCGCTGGCCAGCATTGCCTGGCGATAATCCTGCTGCGCCTCCGTTGGCCGCCGTTGCGCCTGCTCCAAGCGCGCGGCATCGCGGTACACCAGCGCTTTCGCCTGGCCAACGGGTTCGCGCACCGCGGCGGTTTTCAACTGCGTGAAGATGGCGGTCGCTTTCTGCGGTTCACCCACTGCGTACCAGGCATTAGCGAGCCGACGCTGGCCGTTGAGCGACGCCTCCTTCGGTGGCGCGGTTTGCAGCCGCTGATGTGCCTCAGCCAGCTTGCCTTCGGCCACGTAGGCTTCAATTTCTCCCAGCCGGGCATCCGGGTTACTCGGTTCGCGCAGGCGCACCCGCTGATAATTAGCCAACGCTTTGCCGTAGTCCTCTCTTGCCAACGCCCAATCGGCAAGCAGCAGATCGATACGCGTATCCGCCGGCTGCTGGCGCAGATAGGCAATCGCCCCCGGTTCATCGCCAGCGGTACGCCGTTTTTCGGCCTGATCCAGCGTTGCCTGCATCTGTAGGCGTTGTGCCATCTCACGCATATCATCGTTCCACTGCGCTTTCGGCAACGTATCCAGATGCGCCAATGCCTGACCATCGCGATCGCTGGCTGACAGATACAGCGCATAGGCATAAATTTGCTGCGGATCGTCAGGCTTTTGCTGCACCAGTTGGCGGAACAGCGCATCGGCCTGCTGTGGGTGCCAGTCCTGACGCAAAGCCTGCGCATAGTGATAGGTCAGCCAGACATCGCCTGGATCCATTTGATGGGCTTGCCGATATATCTCTACCGCTTGCGACCATTGCTGGTGCTGCGTCAACGCGTCGGCCTGCTGTTTCAGCATATCCAGTTGCAGGCCGTTGAGCGTATCGCGCAGCTTATCCTGTTGCCTGCGCGGCAGGCCGTTCAGATAGGCCAACGCCTTTTGCGGAGATTGGCGCTGGTAGATATTCACCAAGCCACGTACTGCACTGCCGCTGCTCGGATCCAGACGCAGCGCCTGCTGATAATATCGCTCTGCGGTAGCATCATCTTTATGGGCCACGGCAACGTCAGCAAGACCGATCAACGCGCTGTTATCACTACGGTCTATCTGCCGCGCCTGCTGGTATTTCTGCTGCGCCAGCGGCAGATTATTGGCTTTCAGCGCTTTATCACCCTCATCGATCGCCAGCCAATAGCGATTGCTCTGGATCAGGCTTTGCCATTTACCGCTGTCGTAGCCATTTTTATCTGCTTTCTGCGCCTGCAAGAACAGGCTCAATGCTTTCTGGCGGTTACCCGCACGCGCGTAGGCCAAGCCAAGCGCCCCCAGCACCTGCGCGTCATCCGGCGTACTGCTCAGCGCTTTTTTCAGTTCTGGGATCGCCGCGTGGCTTCCGCCTTTATCCACCTGCGCCAAACCGGCAATACGCGCCTGATAGGCCGGATCGGCCAACAGGGTCTGCTGTCTGGCTAATTCCTGCTGCGCACTGGCTGCCTGATCGCTGCTTTCAAACACGCTGAGGAAGCGGTTGAGCGCGCTCACGCTCTGCGGGCTGACCGGCATCACTTTGATTTTTTCCAGCCACAGATCGGCAGCAGGGCCGCGCCCAGCGGGATCGGCGGCAAGCTGCTGCAAAACGTCGTAGGCCTGTTTCTCCTGGTTTTGGCTGAAAAACAGCTGTGCCAATACCATTCGCAGGGAAATATTACCGGGGTACTGCTGATCCAGCCGTTGCAGCTTTTGCAGTGCCACAGGCTCTTGCCCCGGCAAACGGGCCACTAGTTTCCAGTATTCCACCGCCAGATCGAGGGTCGGTGGATCACCTTGGAAGAGTTGATCGTACTGTGCTTTAGCTTCCGGCAACCGGCCAGCGGCGGCCATCAAACGCGCCTGTTGCAGTTTCTGGCGCGTTTCCGGCTGAGTCAGCAACAGGTTCATCTCCGCCTGACGATAAGCGGCGGATTGTGGAGCGATATTCTTCAGTTTGTCCAACTGCTGTTGCGCCAGCACCTGATTGCCCTGACGCAAGGCCAGACGCATACGTGCCGAAATCACCTCAGGATTGTTCGGATCCATCAGTTCGAGACGATAAAGCGACTGACGCACCAGTTCGTCTTTATTGCTGGCCTCGCCAACGCGCACCTGTTCCAGCAGCCATTGCTCGGGAGCAACGGTTTCTGCACTTTGCGTCGTCAGCGGTAACATCGCCAGACTCAAAGGAAACAGGCACAACCAGTTTATTCTGAAGCTACGTATCGCCCACATAACATTTAGTCCCGCTCATCCGGCGACAGGCGGCGGCGGCTGTAAGCCTTCAGGGCACGCCACAGGAACAGCGCCAGAACCACCACCACCAATGTTGCTACAGCAGCAAGCCAAGCTGGGTGCGTCGCCAGCATATGCCAGACACGTTCCCACCATGGCAGATGGCCGACATAGTAAATATCCCCCACGCTCAGGCTGTTGACCCCCGACTCACGCAGTACCGCTACTGAGCCAAAGACGATGGCACGTTTAGCACCATCCAACAGCGCATCATTCAGCAACTCATAACCCCGGGGGCTATCCGCCAGCAACGCCACGATGCTACGTTGATCGTTAAACGGCGACTGTACACCGACAATCGCCGCCATGGCCCCTTCGGAGCTGATGGTGGTTTTGCTGTCTGGCGTTGCGTCATCCTGCTGTACTTTTATTTCCGGCAAAGGTAGCTGCCGCATCGGATGTTTCACCCAGCTTTGGGTCGCTTCTATCAGCAGGTTGATGTTCTTCTCGTCGCGCAGCTCAGGCGGAATGGTGCCAATCAGCAGGATATCGGCATCTTTATCCTTGGCCTGTGACCAATCATCGGCCAGCATAAATTCCAATGCTGGGAAACCGGTTTGAGCCCCTACATTCCCCAGTGCATTCAGCAGCGCGCTCACCTGGGCAGGCTGCGGTTGTGCGCCCACCAATACCAAAGTCTGTGACAGATCGGCCATGCGGCTGAACGGGAAACTGGCATTGGCAAAGGCACGCAGATCGGGCATCGCCATAAAGTGCCGGTAACCGGAGAAATCGATAGTGGAACTTCCGTCGATCACCGCATGGTTCGGTGCTACCGAATAGGTTTCGCATCGATCTGCCGTGCCGCTGCCCAGTAGCGTCGTATAGTCAAAGTCGAAACGTATCTGGTTTACCGCCTCAAGCTTCAGCGCCGGAATATTGACGGTTTTTTCGGAAGCAATCAGCCCCCGCCCCAGCGGAATACCTAATAGCTTGCCGTCCCGCTCGTTCTCTGGCAACAGCGGGGAAGCCTGCACAAATTGATTATTCAGGCTGATACTCAAGCGCGAACCATCCTGCACATGCGGGGCGGTATAACGATATCTCAGCGACATATCGATACCGGTGCTGCGGATCAGGAACAAGTCTGGCGGCAGATTCATATTCAGTGTGATCGGCCCCGGTTCAATCCCGCTGGTTTGCAACTGCCCGGCATATTGTTGCAGTTCGCTAAAGGTCATCGGGCGATCGGTACGCACCCAGTTTGGTGCATCGTAGGGCTGCCGCGGCAGAAGCTGCTCAACCTTATCCACCGTCAGACTCTGGCCGCGAAACAGGATGTTACCCTGTGCAATCCCGCGCACGGCGGTGATCAGATCGTTGTCATCACGCCCCTGAATCAGCAGCAGTTTCACATAGGGGTTATTCGGATGACTAACCATGGAGACCGTTGGCCCGTTCACCGGCGGAGCCTCTTTCAGGAAATCCGGCCGCTGCTGATTGGTCGCAAACACGATCGCATGCTGGCTAGGTAGCTGATTAAACAGCGTTGGGAACGACTGACCGCGCCACTGCGCCTTGCTGCCAAACCAGGAAGCCAGAATGCCTGCCGCGCGTTGCTGCATCAAATCCGGCTGCCCGGCGAACACCATCGGCAGATTTAACGGGCGATTATCGCGGCTGTCGAAGAAAGGCTCCGGGAAGTGCGACAGATCGTTTTCCAGCGGTAATTTCTGGAAGCGCAGGTTGAGTGAACTGGATTTGCTAATGTCCAACCACAAGACACTGTTAGCCGGATTTTCACAGATATTCTGATAATGGCCGACAAACTCCAGGCGCACGCGGTTAAAATCACTGATATAGCGCGGATCGATCGGCAACTGAACCTGATTGGGTTTACCCAATTGCTCTTTGGTAATGGTTTTCACCCCCATCAACTCGTCGTTGAGATAGACCTTCACGTGGGATTGCTCTGGGATCAGCGAAGGTGAGGGGGTAAACGTCAGATCCAGCATCGCTTGTGAAACCACTTCATCGCTGCGCACGCCAAATTCCACCTGCCCTTGAGGACGCGTTCCACGTAGGGCAAAGGTTCCCGGCGGCGGCGCGATCTGCGCGAAAGGTAGCTGCACATCACGCACCGGTGCGTTCGGATCCTCCGGCACGGCAGGTCTGATAGGCGTAGTGATAGAAGAGCCAACCGCCTCAGCCGCCGGTGGCAGCCCAAGGGCGATCGCTGAGGTCGGTGTTTCCGCCTGAGACAAGAAACTGATGCCTAAGGCCAATGCGGTAAACCAGGTTATTTGTCTCTTCATCATATCATCATCAAAGTTAGAACCTGCTCACGGGTGAGCGGTTGCAGAATATACTGCTTATGCCACAGCCAGTTTCTGAATCAAAGCTGGCTCCCTACCCACACTTTGCGGCATAAATGACACTACCCAGGCCGTCAACGTGGCTAAACCGGCAATAATGCCGCGAACGATCGGAGGGGAATAATCCGCCATTCGCATGTAACCGTGGACACCCAACATCAGTACATCACGCAGGCTTTCCACTGGCTTATCTTCAGGGAACCCGTCTTGCCACAGTGCCCAGGTATCAGCACGTGCAAAGGTACACTGAATAAATTCAATATGTTGATGAATGGAGAGTTCCTCTAAGCGCATGCCGACATGCACTCCGCTGGCACGCGTGATAAAGCAGGGGAAACTGAACTCCTGTAGGCCGCGCTTGAGCAATAGCAACGACTTATCACCTTCTTTAAACTGCCCCGCCACGCGCATTTCAACGCCAACACCGCCGTCAGAGTAATCACGTAAGGTGCAAGGGAACAGATGCCCATCGGCCTTAGCCAGGGACGCAGGCATGGCAATCTCTACCCGGTGTGACTGGCGCATCTGCTTGACCTCTACCGCAACCGCAATGGCGCCGCCGAGAATCAGCATGTTGTAAAAGACCCATACCAGGTTGAGCACCACCGTCATCAGTTCTTCACTCGGGCCGAACACAAGACGCCAGATACCAAACCCAATACCGGCCAGATTCAGGATGACCAGACACAAGTAAGGGCGGGTAATCACCCAATCGAAACGATCCTGGTCGGAGTGCCCCCCTTTGGCCGTGACGTTGAACTTGCTTTTATACGGATTGAACAGGGCGGCTGTGGTTGGCCTGGCGATATACCAGGCCAAAACGGTTTCGTAGATTTCACCCCAGAAAGAATAACGGTATTTGCTTTGAATACGCGAACTGGTCAGGCTGGCGTGGATCATGTGCGGCAAAACATACAGCGCGATCGCCAACGCAGGGGCATAGATGATGTAAGCATGCAGCAGCAGGAACACCAGCGGCGCAAGCAGGAAAATCAGGCGCGGGCCGCCAGAAAAAAAGTGTAGCATGGCGTTGGCGTAACACAATCGCTGCCCCAGCTTCAGCCCTTTACCCAACAATGGGTTATCCAGTCGAAAAATTTGCGCCATACCGCGCGCCCAGCGAATGCGCTGGCCCACATGGGCTGCCAGGCTTTCCGTTGCCAAGCCAGCGGCTTGCGGAATGCGGATATAGGCGGAGGTATGCCCAAGACGGTGCAAACGCAATGAGGTATGAGCATCTTCGGTCACGGTTTCCACCGCAATCCCCCCAATCTCATCCAGTGCGCTGCGGCGCAACACCGCACAGGAACCACAGAAGAAGGTGGCGTCCCACATATCGTTTCCATCTTGCACTAACCCATAAAACAGAGTGCCTTCGTTGGGCGTTTGGCGGAAACGACCCAGGTTGCGTTCAAAGGGATCCGGTGAAAAAAAATGGTGTGGCGTTTGCAACATCGCCAGTTTTTTATCTTTGAAGAACCAACCCATGGTCAGTTGAAGAAAGGATCGCGTTGAAACATGGTCACAATCGAAAATGGCTACAAATTCACCGGTGGCCTGCTTCAACGCGTTATTGATATTGCCCGCTTTAGCATGCTCATGGGTTGGCCGTGCGATGTAACGCACCCCCACCTGTTCCGCGAATGCTTTGAATTCAGGCCGATTGCCATCGTCAAGAATGTAGATAGTGAGTTTATCTTTAGGCCAGTCGATACCCAAAGCGGCATAAATCGCCGGCTTGACCACCCCCAGATCTTCGTTGTAGGTCGGCACCATCAGATCGACCGTCGGCCAGGAATCAACATCGCCCGGCATCGGCACCGGCTGGCGATGCAGCGGCCATGCCGTCTGGAAGTAACACAGTACCAGCACGGCCCAGGCATAGGTCTCGGCCACCAGCAGTAACAGCCCACAGACCAGGCTGAATGAATCGCCCCAATTCAGCGTCTCGGTGTAACGCCACCATAAATAGCGGCAAGAAACGGTGAGCGACAGCACGATCAGCATCAGGCTCGGTAAACGGCCAGGCAAGCGGCGAACCATCATCGCCACGCCCCACAACAGCAGCACAAAGACAAACTGAGCCCATAATTCGAATGGTTGAGAAATACACAGCAACGCCATCAGGGCCACTAACACCCCGACGGCGATAAACAAAGCCTGCCGCACTCGCCGGTTTAACTGGCTAAAGCGCTGCCACAAACGCTGCCCCAACTCAAATTGCTGTACACGCTGCGGGAAGCCTTTCATCCCCATAATGTAGCTCCGCTGCAGGCGCTGCCAACGCTCGGCGTAGTGACGTTTTTTCTGTGCCGGAGGGCGGCGAGTGATCAGCAACCAGGTGCACTGCAGCAGATAACGCAAAACGTCCGCAGGTTTCGGCTGGCTGCGTGAGATATGGGGGAACCAATGATGATGATTGGCCCTGATCCTCTGCCACTCTGGGGATTCAAAGCGCAGGAAAACCCAGCCCAGCAAAGTCATCAAGGTGTTGAAAAAAGCCGCAAAGGAAGAAGCTTTCCTCTGGCGATAGGTGCGATAACGCGCCTGTACCGCCTCACGAACAGGCGGAATCAGCAGCAGGCTTAATACCCGGCTCATACCGCAGTTCCCTGCAGATTGATCAGGCACCAGTTGACCAGCGTCAATACCTCCTCAGCGGCCAGGCTTTCTGGCCGGTATTCCCCCAGAGGCTGTTTCGCGGCCAGCGCTTCAAACAGTGCCTCATCGCGATGAATCATCAGCGGGATCAAGCCCGTCAGCGTTTGCAGCCAAAACTGGTGCAAATCTTCCTGCAATTGGCTGGCGGCCGAATAGGCATTAATCAGAAAATGGCAAGGGGTCGGTAAAGGCTGCTGATGCAGACGGGCATGGCAATTCGCATCGGGATTAAGCACCAGAAAAATACTATCGGCCAATGCCAACTGCTGCTGAATCAAGGGGGTGTTACCCGCAGGAATATCCAACAGGATCCAATTATATTGTTTCGAGGATTTTATCTGCTGTAAAAAATCCCGCCAGCGCTGTGGCGCGGCGCGGCATTGTTGATCTATCGTCGACTGCTCAGACAAGCTTAAGCGACCAAACGGCAGAAAATCGAGTTTTTTACAGTAACGCATGGCCCCCTGCTGCCAACCATCTCCATCAATTTCAGCCCTTGCCCAACCGCGGCCCAGCTCGTAGGGAGTGTTAAAATGCAAGCGCAACAGGTTATCCGGCGATAAATCAATCGCCAGTACTGACTCTCCTAATTCCTGGAATGCCCAAGAAAGCGCGGCGACCAACGAGGTGGTACCACTGCCGCCACGCACACCTTGCAATGCAATTACTGGCATGGGTCAGAAGCCCTCTTTTTTGTTACTAATTCAGCTAACAATGGCCAGCGATCCATCATTTTCGCCAGCCGTTCCTGACGCAAAATATCGATATAATTTAATTCAGGCAAAGAAAAGGCAAGGGTCAAGGCGACTAAATCGTCTTGCATCTCTGCCTGCTTTGCCGTACGGAAATGTGATAAATCGCCTTTATTCATTCTGCCACCTTCAAGAAAGTAGGCTAATGTTAAATGACTATAGCAACGATCGAAGAAAAACAACCAATAAGATGAATTTTAAAGAGTATTATGACATAGGCCAGAAAGTCCTGTTATTCTTGACCTCAACGTCACGGTTTTTCAGTGGCTGAATCTGTCAGTTCTGTGACACTTTCGACGAAAAGCAGAATAAAACGATGGCGAACTCTTATGTATTAGGTATCCGACAAATATGGGAAGAGTTGTCGGTAATGCAATCTCCCGGGTTTTACTGGGTTAATGTCGATCGCCAGACCGATGCGAATTTGTTTTGCCGACAAATAATCGCCGCTCAGACAGAAGAGAGCCTATTGGCATTGATTTGCAGCCATGACAAACCGAATAACTTACTGGCCGATCTCCCTTCACCTGCCATAAAAAAAGTCCCCCTGTTTACTCTGCCGGACAATAAAGCCGCGCTACTGTATTTACACGACGACTTGATGCGGACATTAAACCCCAAAAACCGCCTGTTGATCCTGCTGGCTCAAGCTGATCTATGGCAAAAGTTCACTGATGATGAACTGCGCAAATGGTCATACAGCATCGCCAAATGGTTGCGTCAGCGGCAGTGCACCATGGTGATCCTCAGTTACGGCAGTGGCGTCAATCAGCTCCGTGGGCAACTCGGCGGAGAACACCGCATTTTTAACGGATTGTCCAGCCTGCACTGGCAACAGGACAGCGCACAATACCTGATCAACTGGTGGACTACGCCGCGTTGTATCAACGCTAACCAACTGGTGACGCTATACCCAACGCCACAAGGCTGGCTGGCCGAAGAGGAAGAAAGTATTTCGCTGCACACTCAGGTCGTCAGCGACGCAGGCCGCTATCTGGCGGAAAGGAGCATCCTTGAAGGCGCGCCGCCGCTGTCCGCCAACTGGCAACTGTTCGAGAACAGCACATTGCTGACCCAGCAAGGCATGCAAGCCATGGCGGCAACGCTGGTTTTTGCGCTCTATCAAAGTGACCAGATCAATACGCTGGCTCACCAGATCCACAACCTGCGCCGCCAACGCGGTAATGGGCTGAAAATCGTGGTGCGTGAAATGAGCGCCAGCCTGCGTTACAGCGATGAGCGTCTGCTACTGGCCTGCGGTGCCAGTCTGATCGTGCCGCATGCTGCACCGCTGTCGAGTTTTCTGACCATGCTGGAAGGGATCCAGGGGCTGCGTTTGTCACGACATATCCCCGTCAATATCGATGCTCTGATTGCCGGGCTTCAGCCATTGCCGGTGAAAGGGTATCTGCCGCTGGAGGATTTCAGCAAAACGGTGGTGTCGCTGCTGGAAAATACCTTGCTGCCGGAGGATGGCAAAGGCGTGATGGTCGCGCTACGCCCCGTTCCTGGGTTGAGCGCTCGGCAGTCCATGACCTTGTGCCACCAGCGCCGCTTCGGCGATGTTATGACCGTGGCACAAAACCGCTTGTTCCTGTTCCTGTCTACCTGCCGGATTAACGATCTGGACACGGCGCTGAAATTCATCTTCCGGCTACCGGTGCGTGAAGCCTTCAGCAACTGGGTGGTCTGGTATGAGGACATAGATATCCTCTCTGAAATCAACCGGCTCGCGCACAATATGGAACTGGCCAAATCCGCCGTCAAACGCGATCTGAAGGCAACACCAAAAACTGCCGCCATTATCGAAGAAACCCTGGCAGAACAACGTCGTCAACCGGTGCCTTTCACACTGTTAAACCACGAACAAGGGGAACAAGGATGAACGACATTACCGATATCATGCAGATCATGCTCCTGTGCGCGATCGTCTTCATCCCCTTGGGGTACGCCCTACATCGCCGTTTCCCAAACTGGCGTCAGCATTGTCAAAATCGGCTGTTATCGCCACGCTATTTAAAACCAGCAGGGCTGTGGACTCGTGAAGGTTCCTCCTCTTCTCAGATGAAGCGTAAAAACCATAATGGATAAAAACAAAACAACGCCGCCTGAGCCGGGTTTGTGGCGCTACTGGCGCGGCCTTAGCGGTTGGAACTTTTACTTTTTGGTCAAATTCAGCCTGCTGTGGTTTGGCTATCTGAATTTCCATGCGCTGCCAAACCTGGTGTTCATGGCATTTTTGCTGATGCCGATCCCATCGCCTCGGCTGCACCGCTGGCGGCACATCATTGCCATTCCCATCGGTATAGGTCTGTTCTACCACGACACCTGGCTGCCCAGTGTTAACAGCATCATCAACCAAGGTTCACAACTTACGGATTTCAGTGCCTCGTATCTGCTTGAGTTGGTCGATCGCTTTATCAACTGGCAGATGCTTGGTGTAGCCTTTGTCATGCTGGTTGCCTATCTGTTTCTGGCGCAATGGTTACGGATCACGGTGTTTACCGTCGCCGCCATGGTGTGGCTAAACGTGGTTAATATGACTGGCCCGACAGTGGCCTTGCTGCCAACCGCCAATACCGCAGCGGTGCCGGTTGCCGCCCCGGCTAATGAAGCCGCTCCTGGCAGCGGCCAGTCAGCCACCAATGGCCCCGCCACCAACGCCAATCTCACCGCCAATCTGGAACAGTTTTACGCTCAGGAAAGAACCCGCGCCACGGTCTTTCCGGCCGCACTGCCCAGCGATGCTCAACCGTTCGATCTGTTGATCATCAATATCTGTTCGCTGGCCTGGGCCGATCTGGATGCGACTAATCTGCGTAACCATCCGCTGTGGGACAAGATGGACATTATGTTCACCAACTTCAACTCGGCAACCGCCTACAGCGGCCCGGCGGCCATCCGCCTGTTGCGTGCCAGCTGCGGCCAGGATTCGCACCACGATCTTTATCAACCCGCCGAGCAGCAGTGTTACCTGTTTGATAATCTGGCCAAACTCGGCTTTAAACCGCAACTGATGCTGGACCACTCAGGCGTATTCGGTGATTACCTGAAAAACCTGCGTACCGATGGCGGTTTACAGGCCCCCCTGATGTCACAAGCGGGTATCAGCAACCAACTGGCCTCTTTCGACGGCGAACCGATTTATAACGATCTGGAACTGCTCAACCGCTGGCTCGATCAGCAGCAAAAAGGCACAGATGCCCGCACGGCAACCTTCTTCAACGTTATTCCATTACACGATGGCGATCGATTTGTCGGTGCCAACAAGGCCGCAGATTACCAGCCACGGGCGCAGAAGCTGTTAGATCAGTTGGACACCTTCTTTGATGAGCTGCAAAAATCCGGGCGCAAAGTGATGGTAGTGCTCGTACCGGAGCACGGCGCCGCGCTGATTGGCGACAAAATGCAAATGTCTGGCCTGCGCGATATTCCAAGCCCAAGCATCACGCACACGCCAGTGGGCATCAAGCTGATCGGCATGCAGGCCCCGCATCAGGGCAGCCCGTTTGTGATTAAAACGCCGAGCAGCTATCTGGCGCTGTCTGAGCTGGTATCTCGACTGGTGGATGGCAAGGTCTTTACCGCGCCAAACGTCAACTGGCAAACGCTGACCCAGGGCCTGCCACAAACCGCCGCCGTTTCCGAGAATGACAACGCGATTATCATGCAGTATCAGGGCAAGCCGTATATTCGCCTCAACGGTGGCGACTGGGTGCCTTATCCGCAGTAAACAGCCTGGCTCGCCAATGGGCACGCCTTCGGGCGTGCTCAGACTGCTGACAAAGCCCGTTATTAGGGAGAACGTGCCGAAGGGGTCGTAGCGGCGTAAGCCGCCGGAGCGCCCCTCGGTGCGCTAGGCCCGGGTATCTCGGGCTTAATACCACTTTGTCATCAAGCTCAGCACGCCTTATCCAACCCGCAAAAAATAAAAAACGCCGATATCTCTACCGGCGTTGGATTCATTCAGTTGCAGAACACAGCCTCAGGAACCTGAAGCTTCATCCTGATCGACCGCAAAGCACGCCACCATCTGCTCACCGTACTTTTTCAGCTGCGGCTGCAACTGCGTACAGGTGCCAAAGGCGCGGCGACAGCGGGCGTTGAACGCACAGCCCGGCGGTGGGTTCATCGGGCTTGGCAACTCACCGGTCAGTTTGATGCGTTCGCGGCGCATATCCGGGTTCAGGCGCGGCGTGGCAGAAAGCAGCGCCTGCGTATACGGATGCCGTGGGTTGTTGAAGATCGCGTCTTTACTGCCCTTCTCCACGCAGCGGCCGAGGTACATCACCATCACTTCATCGGCAATATGTTCGACAACCGACAGATCGTGGGAAATAAACACATAAGACAGACCCAGATCCTGCTGTAAATCCATCATCAGGTTCAGCACCTGCGCTCGCACCGAAACGTCGAGCGCAGACACCGGTTCATCGGCGATCACCACGTCCGGGTTAAGCATCAGCCCACGTGCGATGGCAATACGCTGACGCTGCCCGCCGGAGAACATGTGCGGATAGCGATCGTAATGCTCGGTTTTCAGGCCGACTTTCGCCATCATCGCCAACACTTTCTCGCGCCGCTCGGCAGTGGACAGCGTGGTATTGATCAACAGCGGCTCCTCGAGGATCTGCCCGACCTTCTTGCGCGGGTTAAGCGATCCATAAGGATTCTGGAACACGATCTGGATCTTCTGGCGGCGCAGCTTTTCCGCCGAGACGTCCGGCTTCAGCAGATCCTGCCCCTGATAGTACAACTCACCACCGGTCGGGATTTCGATCATCGTCAGCAGGCGGCCCAGCGTGGATTTACCACAGCCAGACTCCCCCACCACCGCCAGCGTTTTACCACGCTCCAGCGTAAAGGAAACGCCGTCCAGCGCTTTCACCAACTGTTCTGGGGCAAACATCCCCTTCTTGACCGGATAGTGTTTTTTCAGGTCAATGGCCTGCAATAAAGGGTGATTCTGGCTCATACGGTCGGCCTCCCCGCATCATCCAGCGGTGTGTGACATTTAACCTGACGGCCAGGAATGGTGCTCAGCTCAGGCTCCTCAGTACGGCAACGCTCGTTGGCATACGGGCAGCGCGGGTTGAGCAAACAGCCTTCCGGCCGATCGTATTTCCCCAGCACTACGCCCGGCAACGACGCCAAGCGCGCCTTGTCGGCGGCAAATTCCGGCAGCGCACGTAACAGCGCCTGCGTATAGGGATGGCGCGGCGCACGGAAGATCTCCGATGCCTTGCCCGATTCCACCACCTGCCCGGCATACATCACAATGATGTGATGTGCCGCTTCCGCCACCAAGGCCAGATCGTGAGTGATCAGCAGCAGCGCCATATTTTCCCGCTGTTGCAATTCCAGCAGCAGTTCGATGATCTGTGCCTGGATGGTCACGTCGAGCGCGGTGGTCGGTTCATCGGCAATCAACAGCTTGGGCCGACAGGCGATCGCCATGGCGATCATCACACGCTGGCTCATGCCACCGGAAAGCTGATGCGGATACACATCCAACCGCGAGGCCGGATCGGGGATGCCTACCAACGTCAACAGATCGATAGCACGGCTGCGACGGGTGCGGCGGTTACCGCCCTGATGCACCTTCAACGCTTCCATAATCTGGTAACCGACGGTGTAGCATGGGTTCAGGCTGGTCATCGGATCCTGGAAAATCATCGCCACTTCAGAGCCCACCAACTGGCGGCGCTCCTTTTCGGAGATCTTGCGCAGGTCCTGGCCGTTGAACTCCAGCTTGTCGGCCATCACCTTGCCGGGATAATCAATCAACCCCATGATCGCCAGCGAACTGACGGATTTACCGGAGCCGGATTCACCGACGATGCCAACCACTTGCCCCTGTTCCACGCTATAGCTAATTCGGTCTACCGCGCGAAACGGCGTACCTTCGTCACCGAAGTGCACCGAAAGTTTGTCTACATTCAATAATGCCATGATCCGGTCCTCGTCACTGCTTGAGTTTGGGGTCGAGGGCATCACGCAAGCCGTCCCCCATCAGGTTAAATGCCAGAACCGTCAGCAGAATTGCCACACCTGGGAAAGTCACTACCCACCAGGCACTTTGCGCGAACTGCAGTACATCGGAGAGCATGGTGCCCCATTCTGGCGTTGGCGGTTGCGCGCCCATACCGAGAAAGCCGAGAGCGGCCATATCCAGAATGGCATTCGAGAAACCAAGAGACGCCTGCACGATCAGCGGTGCCAGGCAGTTTGGCAGAATATTGACGAACATCTGACGCAGCGCGCCAGCGCCCGCTACGCGCGAAGCGGTGACGTAATCGCGGTTGACCTCCACCAGCACCGCCGCACGGGTTAACCGCACGTAGTGAGGCAAGGCCACAAACGTCAGCGCCAACGAGGCGTTAACGATCGACGGGCCAAATACCGCCACCAGCACCAGGGCCAGCAGCAGGCTTGGCAATGCCAGCATGATGTCGACGATACGCATGATGATCGCATCCACCACGCCGCCGAAATAGCCTGCCAGCAAACCAAACACCACGCCCATAATCAGCGACAGTACCACCACCAGACAGCCCACCAGCAGCGACAGGCGCGCGCCGTACATCAGGCGCGACAGCATATCGCGCCCCACATCGTCGGTCCCCAGCAGATACTGCCAGCTACCGCCTTCCTGCCAGACCGGTGGCTTGAGCAGGGCATCGCGGAATTGTTCTGCCGGGGCGTGTGGTGCCAGGAACCCGGCGCCAATCGCCAACACCAACATGATGATGATATAAACCAGGCCGACCACGGCCCCTTTGTTGCGCTTGAAATAGTGCCAGAACTCCTGGAACGGGGTCATTGGCTTCGGCGCACCTTTCACTACCGACTCGGTAACTTGAGACATCAGAGCGCCCCTTATTTCTTGTGGCGAATACGCGGGTTGACCACGCCGTAGAGCACGTCTACCAGCAGGTTAACCAGAATAATCATACAGGCGACCAGCAACACGCCGCCCTGAACAACCGGATAGTCGCGGCGTTGCAGCGCGTCCATCAGCCAACGGCCCAGCCCCGGCCAGGAGAAGATGGTTTCGGTCAGGATCGCACCGGCCAGCATGGTGCCAACCTGTAAACCGATCACCGTCACCACCGGCAGCAGAGCGTTACGCAGCGCATGCACCACGATCACCCGCATACGGCTCACCCCTTTGGCACGCGCGGTGCGGATGTAGTCTTCACCCAGCACTTCCAGCATGGAGGAACGGGTCATACGCACGATCACCGCCAGCGGAATGGTGCCCAGCACGATCGCAGGCAGGATCATATGCATCACCGCATCTTTGAAGTCGCCCGGTTCACCCCAGATCAGGGTATCGATCAGCATAAAACCGGTCAGCGGCAGGCTGTCATCCAGGAACACCGTGTCACTGACCCGCCCCGACACCGGCGTCAGGTTAAGCTGCACCGACACCAGCATGATCAGCATCATGCCCCACCAGAAAATCGGCATGGAGTAGCCGGTCAGGGAGATGCCCACGGCGGTGTGATCGAAGACCGAACCGCGTTTAACCGCCGCCAGCACCCCAACCGGAATACCGACGATCACCGCGAAAAGCATCGCGCAGAGACCCAGTTCCAGCGTGGCCTTAAAGCGCGGGACAAACTCTGTCCAAACGGAAATACGGCTCTTGAGTGACGTACCCAGATCGCCATGCAGCACGTTGGATACGTAATGGAAGTATTGTTGAAACAGTGGCTTGTCCAGCCCCATTTCTGCCATGAGTTGTGCATGGCGCTCTGCGGAGATCCCGCGTTCCCCGGCCATGATGGTCACCGGGTCACCGGGGATCATATGGACGAATGCAAAAGTCAGCAACGTTATGCCGATAAACGTTGGGATAACTAACCCCAAACGTCGGAGTATGAACTGCAACATATCCCGAACTCTCTGTATCAATGCCCGGCAGATCATCGCCCGCCAAGCTTATTAAAACTCACATGCTTCACAACATTCCTTTAGGGACAGGAATGCAGGGGCGCAACCCGTTGCGCCCCTGCACATTCACCGTACCTATCCTGGCTTTTAACCCGGCTGGTAGGCCAGAGAGCAAGGCGTGCGGTGCACAACAATCGACGCATATTATTTAAGATAGGCGAGATTGTGGGCAGCGCACGGCTGTCTGGCCGTGCTGCGAATTAAAATTTAATCCAGAGAAACGTGTTGGAAATCGTGCAGGCCCAGTGGATTAACCACGTAGCCCTTCACTTCTTTACGCACTGGCTCATAAACGGTTGAATGGGCAACAATCAGCGCCGGAGCCTGATCGTGCATCACTACCTGAGCCTGTTTGTAGAGCTCTGCACGCTTGTCGTGGTTCGCTTCTGAACGTGCTGGCTGGATCAGATCCTCAAACGGCTTATAGCACCAGCGCGCATAGTTGGAGCCATCTTTGGCCGCCGCACAGCTGAACAGGGTAGCGAAGAAGTTGTCCGGATCCCCATTGTCCCCGGTCCAGCCCATCATCACCGCCTGATGTTCACCCTCTTTGGCACGCTTGAGATATTCGCCCCACTCGTAGCTGACGATATTGGCCTTAACGCCAATCTTCGCCCAGTCAGACTGGATCATCTCGGCCATACGACGCGCGTTCGGGTTATACGGACGCTGTACCGGCATCGCCCACAGATCGATGGCGAAACCATCCGGCAGGCCAGCCTCTTTCAGCAGCTCTTTCGCCTTGGCAGGGTCGTAAACGTAATCCTGCACCGCATCGTTGTAGCCCCACATGGTCGGTGGGATCAGGTTTTTAGCTAGCTGACCCGCCCCCTGATAGACCGCCTCGATGATTGCCTGTTTGTTCACCGCCATGGTCAGTGCCTGACGCACCTTCACGTTATCCAGCGGTTTTTTCTCAACGTTGAACGCTACATAACCCACGTTCAAACCAGGTTGTTCCATCAGATTGATGGTTTTGTCCTGCTTCATACGGGCAATATCAGCCGGGTTCGGGTACGGCATGACCTGGCACTCGTTTTTCTGCAGCTTGGCGTAACGCACGGACGCATCCGGCGTGATGGCGAACACTAAGCGATCAATTTTCGGCTTGGTGCCCCAGAAACCGTCAAAAGCCTTGTACAGGATTTTAGAGTCTTTCTGGTATTGCAGCAGTTGGAATGGCCCGGTGCCCACCGGGTTCAGATCCACTTTATCCGGCGTACCGGCTTTCAGCATATTGTCGGCATATTCCGCAGACAGAATGGAGGCAAAACCCATTCCCAGGTTGGCCAGGAACGGTGACTCTGGGCGATTCAGGTGGAAACGCACTGTCTGATCGTCCACTTTCTCAATCTTGGCAATCAAATCACCCATGCCCATCCCTTGGAAGTACTCATAAGTACCGCCAGAAACTTTGTGGTAAGGATGATTGTTATCAAGCTGACGTTGGAAGGAGAAAAGAACGTCATCGGCATTCAAATCACGCGTTGGCTTGAAATCTTTGGTGCTGTGCCACTTCACGCCTTGGCGCAGGTGGAAGGTATAGGTTTTACCGTCTTCGCTGACTTCCCACTTCTCTGCCAGGCCGGGCTCCAGCTCAGTGGTACCCGGTTTGAACTGAACCAGACTGTTATAGATTGGAATTGCACTGGCATCCAAAGTAGTACCAGAGGTGAACAACTGCGGGTTAAAGCCTTCCGGCGAGCCTTCAGAACAGTAAACCAGTGTTTTTGCCTGTACGCTGGCCGCTACGGTCAACGCGATCAGCCCAATACCGAATTTCACAATCCCCGATTTTGCCAAGGAACTTGTCATCGCTCGTGCTCCAATTAGTGTGATGTGGTGTGTGTACACCCTCATTTTCACGCCACAGCGACATGGGCTGCAACTTGAAACCTATTGGGTAAATACTGCCAGGCCCTATATTTTTTTGTTACGCGGCCCGTGCAGCGGTGCCCGAAGGCAAGAGGAATTATAGCGCGAGAGTGCCGGATGGAACGCATCACAGCGGGGTGTTTGAGCACGTGGAATTCACTCATGCAACTCTCGCTCTTATCCCTGAGGCTACCAAATTGCCAACTGTTTGGGGTGCCGTCAATATAACCAGTGGTGATTTACCTAGACTGTGAGAAACAGCAAACAAACATAAAAAAAACCTTTCGATAACATTTGCAGAATTAAAATTTGTGCTATGGGCATTTTTTCAGACCAATACGCCAGTTAATAGAAATTAACCAGCGTTAACCTCCAATAAAAAACTAAAAAAGTTTGTTACTGAATGACGAATATCTGAACGGTTATTTTTGTGATCCAGGTAAAAGGCAGGATGAAATGCTGCACGCTACCCAAAAGATCGGAGGGGACAGCGTTTTGTAATCGGTGCCCCAGCCCCATTCTGCACGGCGTAAAAAAACTTCTGTCAGTGGTTTCTAGCAAGAGGGGGAAGATAGCTCGCATCTTCGATGTTCTTAAATTTCAGACGAAAAAAAACCTGCTCGAAAGCGGGTTTTTCAAATGTGGTCGGCGAGAGAGGATTACTTGCATCTTCGATGCCCGCCCTACGGGCCGTTGCTAAAGCAACGTTGCCTCGCTTCGCTCGGCTCAAACCTCCTTCGGAGGTTCTCATCCTCTTAAATTTCAGACGAAAAAAAACCTGCTCGAAAGCAGGTTTTTCAAATGTGGTCGGCGAGAGAGGATTACTTGCATCTTCGATGCTCGCCCTACGGGCCGTTGCTAAAGCAACGTTGCCTCTCTTCGCTCGGCTCAAACCTCCTTCGGAGGTTCTCATCCTCTTAAATTTCAGACGAAAAAAAACCTGCTCGAAAGCAGGTTTTTCAAATGTGGTCGGCGAGAGAGGATTCGAACCTCCGACCCACTGGTCCCAAACCAGTTGCGCTACCAAGCTGCGCTACTCGCCGTAGCGGGGCGCATATTACTGCTGGCAATTATACGCGTCAATGACTTTCTCCATCGTACTGCCCAACTGGTGGCAAAAGCATCAGCCAGCCAAGCTCTGGTAAACAGATTACAGCACGTTATTCACCGGTTCGCTGCGTGGTACATGGCACCAGTTGTTTTTATCCGCAATGCCGCCGTTTGGTGAGGTGTAGCCGAGGCAGCCAAGAATGGAGTCAAACAATTCGACGTGACGATGGGTTTTGCCAATACGTTGCTGCGCCTGCAACTGCTCGAACGCCCTTTGATGCTGCGGTTCGGCCAGGAATTGATCGGATGCCCAAACCATCATCGGCACGCGAAACTGCTCTGACGGGGCCATTTCACGCGGCGTGCCGTGCAAGTGAGAGTTCTCACCGATCGACTCACCGTGATCGGCGGCATAAAACACGATGGCTTTCTTGTCGCGCACCTGATCGATCACACTGCTGATAAAGGTATCGGTATACAGCACCGAGTTGTCATAAGCGTTGATCAGCCACTCTTTGGAACAGAATTCATCCACCCCCATACACTCCGGCTGATAGCGCGCGAAGCTGCGAGGATAACGCTGCGAATAGAGATAATGTGACCCTTTGGTATGTAGGATCACCAGATGCTTACCATCCGGATAACGCGCCAGCGACTCTTTCATCTCGTCCACCAGCAGCATATCGTCTACCGACTTGCCATCGTTACGCTTCTCAGAGGCGATCATTTCGCGGAAAGAGTAATTATCCACGTTGGTATTGTTGTAGAACCACACTTCACTTTGCATGGCGAACAGTTCAGAGGTGAACCCCAGGGCGTTCAGTACGGCGAACACATTCTGCTCTTTCAGGGTGCGTTGCGGATTATCCAGTGCCCCTCCTTCGCGGACAAACATACAACGTAGTGACAGCTTGGTGGCGGTATCGCAGGATTCACCGCGAAACGCCACCAGGTTTTTTTCCTGAGACAGTTTCGGCGTGGTATCGCGGCCATAGCCCAGCAACCCCATATGATCCCAGCGGGTGGTTTCGCCGATAATAAACACCACGTAGGTATCATCGATCCCGGCCGGTGGCACATAAGTAAAATTTTTGCCCGGATCAAACATATTAGCGTCATCCTGGCTTTCATCGTAACGGGTATAAGCAAACAACCCTAATGCCGACAACCAGTTAGAAGGCAGATAAGAGTGCGCTACCACGCCGCCGTAGCTGGGCAGATCGATATTGGTGATTTTTTCCTGCGCGTTTTGCTGCTTATCCAGCGTACGTAACGGCAGCCACACCAGAGCCACCACCGCCAGCAGTATCAACAGCGGTTTCGTGCGGTGCCCTGGGGTTTTTAACTGTTCAATCAGCGTATTCCGCAAGCTGTTCGTCCAGATACACAGCAGCGGCAAGGCGCTGACTACCACCATCCACAGCACAAAGTGCAGCCCAATCAGCTCTTTGGAAAGATCAATATCGGTGGTCATCACCGAGACGATAATCCCGTAGCCAATCACCACGTTGAAGAACGTCATGTAATAGCTGGCCGCCACGGAAATCAACACCAGCAGCGAGGCGATAATGCGGTAAAACAGCCGCCCACCGAGCGACATCAGCCGCAGGATAAAGAAGGTGAACAGCACAATGGCCGCCACTTCGGTCGCCGCGGCGATAACCTTAATCCCTTGAATGCTTTGGGCAAAAGAGTCAAAACGGCGGTAGAAAACGGAGATATTCAAAAAAATGCCGATATAGATCGCCAGCAATAACGATAAATTCTGCTGGGACAACGAATTAACTTTACTCATGTAACGCAGAAGCTCCGAGGCTTTACTTGCTATGGCCCCATCAGACAGTCAATGCGGTTGCAGGTTCATTCGCCAGGCAATAAGTTCGGTTTTACCCCGCATAATTAAGATAATTATCACGGGATAAGCATTTTTTTCCACTTTTCGCGGCGGAATTTGGCGAGAAAACAGGGATAATAAGTGGGGCCGAAGCCCCAGCTTTCACCGGTTTTTGGCAGGAAACATCACTTAATGTTATGGATAACGCCGATGTGACCGCGAGTGGCGTAAGAAAATGAACCCACCGGCGGCTTCGCTCCACGCTCCATCAGAAGGTCACTACGGTTTTCAGCGCTGTCACCCATGCATCCTGGGTTTCACTCACGCCACCAGGAGCATGCCAGTATTGCAGACCCGGCTGTAGCTCCATCCACGGCGTGGCTTTGAAGCGATAATACAGCTCCGCCGTTACCGAATGGCCCGGAACCGGATGATAGTTCGGGTCCTGATAATCGGTGGCGTTGTTGAGCTGGTTCAGGTAACGCCGGTTGTCCTGATAACGATCGCTTAATTTCACCCGCGATACGCCCAGGCCCAGCCAGTCATCAGGGCGCGCATCAAACAGGCCACGGTAGCGGATCCCGGTGGCAAGCGCATAGTGTATATAGTTGGAGCGCTGATCGGCCAGGCTCATGCTGTAGAACAGGCTCAGGCCACGGTTGGCGTCGCCTTGGTGGCGCGTCACCTGCTGGTTGAAACCGGTGTACATAAACCAGGTTTGGCTATGGCTGCGGTAACCGTCAGGATCGCTGGCCCCTGGCCCGCCGGAGACGCCACGGTACAAATCCTGCTGATCGGCGTTGGTGTACAGCACGCCAAGGTTATACACCGCAGGCAACTGATTAACCGCCTGGGTCTTCAGTTCCAGTTCAACCGGTAACAACATCCCTTTGCTGCCTTTGGTCGACCAGCTCCAGGCGTGGCTGCGGCTCGGAGCCTGCGGGTTCTGCTCAAGGATCCCGGTTTTAAGCGTCAGCTCATC
Organism: Serratia sp. HNCC26DJ206; assembly: GCF_057180605.1. Classification (NCBI taxonomy): domain Bacteria; kingdom Pseudomonadati; phylum Pseudomonadota; class Gammaproteobacteria; order Enterobacterales; family Yersiniaceae; genus Serratia; species Serratia sp. HNCC26DJ206. The sequence goes on from NZ_JBXUGP010000008.1 coordinate 154,245, forward strand.
GGTGAGTTTGTACTGTAGGCTGGTGCCCCAATAATGGACGTTCCAGTTGTACCAGGTGAGTGAATTGGCCGATTTACCGCCACACAGCGACAGCGTCTGGAAATCACAGGGAATGATCTGATCGAAATCCTGCACCTTGTTCATCAGGCCGATGCGCCAATGCAGCTTACGATCCATAAAGCTGCGGCTGAAGGTCAGCCAGCCGAGCCGGGTGATGGACTGCCCGCCGTAGCTTTCCTGCGACAGATCGGTCGGATTAACCCGTGGGTCTTGCAGGCGATCGCGCGTCAGGTTGTTATCGTGGTTACGGTTGACGATATTGCCTTCGATCGCCGCGTCGGGAATACCGCTCCATTGCTCCAGATCCTGGCTGAACGTCAACGCAAACTGATCGATATACGACGCCTGTTTATTGTGGTTGTAACCGCCACCGGCGTTGTAGGAAATCTGGCTGAGATAGCCAAGGTTATAATGGAAACCGTGATCTTCCAGAATCGGTCTAATCCCCAGCATCTCTCCCAACAGCCCTGCCTGTGGCGGTTCAAAACCCAGTGCAACTCCCTGCCACTGCGGGGTTGACGCCTCAACGTCTTGGCTGCTTTGCAGTGCTTCTGCCTGCACACTGCCACTGGCCAGCAATAGCGTTGCCAGAGTCAGCGCCTGAGGTATCGAATATTTCATTATTAACTTTCTCCGTATGCCAATATTCCCAGGTACTGACTGCGGGCAACAGCATTCCCTGGGTACAAATAACCCATAATGAACAACAAGATGTTTTCGTTATTTATTGAATAACTCGCCCTATGGACTCACACCGCGCTTAAGCGCACGATGCTTAATATGATGTTCCCTCTCCCACCAGGAGAGAGGGGATTTAGCGATGATTACTTGGCTTTCAGGCTGCTGCCATTGCTGCGGATCACATCACGATACCAATAGAAACTCTTTTTCCGGTGGCGCTCCAGGCTGCCGTTACCGGCGTCGTCGCGATCGACGTAAATAAAGCCGTAGCGTTTCGACATTTCTGCCTTCGAGGCGCTCACCAAGTCGATCGGCCCCCAACTGGTATAACCCATCACCTCAACCCCGTCGTCGATCGCCTCACCCACCTGCACCAGGTGATCGTTGAGATAGTTGATGCGGTAATCGTCGTTGATACTGCCGTCGGCTTCGAGACGATCTTTGGCCCCCAACCCGTTTTCGACGATAAACAGCGGTTTCTGATAGCGGTCATACAGCACGTTGAGCAAGTAGCGCAGGCCAATCGGGTCGATCTGCCAACCCCATTCCGAACTGGCCAGATGCGGGTTAGGCACCATATTGAGGATATTGGCACGCGCGGTGTTGTTCTGTTCCTCGTCGGTGGTCACACAGCCACTCATGTAATAGCTGAAGGAGATAAAGTCGATGGTTTCACGCAGCGCCTGTTTATCTTCACTGGTGATTTCCACCTGGATACCGTTTTCGCGGAAGAAACGCTGCATATAGGCCGGATAGGCACCGCGCGCCTGCACGTCGCCAAAGAACAGCCAATCGCGGTTCTGCCGTTGGGTTTCCAGCAGGTCTTCCGGTTTGCAGGTCAGCGGGTAGAGAATGCCCCCCAGCAGCATATTGCCGATTTGCCCGCCCGGCACAATCTCATGGCAGGTTTTGACCGCTTTGGCACTGGCGACCAGTTGATGGTGAATCGCCTGATAAATCTCACTTTTGCTGCTGTCTTCCGGCAACCCGACGCCGGTGAACGGCGCGTGCAGCGACATATTAATCTCATTGAACGTCAGCCAATGTTTCACCTTATGTTTGTAGCGCTCAAACACCGTGCGGGCATAACGTTCGAAGAAGCCGATGGTTTTACGGCTGGCCCAGCCGCCGTATTTTTGCGTCAGGCCATACGGCATTTCGTAGTGAGACAGGGTGATCAGCGGCTGAATGCCGTATTTCGCCATCTCATCAAACAGCCGATCGTAAAACGCCAGCCCGGCTTCGTTTGGCACTTCCTCATCGCCCTGCGGGAAAATGCGCGCCCAGGCAATCGAGGTACGCAGGCACTTAAAGCCCATTTCGGCAAACAGCGCGATATCCTGCGGATAACGATGATAGAAATCGATCGCCACATCCTTGATGCCGCTGTCGCCCGCCACGCGCGGCGTCAGCGCACCGAAAATCCCTTGAGGCTGCAGATCCGAGGTTGAAAGGCCTTTACCGTCCGTCAGATACGCGCCTTCCACCTGATTTGCCGCGACCGCGCCGCCCCACAGAAAGTGTTCTGGAAATTTGCTACTCATTGTCTCTCCTCAATGATTCTGATTAACGTAATAAAGTCAGTAACGATGCCTGTTCCTGCACCGGACTGTGGCCGTTGGTCAGCACGTCAACGTAGTCATCGCTGTTGCTGATGATGATCGGCGTCGTGGTGTCAAAACCGGCGGCGTGAATGGCGGCCTGATCGAACTCGATCAGCAGATCGCCCTGCATCACGCGATCGCCCTCTTTGATGTGCGCGGTGAAATGCAGGCCGTCGAGTTTGACGGTATCAATACCGACATGGATTAACAGTTCAGCCCCCTCATCCGATTCAATGCCAATGGCGTGCTTGGTCTTGAACAGCGACACCACGTGGCCGTTAACCGGTGCCACCACCCGCCCCTGGTGCGGCTTGATCGCTACCCCTTTGCCCAGCAGGCCGCTGGCGAAGGTGGCGTCATTGACCTGTTCCAATGGGATGATGTCTCCGGCAATCGGGCTGCTGACGAATTGCTTACGGTTAAGTGGCGTCTCGGCCGATGTTGCCACCGCAGGCGCTTCTTCGGCGGGTGGCGTGAGGCCAAACAGGTAACTGGCAATCGCGGCAAACAGGAACGACACCAGCGTGCCGACGATCGCGCCCCACACCGTGGCATCAAAACCCCCGGCCGGGATGATCTGGGCAAAGGTGAAGATGCTCACCAAACCAAACGAGTAGACCGCACTGTGGAAGTAACCGATCACCGCCCCACCTAACGCACCGCCGATACAGCCGAAGATAAACGGCCGCTTATTCGGCAGCGTGACCCCGTAAACCGCCGGTTCGGTAATGCCGAAGATACCGGCGCTGACCGCAGATCCCGCCATAACGCGCAATTTGGCGTCGCGAGTGCGCAGCATCACGCCCAGCGTGGCCCCCACCTGCCCCATCACCGCAGGCAGCAGCAGTGGCGACATGGTGTCACGCCCCAGCACGCTCAGGTTGTTGATCATCAGCGGCACCAATCCCCAGTGTAGGCCGAAGATCACGCAGACCTGCCACATTGCCCCCATAAAGGCACCGGCAATCACCGGGTTGAAGGCATAAATGGTTTGATAACCATGAGCCAGCAGGTGGCTTAGCCAGGTCGCGGCCGGGCCAATCAGCAGGAAAGTCAGCGGAACGGTCACCACCAAGCACATCAACGGTGTGACAAAGTTACGCAGCGCACTGTGGATCACCCGGTTAAACAGCGGCTCCAGGCGGCAGGAAACCCAAGCGGCAAAAATGATCGGAATCACCGACGAGCTGTAGTTGATAAAGGTAATAGGAATACCGAGGAAGTGCTCAGGCTGGGCTCCCGGTTGCTGTGCCGCTTGGAAGGCCGCCATCATCAAGGGATGCGTCAGTGCGCCGCCAATCGCCATGGTCACGAAGACATTGCCGCCGAACTTTTTGCCAGCGGTATAACCCAGCATGATCGGGAAGAAGTAGAACAATGCGTCGCTGGCCGCAAACAGCAGTTTGTAAGTGCCACTGCCGTCCAACATCCAACCGCAGGCCAGACTCAGCGCCAGGAAACCTTTCAGGATCCCCGAAGCCGCCATCACGCCGAGCAGTGGCGTGAAAATGCCGGAAATAACGTCGATCAACCGGCTGAGCAGGTTCTCTTTTTTACCCTCATCGTCCTTGGCTGGGGCCTCATCACCGAATTCGGCCAAGCTATTCACTGCCTTATAGACTTCCCCTACATGGTTGCCGACCACCACCTGAAACTGGCCGCCGCTTTCCACCACCATGATAATGCCGGGGTTTTTCTTCAATGTTTCAGCACTCGCCTGGCGGCCATCACGTAGCTTAAACCGCAGGCGGGTGGCGCAATGCACCAGGCTTTTCACATTGTCGCGGCCACCGACGCCGGCCAAGATCTCACTGGCTAACTCCTGATATTTCATAAAGGTATCCTTAACACTCAGCTCTGCCGATTCACCTCCACGGCGAGGGCCAATCGCCATAGTGGAATTCAGCGCAAAAAAAAACCTAAACCTCATTGCCTCTGATTCCAACGGGGGAATACAGAAGCGTGAGGTTTAGGTTTTGCCTGCCGAAACAGTGACAACCCTAAATCGGCTGAGCTATGACGGTAACATTCCGTTTTTCAATGCAGCAAGACTTTCCGCCATAAAGTTGCCGAACTGTGATCCAGAATACAAAACGCGGCATGACGACACATGCAAAAAAATCATTAACATCTCTAATTAGATGTACCAATGTAATTCATAGTACGTATACATTTGACTTGAATATTTCACATTGCCAAAAGCAAAAAAAACACATGCATAACATGATATTAATCTTGGTCAGAGCTTTTTATCGTTAAATTTTTTTATTCTGCGATCCTGCTTTTCAACCGGAAAACTCTTAAATAACAGTCTATTTCCGCAAATAAATCATGGGAATAGTCTTAATTTTTATACGTGATACATCAGAAAAATTAATTAAAATGTGGACAAAAATAATCAGCAGTATTATTAATGATGCCCTGCGTATTTGTTTTAGGGACAGCCGTAACCATGGCTTTACGTACAAAAATTGGGCGGATTTTAATCACCGGCGCAGGCGGCCGGGTTGCAATGGCTTTCAGGCAATTGGCTGCCGACCGTTATCTTTTTCGGCTGGCAGAAAAAGAACCGGGTCTACTGACCGATGTGCGCCCCGATGATGAAGCGCTGGTGTTTGACATCACCGATATCCAGGCCTGCCGCATCGCTTGTACCAATATCGATACCGTTTTACATCTGGCAGCCGATCCTTCGCCCAATGCGGATTTCTGTACCTCACTGATGAAAAACAATATTCTTGGCACATTCAATATTTTCCGGGCGGCAAAAGATGCGGGCTGCAAGCGCGTGGTCTTCGCCAGTTGTGCGCAGGTCGTTGAGGGCTATCCGCTGGATTATCAGGTGCGCCCGGCAGATGCGCCGAAGCCAAAGAATCTGTACGGCCTCAGTAAGGCCTTTGGGGAAGGGATTGCCGCCTATTTTGCCCATCAGGAAGGGCTTTCGGCACTGTCAGTGCGTATTGCCAACTTAACGACGCTGGCGACCAACCAACGCATCAGCGCCCGCGACATGAGCGCATTTCTCAGTCATCGGGATGCGGCCAATCTGCTCGACCGCTGCATTCGGGTAGCGGATGTACAGCATGCCGTGGTGCATGGCATTTCCAACAATCACTATAAAAGGCTATCGCTGGAGGAAACCACGCACCTGCTCGGCTACCATCCCAAGGATGATGCATTTGCCCTACACGGTTTTACTTAAAGATAATGATTGATTCACTCCGGTAAATTGGGGTGAACCCGGCACGCAACATCAGTTGATGATAATTAACAGCCATATTATTTGTAATAACAGTAATGATACAAAATGGATAATGGATAAAAGCCAGGGCGGGCGAGAAGAAATAACGCCAACGCCGGGCTATTCCCGGCGTTGATGACGTACGATATTACGGTTTTTCGGCAATTTTGCGCAGGTACTCGTTATTTTTAAACGCAATAATAACCATTTCAAAACAAACGCGGGTGAACACGCCGCCGATGATCAAGCCCAGCAGGCCACGGAAAAATTCGCCATAAATCATTAGCCCAACACCGCCAACGACAACCCCCAGTAAGCTGAGCCAATAGACGAAAGTGATGATTTTTGGCGTCAACATCGCCTCAAAAAAGAAAATATTTTTCACTATGTGTTTTCCCTCGTTAATATTTGATTTCCCAAAAAAGGCAAATGTGCCTCTCACTGCCACAAGCAGTGACCAAATATTAATAATCTTTTCTGAATTTTACAAAGAGTAAACGCATCAATTAAAAGAAAAGCGTCTTTCGATACACTCTGTTTAAGTCGTTAAATAGGTGCCGGATGCAACGCTCGCAAATGTGTCGCCACGCCCCAGCTTTGCAATTGCAGCCGCCCATGACTCACTTCAAGCACGGAATAGCCACAGCTGGGGTGGACGTATTTGCTGATATCCTCCATCCAATCACTGCCCTTCAGTTGCCAAATCAACGCCTGCAATGCATGGCCATGCGTCACTACGCCAAAGGTACCGCGCTGGGAAGGAGAAAACCCCTGAAAGAAAGCGACCATTCGCTGGGCAACGTCCATTGCCGATTCGCCTTCTGGGGCTGCGGCCGTCGGTTCACCGGCAAAAATACGCGAAAAGGTCTCGGGGTGATTACGCATCGCCTGATGATAGGGGTGGCCCTGCAGGTAACCAAAGTGCTGTTCATATAATCGCGCATCGCTGCTGACCTCACACTGGCAGTGTGCCGCCAATGCCTGTGCGGTGGTCATCGCCCGCCCCGAAGGCGAACTGAAAAATTGGGTAAAGGGAATGTCTTTCAGCGCGGCCATCAGCGCAGCGATCTGCCGGTGCCCATGTGGCGTCACCGGGCTATCGAGCTGCCCCTGGATGATCCCTTCCCGGTTCCATTGTGATTCTGCATGCCTGATAACGATAAAGCGCATATCTTCCCTCTCAGCCCGCCATCCTGAGCGATAACTATAGACCATCGCGAGAGGCTAACGCGGGCAACTCCACCCTGTACGCCATGAATCAGACTACTCCTACGCTTTCTGGCTATTGCGTGAATCCTTTCGCTGTAAAACCCTATCACCGCTTATGAGTTCAGCTCATAAGCTCATACTGATTACCCTGACTATTCTTAAGGATAACGCGCTGCTAACCTTGACTGATTAACGTCAAACCCTGCGCGTTGTCTGCGCACACCGATCCGAAGAGGCATCAACATGTCGATGAATGTACTTGGTTACGCTGCCATGGCAGCCAAAGAGGCGCTGGTTACACATCGCTTTATTCGCCGCGACCCACGGGCCAACGATGTTGTGGTTCAAATTCTCTACTGTGGCGTTTGCCACTCTGACCTGCATCATGTGCAGAATGATTGGGGCAGAGCGACCTACCCACTGGTGCCAGGCCACGAGATTATTGGCCAGGTGATCAGTGTCGGCGCTGGAGTTTCACGCTTCAAACCGGGTGACTACGTGGGCGTCGGCTGCATGGTAGATTCCTGCCAGCATTGCAGCGCCTGTGAACAGGGGTTGGAACAATATTGTGAAGAAGGCCCAACCCTGACCTACAACAATACCGACCGGCATGACCAGATGCCAACCTACGGCGGCTATTCAGAGAAAATCGTGGTTTCCGACAAGTTCGTTCTGAAAATGCCGTCGGGGCTCGATTTAAAAAGTGCAGCACCGCTGCTGTGTGCCGGGATCACCACCTGGTCGCCACTGCGCCATTGGCAGGTTGGCCCCGGCAGCAAGGTTGCCGTGGTGGGCTTAGGCGGTTTAGGCCATATGGCGCTGAAACTGGCCCATGCTCTGGGGGCAGAAGTCACCCTGTTTACCCGTTCGCCGGGCAAAGAACAGGATGCACGCCGTTTAGGCGCTCATCATGTGGTGCTTTCCAGTGATAACGCCCAGATGGCCAGCGTAAAAGGCCAATTCGATCTGATCATTGATACGGTCCCTTATGTGCATGACCTGAATCCCTACATACCAACGCTGGCACTGGATGGCACGCTGGTTCTGGTGGGCTATCTGGGGGCGCTGGACCCGGTGCTCAACAGCGCTCTGTTGGTGATGGGCCGCAAATCCGTCGCCGGTTCGGTGATTGGTGGCATTGCCGAAACGCAGGAAATGCTGGATTTCTGTGGTCAACACGGTATTACTTCCGATGTGGAACTGATTGATATACAAAATATTAATCAGGCTTATCAGCGTATGCTAAAAAGCGACGTCAAATACCGCTTCGTGATCGACATGGCTTCGCTGCAAGCGTGATGTGCGGATCCCCTTCACCCTTAGGGTGAAGGGGGTTGATAGCGCAGTGCTTCAATCAACAGAGCGAATGCCGAAGTATGCTGCCGGCGGCTCGGGTAATAGAGATAGTAACCGGGAAACGGCGCGCACCAGTCTTCGAGAAACCGCACCAGCCTGCCGCTTTTCAGCTCATCCAGCACCGTATCTTCCGGCACAAAGGCCATCCCGAACCCGGCCAACAACGCCTTCATGATTTGCGAGTTAGAGTTCAGAATTAATTGGCCATCTACCCGCACTCGCAGCGGGCGGCCGTCTTTCTCAAATTCCCAGGCATAGATGCCCCCCAACGTCGGTAGCCGCAGGTTGATACAGCAGTGCTGCTGTAGGTCATGCGGCGTAGCAGGGAGCGTTTTTCCAGCAAGATAACCGGGCGTTGCGACCACGGCCATGCGCATATCCGGGCCAATGCGCACCGCCACCATATCCTGCGCCACCTGTTCCCCCAGGCGGATCCCCGCATCGTAACGCTCAGAGACAATATCCTTAAGGCCATAGTCAATGGTGACCTCCACCTTGATATCGGGATAACCAGGCAAGAAACGCTCAAGAGCAGGCCACAGCACCGTTTGGGCCGAATGCTCGGCGGCGGTGATACGGAGAGTTCCTGCTGGCTTATCATTCATCTCGGTTAACGCGACCAGCTCATCTTCAATATTCCCCAGCAGCGGCGCAATGCGGCCAAGCAGTTGCTCCCCGGCTTCGGTGGGGGCCACGCTGCGGGTGGTGCGCGTCAGCAAGCGGATCTTCAAGCGCTCTTCCAGGCCACGGATAGCATGGCTGAGGGCTGATTGAGACACGCCCAGCTTGGCGGCGGCGCGGGTGAAGCTTTTTTCTGTGGCGACCACGGAAAAAGAGATCAGGTCGTGGATATTTTCTCTCAACATTAATGAGTCCTTCTCATAGGTCCTTGCGCATTTTGCTCTCTAGTCGCTCTGCGGCCTGCGCAGTACCCTGTTAAACCTGAGTCAACGGTACGCCGTTTCCTCACATCACTCAAATTCAGGGGAAAAACTCATGAAGATTATCCGTAGCGATACTCAACCCACCGTCGAAGGCCCAACAAGCTGGTTCACCGGTAACGTGAAGATTGCCGCCCCCTTCCAGGCCAGCGAGCCGGCAAGGGTTGGCGGCGCAACCGTAACCTTTGCCCCCTGCGCTCGTACCGTCTGGCATACGCATCCGCTGGGGCAAACGCTGCTGGTGATCGCAGGCCACGGTCTGGTGCAGGAGTGGGGAAAAACAGCCGAAGAGATCAAACCCGGTGATATCGTCTGGATCCCGGAGGGCGTAAAGCATTGGCACGGCGCCGCAGCCGATTCAAGCATGACGCATATCGCGATCGCCGAATCACTTAACGGCAGCCCGGTGGAATGGATGGAGCCCGTCAGCGATGCCCAGTATCAGAGCTAACTGCCCTCTCGCTGCTCGGTATCAACATGTTTTACGCTCCAAAGATGTTTAAAAGCCGGGAAGGCGTTGAGGGTAAACATCAACGCCTTCCCGGCTTCATTTCGTTAATGCGGCAAAGTCTTCAGTAATAATTAATCAGAAAAACCGTCTTACCATCCGCACGCCCTGGTGTGACTTGCGCACTTTGTTGTATATAGCGGGCAGCCAGTGGAATTCTCACCGTACTGACACCGCTGTTCGAAGGCGTATAGGTCATACCGTTAAAATTAAAGGGGGTGGGAGTTCCTGATGCCTCTCCCCATCCGACTTGTATCCCTACGCCCGTGGCTGCGGTGCTACTGTCGGATGAATTTACCGCCATAATCCCGTTAGTTGCATCAAGAATCGAGGTTGTCGGCTGCATTGATACCTTCAGAGTATTGGCGGTAGGGGCCGGAACCGTTTGACCACCCGCGTTAGTGATGGTGATTTCATTACTCGTACCGTAGTAACCGTAAAAACGCGGGCAGTCCGTTAATGTAATCGAAGCATCCACCCATGGCGTTGTGGAGCCTATCTGCTGGAAATAGTTGTGGGTCTCGTAAGTTCCTAAAGAGACGTTCACATCAGGCGTAGTACAGGTTTTTGACACCACATTGATGGTGCCACTGAAATTGATTGTCGCCACCGTCAGATCTGGGGGCAGGTTCAGAACACCAGAACTATTTGTGAGCGCAGATACCACGGTAGGGAAATTAGCCCCATTGATCGAGCCCGGCGCGATATTGCCAATTTTTATCAAGCCAAATGAGAAACTGGTATCGATATTGAAAGTATTATTCACTCCTACGACACCCGTTTTACCATAGTCCTGTACAGAGTACGGCGTCGGCGTTATTCCTACTGAACCTTTCCAGATAACAATCCCGACACCCGCCACACCGCTTTCATACACATGAGTAAACTTACTGTTAGTCCACCCCGATAACGCCGTTGGCGCGCTGAGTATTTTCAAATACTTGCTGAAGGCATATACGCCTGCCGAAGTTGGATTACAGATAACAATAGGCTGGACCGTGGGTTTAAAATAACCAGTATAGAGTATGGTGCCATCAGGTAAGTCAGGACCCGCGGTGATATTAGCCGGTGTTAATGGCAATGTTGCCGTAATAGCGGCGGGGGATGAACTGGTTAATGCGCAGTTCACCGCAGACATGACGGACGGGCTTATCACTATACTTAGAGCCGCCGTAATAAACCCGATTAAATTTCTGGTTATATTCTTCATCTATATAAATTTCCTAACTTATTTAATTCTGTCGAATAACACTGAGCCTATCGGTGGTGGCTCTACTTAATTTTGGTGTTACATATCATCGATTAATAATAATTAATCAGGAAAACAACTTTGCCATTCGCTTTGCCCGGTGTCGGTCTTGCCGCCGTTTGAATATAGCGGGCAGCCAATGGAACACGTGTAGTCGGGCTCCCGTCTTTCGGCAGCGTCATCGGGTATTCTGATGCAAAGTTAAACAGGGTTGGCGTTTGGCTGCTCTCTCCCCAACCAAGCTGGATCCCGACGCCTGATGCCGCCCCGGCTACCGTCGAATCGAGAGCCATAATCCCGTTGCCGGAATCAGTGACCGTGGTGGTTGGGGTCAATTGCACGCCAATGTTATTATTGAGTGAAGTGGTTACGTTACTGGTTCCTGTACCGTAATCCATTAATAACGTCGTATTGGTATTATTATAAAAACCGTAGAACGTTGGGCAATTGGTCAGAGTAATTGAGGCATCTACCCAAGGCGTGGTCGTATTTATCCCTTTAAAATCCGTATTGATATTATACTTCCCTATGGTAACCGCGACATCTGGCGTTGTACAGGTTTGGGTTGATACCGTCAGATTACCTTGAAAGCTGACATTATAAAACGTAAACGGGAACCCGGTTACCGTTGCCGAACCAGCATGGCTATTTAACGCGGGGTCAATAGTGGTCTTGATACTCGGGATATTTGCACCGCTGAGAGTATAGTTACCCGGTGTGATAGGGCCGGTTTTAATTAACGAAATATAGCGTGTTGAGCCCGCAAAATCATAGCGCCCACCTAGCTCTGTAGTGACCTGCTTAATTACGGTCTCCACATCAGCAGCAATAAGCCTAGTTGTTGTTATTGGGCTGCTATTAGAGGCGCGTGAAATGACCACACCGATGCCCGGAATATTGGTCTGATAAACTGCACCAGCAAATGGGCCGGTCGTCAAACCGCTGAGGGGGAATGGCGTATTGGTAATCACCGTTGCCGTATTGTACCAAAATGATTTGCCAACATCGCTTTGTGCCCATGTACACGGCATAGGGATCATTTTCATCACCCAGGTTCCCTGATAGAGAATCGTCCCCACGGGAATATCGGCTCCGGCAGAAATCGCCGCTGGGTTCAACGGCACGGCTTCGGTTTGAGTCGCGTTAGTGGCGAACGAACAACTCACGGTGGCCCAGCTACTGGAACTGATAACGCTCAGCATTAATCCACTCAAAAGGCCCTGGGTTTTATTTATCGAACATTTCATCAGTCATTGCCCTCTTTCTGGCTCTTTATGCCGTTCTTACCAGAAAGGAAAATAGTGGTAATGCGTTGGTCATTGATCGACATAAATGACTCGCGTTGCTCGCCCCGCAATACGCCAACAACCTTTTGGCTTGTCGAATGGACTGAACATTATTTAATCAGGGCATCAAAAGTATTTACCGCGCCATAGTCATTAACAAAGGTGCCGGTTATCTGATG
>NZ_JBXUGP010000009.1:0-166157 GCF_057180605.1 Serratia sp. HNCC26DJ206
TAAAAAACCCCGCATTGCGGGGTTTTTTTTCGACATTTTGCCTGACAAAGAACTCGTTAAGCGTCGTCTTTACCAAGAATGGCTTTCAAATCCTGTTTCAGCGATGACATCTGGCTGGCATATTTTTCTTTTCGCTCCGCATCTTCAATTAATTGAACGACGGTTTCCGACAGCGTCACCCCACGCCTGCGGGCCAACGCGGCCAACCGTTGCCAAACCAAAAACTCCAGATCGATAGATTTCTTGCGCGTATGCTGATGTTCTGCGTTAAAATGTCGTTTGCGCCGAGCGCGGATGGTTTGCTTCATCCGGTTATCCAACGCCGGGTTCATATGCATATCAATCCACGCCAGTACTTTTACCGGTTCATTTTCCAGCTTCAACAGCTCATCAATCGCTTCCAGAGCAACGCTGGTTTCAATGTGGCGGGTAATTAGCTCACCTTCCCGGTGCTTTTTAACCAGGTACTTCCATTTCCAACCGCTCTCCAGATTTTCCAGTTGCTGATATTTCATCATGAACTCTTCTGTGACCGTGTAACTTCTATTAAGCATAACAGCTTTATGCTGATTTTCCTCGGCTATTAGAACCACTTTTAGACTGTTTTTTACACAGTAATCGTGTGATGTCAAACTCCCAGACATCAACCACCACTCTGCATCTATCAAGCTGGCGTTATTCTTGTATAATCGCCCTTTCCCTTTTTAATGATTGCATCTAACACTTTGACCAATAACCGACTTGAATGGCAATCCTTGTTGCCTGTTGCCACGCCTTATCAGGCGATATTTGATTCCGCCGCTCAACTGGCACCCGCAACCTTTTCTGCCATCCAGCCTCGTTTGGATAATGCGTTGACGCTGTTCCTGCACCCGCTGTCGCAACCGCGCTTTATGCTGCTGAAAGCACAAGAAACGCGTGAGTATCTGGCGTTGATTGCGCAAGCGGCAGAAAAGTTGCAGCCACAGAATACTGTCAAAGGCAGTCACTATGTGATCGATGCTAACAAGATCACTGTGGAGCCTGCTGTTCGTGGTGATGAGCCCTTTGCGGCTGGCGGAGCCTGTGTTTATCAGGAATGGATCGAGCCCGAACAACTGTTTGGCTGTGTCAGAATGCACAACGGTGAAATCACCTTGCAGCCCGGTCTTATCCATCAGGCCAATGGCGGTGTACTGATTCTTTCGGTGCGTTCACTGCTGGCGCAACCCTTGCTGTGGCTGCGTTTGAAGCAGATGATCATCCAACGCCAATTCCAATGGTTTACCCCGGATGAAACCCGGCCGCTGCCCGTTTCTATTCCCCCGATGCCGCTGGAGTTGCGTCTGATCGTGCTTGGCGATCGCCACGGCTTGGCTGATTTCCATGACATTGAGCCCGAACTGTGCGAACAGGCCATCTACGGTGAGTACGAAGACGATCTTCAACTTACCGAAGCCGATGATATGGTGCAGTGGTGCAGCTACATCAACGCGGTCATTGCTGAACAGCAGTTGCCTTCGCTGGCAGCAGACGCCTGGCAGCCTCTGATGGTCCAGGCGGTGCGTTATACCGGCGATCAGGGCAACCTACCAATATCACCGTCGTGGGTCAGCCAGCAACTCTCTGAAGCGGCCCTGTATGCCGAAGAAGAACAGATCAGCGCAAAAGCGTTGGAAGCAGCGCTAAATTCTCGCGAATGGCGTGAAAGCTATCTCGCAGAACGCATGCAGGATGAGATCGAACTTGGCCAAATCATGATCGAAACCGAAGGCGAGGTTATCGGCCAGATCAACGGCCTGTCGGTGTTGGATTATCCTGGCCATCCACGCAGCTTTGGTGAGCCTTCACGCATCAGCTGCGTGGTGCACCTCGGCGATGGTGAGTTCACCGACGTTGAGCGTAAAGCCGAACTGGGGGGCAATCTCCATGCCAAGGGCATGATGATCATGCAGGCATTCCTGATCTCCGAACTGGATCTTGATCAGCAACAGCCCTTCTCCGCGTCGATTGTATTCGAACAGTCCTATGGCGAAGTGGATGGCGACAGTGCTTCGCTGGCAGAACTCTGCGCATTAGTCAGTGCCTTGTCACAACAGCCGATCACTCAGCAAATCGCCGTAACCGGCTCTGTTGACCAATTTGGTAACGTGCAGCCGATCGGCGGAGTCAATGAAAAGATCGAAGGCTTCTTTGAAGTCTGTCTGCGTCGTGGCCTGACGGGTAAACAAGGTGTTATTCTGCCCGCAAGCAACGTGCGCAATCTTTGTCTGCGCCAAGATGTTATCGACGCCGTGCGCGAGGAACAATTCCATCTGTGGGCAGTGGACAGCGTCGCGGAAGCCCTGCCATTATTAACTGGATATCCCTACGCCGATGAGCAGCAGCCAAGTTTACTGGCTGCAATTCAGGAGCGGATTGCGCAGGTAAATCAACAGGAACGTCGCCAATGGCCATGGCCATTACGTTGGCTCAACTGGTTCAACCACGGCTGATCGGACTTGTTCAGCGTACACGTGTTAGCTAATCTGCGTTCTTCATTAAAATAAGGCTTACTGAAACATGGTAGATAAACGCGAATCCTATACGAAAGAAGACCTCGAGGCCTCTGGCCGCGGCGAGCTATTTGGCGCCGGTGGCCCACCATTGCCAGCAGGTAACATGTTGATGATGGACCGCGTGGTCAAAATGACCGAAGACGGCGGTAGCCACAATAAAGGCTATGTAGAAGCCGAACTCGATATCAACCCGGATTTATGGTTCTTTGGCTGCCACTTTATCGGCGATCCGGTGATGCCAGGTTGCCTGGGCCTTGACGCTATGTGGCAGTTGGTCGGTTTCTACCTCGGCTGGTTGGGTGGCGAAGGTAAAGGCCGCGCGCTCGGTGTGGGCGAAGTGAAATTCTCCGGTCAGATCTTGCCGACCGCCAAAAAAGTCACCTATCGAATCAACTTCAAACGCGTCATCACCCGCAAACTGATTATGGGCGTTGCCGATGGTGAAGTTCTGGTTGATGGCGAAGTGATCTACACCGCCAGCGATCTGAAAGTGGGCCTGTTCAAGGACGCCGCTGCATTCTAAGTACCATTACGGCGGCCTTTACCGGTCGCCGTCTCTTTTCCCTGTTGTTACGTGATTTCATGCTGCAAGGCTGGCTTGGTTAACGATTAATTAGTGACTACAATAAATGTAGTAATTAAAAAGGGAATGTGATGAAAAAAATCAGTTTCGATAGTACCCCGTGCCCAATAGCTCGTTCTTTAGGCCGCGTGGGGGAATGGTGGAGCATCCTGATACTGCGGGACGCTTTTCACGGCTTATCTAAATTTGATGAATTTCAGCAAAGCCTGGGGCTATCCCCTACTCTGCTAACCCGCCGGCTTAAGTTTCTGGTGGAAAGCGGCATTTTGCACAAGCAGCAGTATCAAGCGCGCCCGGTACGTTATGAGTATCTGTTGACCGAACGCGGCAAAGACTTTTTCCCGGTGCTGGTTACGTTGTTTCACTGGGGCAACACGCATCTGGCGGATGATGGTATCGCCGCAGAACTGGTGGATCGCCGCAGCGGCAAGCCGATACAGCCACAGCTGATTGATACCATGACGCAACAACCCGTCACTTTACAGCACGTCACGCTGGCACCGGGCCCGGCAGCCGGAGAAGGCATGGGTTTACGTGCTTCACGGATGCAACAACACTACGCTTTACTCACCGAATCGTCCAAGGAGTCATTATGAGCAGTCATCGTATCGTTATCACCGGAATGGGGGCGGTCTCTCCTCTGGGCTGCGGCGTAGAAACCATCTGGCGGCGCTTGCTGGCTGGCCAATCGGGTATCAGCCCATTGCCAGAGCAGATGGTAGCGGATCTACAGGTTAAAATCGGTGGTCAGATTCCCACTTTGGCACAGGATGTCGAAGCTGGCTTCAATCCAGATCTCTCCGTTGCACCGAAAGACCAAAAGAAAATGGATCGCTTTATTCTGCTGGCCATGGCGGCCGCTGACGAAGCCATTCATCAGGCTGGATGGGTGGCCGACACCGACGATAAACAAGAGCGTACCGCTACGGTGATTGCCTCCGGTATTGGCGGATTCCCGGCTATCGCCCACGCGGTGCGTACTACCGACAGCCGTGGGGCAAAGCGCCTTTCGCCCTTTACCATCCCCTCATTTCTGGTCAATCTGGCAGCCGGGCATGTATCCATCAAACATCACTTCAAAGGGCCGATCGGCGCACCGGTCACCGCCTGTGCCGCTGGTGTACAAGCCATTGGCGATGCGGTACGCCTGCTGCGTAATGGCGAGGCAGATATCGCGCTGTGCGGCGGTGCCGAAGCCGCCATTGATACCGTCAGCCTGGGGGGTTTTGCCGCCGCGCGCGCCATGTCCACGGCAGCAGCAGAAGAGGCTACTCAAGCTTCACGGCCATTCGACAGTGCCCGCAATGGGTTCGTGATGGGTGAAGGTGCAGGGATGCTGGTGATCGAAACGCTAGAACATGCTCTGGCGCGCGGAGCCAAACCGCTGGCTGAAATTGTTGGCTATGGCACCAGTGCGGATGCCTATCACATGACCTCCGGTGCCGAAGATGGCGACGGAGCTTACCGGGCAATGAAGATCGCCTTGAAGCAGGCAAATGTCACACCGGGGCAGGTACAGCATCTGAATGCCCATGCCACCTCGACACCGGTTGGCGATCTGGGTGAAATCAACGCCATTAAGCACCTGTTTGGCACTGATGGTGGTATTGCTATCACCTCCACCAAATCGGCTACTGGCCATTTGCTGGGAGCGGCCGGTGGTTTGGAAACCATCTTTACCGCTTTGGCGCTGCGCGATCAAATCGCTCCAGCGACGTTGAATCTGGATAACCCAGATCCTGCCGCTGCTGGCCTGCATTTGGTTGCTAACCAGGCAGAACCGATGGCGATGACCTATGCGTTGTCTAACGGCTTTGGCTTTGGCGGGGTAAATGCGAGTATTTTGCTGAAACGCTGGCAGGAATAATTTTATACCAGAAACGAAAACCTCCGCCTTGGCGGAGGTTGTTCCTTCTTCACAACAGGGAGCCGCTTAAGCGGTCACAGCCCTGTCCTCCATGGCTTGTCGCCACCCTCCCAGCCAGTTAGCCCGTGCATCTAAAGATTGGTAAGGGCAAAGTTCTCTTGAACGCCCCGCAATACCTGCTTGATAACCACGCGATTGAGCCCGCTCCAGACGATCTCGTTTCTGTCTCTTCATGCCTCGTTTCCCTCATCGTTGTCTGGTGGAAAGAAAACAATGGCCACTTTTTGCGCAGCCACCTTTAATGAATAGCTCCAAATGGCGGGAAGATCAATGTGCCAATTTCACACCAATGTCATATTTGTGAGCTACGCACGGAGAATCCGCTAAGTGGCTGATAAGCCGAGATTGACAATAACCACATGAAAAACAATAAAAAATCCCGACAAAGCGTTTTCATACACCTTGCCGGGATAGGCTTAGACGATTTTAGTAAAAAATTATAATTAAAGGCGTGCGGCCTGGGCCGCGATAACCTGCGCTTCCTGCGACCATCCCTGTGCCAAGGTGCGGATCAGCGCATCATAGCCATCTTCCCCTTGCTTCAACTCCAGGCTGAATGGACGCTTAATCAGCTGACCTTGATGATTCAGCACCCATTCACCACGAATGATCGCTTTGCCATCATAGCGGCCATGGAAGCCACTCACCGTCACGTTAAGCACATCCTGATCGCTGCTCATCGGCTGCGATGACACCACCCACCCCGGCAGCGCACCGCTAAGATTGGTCACCAGGGTCTGCTGCAATTGCTGATCCAACGGGCTGGCCCACAGGTTATTTTGCGCGATCACATATTGCACGTCGTTGGTTTGATAGACCACGCCGCTCTGTGCCAGAAAATCCGCCACGTTGACATGCTCCAACCAAAGTTGGCGTGATGCCGGAGCGTCGCTCACCTGAGTTGGCTCCCCCAAGGCAGGCAACTGGTAATAGGTCTTGCTTGGCGTGCTGCTACAGGCGCTGAGCAACAGCGCCAGAGCTACCGGAATCCATTTCATCATTTTTTGGCCTTCTTCGGCTGAGGATCATCACTACCCGCGGCTTCAAACACCAGGGCGTTGCTCTTTTCATTCAGGGTACGCAGCACCGGTTGCAGTTCACGCAGCACCTGATCGAGGCGTTGCATATCACCTACCATCTTGTTGTAGGCCGGTGAACCAGGCTGAACCCCTTTCATGCTGCGATTGAGTTCCTGCAGCGTTTTCTGCATGTCCGCAGGCAGCGCCTTCATCTCTTTGCTTGAGATGATGTCGTTCAGCGACTGCATGGTTTTTTGCGTTTCCTGCATAGTTTTCTGGCTTTCGGCCAGCGTTTTGGTCGCTTCGTTGACCATCGGCGTCAACGGCATCGCATTGATCTTATCCAGGGTCTGCATCAGTTTCTGCTGGATCTGCGCCAAGCCAGCGCTGGTGGTTGGCAACAGCGGATAGCCGAACATCTCGCGCGGGCCTTTCCACGGTTTTTCCTGCGGATAGAAGTCCAAATCGATATACAGCGCACCGGTCAACAGGTTGGCAGATTTCAGGGCGGCACGCATGCCACGGCCTTCGGCATCTTTCAAATGCTGCTGGAAGTTGAAGCCCTTGCCCAACTGCTGCTGGAAACGATCGGGCTCAATACGGATCAGCACCGGAATACGGTAATCGGAATCCAGACGTTGCTCCATCCCCTCTTTATAGAATGGCACCTGCGCCACCGTACCCAGACGGATCCCCCGGAATTCCACCGGTGCCCCGGCTTGCAGGCCACGTATTGAGTCAGAGAAGAACATCAGGTAATCAGTATGTTCGGTATACAGAGAGTCCTGGATATTACGTTCGTTATCAAACAGCTGGAATTCCGATTTCTCTTTGATCGCCTCACCACGATCCCAACCTTCCGGCACGTCAAAGCTGACGCCCCCGCTGAACAGCGTCGTCAGTGAGCCCATCTCCACGCGCATGCCTTGCGCAGACATGTCGAACGCCACACCGCTGTCTTTCCAGAAACGTACGTTACTGGTGACCAGTTGATCATAAGGTGCCGAAATAAAGAGCTGATAACGCATCACGCGTTCTTTGGCATCAAAATAGCTGGTTTCTACCGAACCGACGCGGTAGCCACGGAACAACACCGGATCGCCCGCATTCAACTGACCGGATTTTTCACTGTCCAGCAGCACGCGCAGCCCTTTGGCATCGGGTGGTGCCAGCGGGGGAGCATCCAGCAATTGGAAATCGTCTTTGCCTTCTTTGCCTTTATTGCCGGGTTGCAACTCGATATAAGCACCGGACAGCAAGGTGCCCAAACCCGAGATCCCTTCACGGCCAATCTGCGGCTTCACTACCCAGAAGGCCGAGTCTTCACGTAATAGCGCTTCCATGCCGGAATTCAGGCGCGCCTGCACCAGCACTTTGCTCAGATCTTCACTCAGCGTCACGCTTTCCACTACGCCCACATCGACGCTGCGGCTCTTGATCTTGGTTTTACCCGCTTCAAGCCCTTCGGCGCTGGTGGTCGTCAACATCACCTCAGGCCCCTGGTGGCTGAAGTGGTAAAACAGGATCCATGCGCCGATCAACGCGGTGACGATGGGAATGATCCACACCGGTGACCAACGTTTGATCTTTTCAACGTCCGCGACGCTATGATTACTTTCCGTCACCTTGCGGCTCCTTTTTTATTGTTTCATTTACGCGATCCCAAGTCAGACGGGGATCAAACGTCATGGCAGCAAACATAGTGAGGATAACCACCCCGGCGAACAGTAGCGCACCCGTGGCAGGATAAATACTCATCAATTGTCCCATACGTACCAACGCCGATAATACGGCGATCACAAACACGTCAATCATTGACCAACGGCCAACAAACTCCACAATTTCATAAATAAGATGCATGCGCTCACTGTCGGCCCGGTCTTTACCTTTGCCATTGGCGTCCAGGCATAGCCAGCCGATCGCCAACATTTTGAGTGAAGGCACCATGACGCTGGCGATAAAAATCACCATGGCCACCGGGTAGGAACCCTCTCCCCACAGCAGGATCACGCCGGCCATTACGGTTGAGGGCATCTTGTTGCCTAACGCCTCAGTGATCATAATCGGCATCGCCATTGAGGGGATATACAGCATGATCGACGTCACCAGCAGCGACATCGTCCACTGCAGGCTGTGGCGGCGGCGCGCATACCCGGTAGTATGGCAACGCGGGCAGCGGGCCTGATCGACAGGCAGGATCGCGGTACAGCACTGGCAGGATCGCAATCCCTGCCGCAAGCCGGTACGGCCAACCTGCACCGGGTGTTCAAGCCGCGGAGCCGGTTCAATATCCTGCCACAGCCAGCGGCGATCCACACACTGGAATGCGCGCACCTGCAACAGGCAGAACAGGCAGTAAGGGATAAAACTGGTGCCAATGCCAATATCGCCATAGGCCATCAGTTTGACAAAGCTGACCAGCACACCGGCGAGAAAGATCTCCACCATGCACCAGGTTTTGAACTGGAATAGCATCTTGGCCATCCAGACTTTCAGCCCTTGCGGGATACGCGCTCTGGCACACAGCAGAATAATCGCCAGCATGCAAAACGCCGGGATAAACTGAACCAGCACCATAAACAGCGTGGCCATGCTGGCGTAATCCTCTGCCACCATCACCTGCGGGATCTGGATCAGTTTGATTTCGTTGGCAATACCGGCGACCCGCATATTGACAAACGGGAATAGATTGGCGAGTACCAGCATGATCAAGGCGCTAATGGCATAGCCAATAGGTTGTTTACGCGGCTCAGCCCAGCGGGAACTGAGCGTGGTTTTACAACGGGGGCAAACCGCCTTGGAGCCGAATGCCAACGGTGGTAATTCCACCAGTATGTCGCATTGTGGGCACAGCATCAGGTTACCCTGCTGCCGTTCTCCCTTGGCCGCATGGGTATGCTGCTTATTATCTTCGTGGGAACACACCATATTCTTCCTTAACAACGTCGTTCACCGGAACTGCAATGCTGGTGCGCAGCAGCGTGCGGGTCAGCATTTATACCCATCATCTTTCAAGATGCAGGAGCCTTGGCTGTCTGCATCTTGAAATCCATTGGGTAAACCGATCAGCCGTTCTTCATCGCCTCCAGCTCTTCCCAGCGGGCAAAAGCCTCTTCGAGCGCCTGTTCAGCCGAGGCGAGTTCGATCAGCACCTGCTGCGTTTCACTGTGTGGACGGGAGAAAAATCCACCATCACTGACCTGCGCCTGCAACGCTTCAATATCCGCTTCCAGCTGTTCGAGGCGCTGCGGCAACTGTTCCAGTTCACGCATCAGGTTATAACTCAGCTTGGTACTCTGTTTCTTCGGCTGTTCGGCCTTTTTTTCCGCAACGGGTTTGGCCTGAGGAGCAGCAACCTGACGGATCGGCTTCGCCGTGGCCCGCTGGTGATGGGCATCGTAATAGCCACCGACATAGGTGTCGATCACGCCGTTGCCTTCAAAAATCCAGCATTCGGTCACCGAGTTATCCACGAACTGACGATCGTGGCTCACCAGCAGCACTGTGCCCTGATAGCTGTCGATCATCTCTTCCAGCAATTCCAGCGTTTCTACGTCCAGATCGTTGGTGGGCTCATCGAGGATCAGTAAATTGCTTGGCTTGAGGAACAGCTTGGCCAGCAACAGGCGGTTACGCTCACCACCGGACAACGCTTTCACCGGCGTCATTGCGCGCTTCGGATGGAACAGGAAGTCTTGCAGATAGCCCAATACATGGCGTGAACGGCCATTGACCATCACTTCCTGCTTGCCTTCTGCCAGGTTGTCCATCACCGTGCGTTCTGGATCCAGCTCGGCACGGTGCTGGTCAAAGTAAGCCACTTCCAGCTTGGTGCCACAGTGCACGCGGCCGCTGTCGGCTTTCAGTTGACCGAGCATCAATTTCAGTAGCGTGGTTTTACCACAACCATTCGCACCCACCAAGGCAATCTTATCGCCGCGCTGAACCTGCGCGCTGAAGTTGCGCACTAGCACTTTGTCGCCAATCTGATAATTGACGTCTTCCATTTCAAACACAATCTTGCCGGAGCGCACGGATTCTTCGACCTGCATCTTGGCGGTGCCCATCACTTCGCGCCGTTGCGAACGTTCGTTACGCAGCGCTTTCAGCGCACGCACACGGCCTTCGTTACGGGTACGGCGTGCCTTGATGCCCTGCCGGATCCACACCTCTTCTTGCGCCAGCTTGCGGTCAAACTCAGCGTTTTGCAGTTCTTCCACCCGCAGCGCTTCTTCTTTGCTTTCCAGATACAGATCGTAATTACCCGGCCAAGACACCAGCTTGCCACGATCGAGATCGACAATGCGCGTTGCCATATTGCGGATAAATGAACGGTCGTGCGAAATGAACACGATGCTGCCCTGGAACTCTTTCAAGAAGCCTTCCAGCCAGTCGATAGTGGTGATATCCAGGTGGTTGGTCGGTTCATCGAGCAACAGCACGCGCGGTGAACTGACCAGCGCACGGCCAAGCGCAGCTTTACGCAGCCAGCCGCCGGAAAGCGAAGACAGTTCGGCATCGCCATTCAAGCCAAGCTGCAACAGCACTTCGCTGATGCGGCTGTCGAGCTGCCACAGGCCCTGGTGATCGAGGATCTCCATAATCTGCGCCATGCGCGACAGGTTTTTTTCGCTGGGATCCAATTCCACCTGATGTGAAATCGCATGGTAAGCCTTCAGGTGCTCTGCCTGTTCGGCCACGCCTTCGGCGACAAAATCAAACACCGTACCGCCAATGTTACGCGGAGGATCCTGCTGCAACCGCGCCACAATCAAATCTTGCTCGTAGATAATCCGGCCATCATCCAACGGGATCTCTTTGCCGAGGATCTTTAACAGCGTGGATTTACCCGCGCCGTTGCGCCCGACCAGACACACGCGTTCGTTGTCTTCAATATGAATTTCGGTGTTGTCTAACAAAGGTGCGTCGCTGAAAGACAGCCAGGCACCAGACATGCTGATTAACGACATAGTAATTATTTTCCTTCGCCAGCGTGGGTGAGCAGCCAGCAGTTGTGAATCTGACGGTTACGGGCAAAATCCTGTGACAACGTCTGGGCAGTAATTTCTTTCGCTTCCAGACCTAACGCGTTCAGGCCAGCCATATCCATCTGGAAACCGCGTTTGTTGTTGGAGAACATAATGCTCCCGTTACGGCGCAGTAACCGTTTCAAATCTTTCATCAGGTCAAGGTGATCGCGCTGTACATCAAAGGTGTTCTCCATCCGTTTGGAGTTGGAGAAGGTTGGCGGATCGATAAAGATCACATCGAACTGTTCGTCGGCAGATGTGCTGGTATTGCGCAGCCACGACAGGCAATCTGCCTGGATCAGGCGGTGCTGCTTGCCGGTCAGGCCGTTAACCCGCAGGTTTTTCTCTGCCCATTCCAAGTAAGTACGCGACATATCCACCGTAGTAGTGCTGCGCGCACCGCCGAGCCCGGCATGTACGCTGGCGGTGCCGGTATAGGCAAACAGGTTAAGGAAGTCTTTACCCTTGCTCATTTCACCCAGCATCCGGCGCGCAATGCGGTGATCGAGGAACAGGCCGGTATCCAGATAATCCGTCAGGTTGACCCACAGCTTGGCGTTAAACTCTTCCACCAGCAAAAACTCGCCCTTTTGTGCCAGCTTCTCATACTGGTTTTTGCCTTTCTGCCGCTCGCGGGTTTTCAGCACTAACTGATTAGAAGGCAGATCCAGCACCGACAAAGTCGCGTTAATCACGTCAAACAGACGCTGACGTGCTTTCTGCGCATCAATGGTTTTTGGCGGAGCATACTCCTGCACCACCACTTTGCTGCCGTAGCGATCCACCGCCACATTGTATTCTGGCAAATCGGCATCATACAGGCGATAACATTCGATCCCCTGCTGCTTCGCCCATTTTTCCAGTTTCTTCAGGTTTTTACGCAGGCGGTTAGCAAAATCTTCCGCTACTTGCACGCCAGCAGAACCCTGCGGATTTTCTGCCAACTGATAGTTTTTCTGCACGCAGTCCAGCGGGCCGTTTTTCGCCTTGAACTGGCGCTCGGCGCGCAGTTGCAGGCAGCTCAGCAGTTCCGGTGAAGCGCTGAACAGCGAAAGCTGCCAGCCACCAAACGCACTCTTCATGATGCGGCCCAGCATATTATGCAAAGCGATCAGCGCCGGTTCGCTCTCAAGACGTTCGCCGTAAGGCGGGTTGCTGACCACGGTTCCCGCCGGGCCTTCCGGCACTGGATTGGTCAGTTTGCTGACGTCATTGACGTTAAAGGTGATCAATTCGGCCACACCGGCACGGCGGGCGTTGCCGCGCGCCATCTCGATCACCCGGCGATCGATATCTGAACCGAAGAAACGGGAGGTTGTTTCCTGCAAACCACGGCGCGCACGCACCTGTGCTTCGGTGATCACTTCGCGCCACAGATCGGCATTATGGCCATTCCAGGCGGTAAACCCCCAATGCTGGCGATGCAGGCCGGGCGCGCGATCGGAAGCGATCATCGCCGCTTCAATCAACAGCGTGCCGGAGCCACACATCGGATCGAGCATTGGCGTACCCGGCTGCCAGCCGGAGCGCTGAACGATAGCGGCTGCCAGGCTTTCCTTCAGCGGTGCCTGACCGGTGAGATCGCGGTAGCCACGCTGATGCAGGCCTTCGCCGCTCAGATCGAGCGCCACGTAGGCCATATCACGCTGCAAAAACACGTTGACGCGGATATCCGGCTGCTGTTTAGCCACGGTTGGCCGCTGCTCAATCTTGCGGGTAAAGCTGTCGACAATCGCATCCTTAACCTTCAGCGCACCATATTGGCTGTTACGGATCTCTTCGTTGACGCCGCTGAAGTGAACGGCAAAGGTTTTATCCACGCCGAAGATGCTCGGCCAGTCAATCGCCTGAACGCCAAGGTACAGATCCAGATCGCTGTGCACGCGGAATTCATTCAGCGGCAACAGAATGCGCGAAGCCAGGCGGCTCCACAGCAGGCTTTGGTACAGCAGACGATCGTCACCCTGAAAATGTACCCCGCCCTGTACCACCTTACAGGCGTGAGCACCCAGCGCTTCCAGTTCGCTTTTTAACAGTTCTTCCAGTCCACGCGCCGTGCTGGCAAACAGAGAGTTCATATCGTGCTTATCACCAAAAAGAAAATTGTTGCGCATTATAGCTAATCCAGGCCGCTTGTCATAAAGTTGCTCCCTTCTATTTAATCATCGTATGGAGGCAGCGGTGATCACGCTTTCCCGACTTTACGTTCATCCGGTCAAATCACTGCGCGGTTTACAACTTTCTCACGCCCAGGTAGCCAACCACGGGCTGGCTTTTGATCGTAGTTTTATGATCACCGAACCCGATGGCACCTTTATTACAGCTCGCCAATATCCGCAGATGGTGCTGTTTACCCCAGCGTTGCTGCCAGATGGCCTGTACCTGACCGCCCCGGATGGCGAAAGCGCTACGATCCGCTTCCATGATTTTGCCGCCGATGAGCACCCGACCGAAGTGTGGGGCAACCATTTCACCGCCCTGATTGCGCCACAGGCCATCAACAGTTGGCTGAGCGGTTATTTTCAGCGTGACGTACAGCTACGCTGGGTTGGGCCACAATTAACCCGCAGAGTGAAAAAACACCCGGAAATTCCGTTATCGTTCGCCGACGGTTACCCCTATTTGTTGATCAACGAAGCCTCATTCCAGGATCTGCAACAACGTTGTCCCGGCAGCATCAAGCTGGAACAGTTTCGCCCGAATCTGGTGGTGACCGGAGCCAGTGCCTGGGCCGAAGATGGTTGGCAAGTCATTCGCGTCGGCGAGGTGATGTTTGATCTGGTGAAACCTTGCAGCCGCTGTGTTCTGACCACCGTCAGCCCTGAGCGTGGCCGCAAACACCCGAGCGGTGAGCCACTCAGCACGCTGCAAAAATTCCGCACCGCCGAGAACGGTGATGTCGACTTTGGCCAGAATATGATTGCCCGCAACAGCGGTATTATCCGCGTGGGGGATGCGGTTGAAGTGCTGTCGAGCAAACCGCCGCGGCCTTATGGTGCAGGCAACGTGGTGGCCAGCCTGCAAGCCCCGCAGGACAGCACACACAGCGTGACGATCGAATATGCCGGTAACGTGTTCACCGGTAACAATCAGCAGATCTTGCTGGAGCAGTTAGAACAGCAAGGAATTCGTATTCCTTATTCCTGCCGGGCGGGCATTTGCGGCAGTTGCCGGATCCAGTTGGTCGATGGGGAAGTGGCACCGCTAAAGCAGAGCGCTATCGGCAACGATGGCACGGTGCTGTGTTGCAGCTGTATTCCAAAAAGCGATGTGAAGTTGGCTTAACGCTAAACCGCTCTGTCATACGCCGGAGCGGAGAGATCATCCCAAATACAAGGCTTCAGGCGATCGTGCATCACTTTGATGGCATCGCCCAGCACCATAGTGCGGCCAGCTAACGCCAATTGGTTTTGCGCCAGCAGGCACAGGCTGGCGTTATCACCGGCTTCCACCACCAGCAAACGGGCATCTTCGCCGCTCTCCATTACCTTCACCGCCGCCAATGTGCCGTTCTTCGGGTGCAATGGATAATGTTGCTGAGCAAAATGCCAGCTTTTCGGCATCAGCGGTTTCAGGAAGCGGAAAGCGACCAGGGCATTCAATACCAGCTCGGCGCGTTGTTCATGGCTGAGTTGGAGCTGTTTGCACTGCTCTTCATAATCAAAATACAGCGCAGCATCATCAACGCAGAAAGCACACTCTTTGAACGCATCCGGAGTGAGCATTTTTGCCGGAAAGCGCGAGCGGAAGAGAGTCCCATTGGCGAGATCGAGCATCACTCGATCGTGTTCAGCGTCAAAATACCAACGCCAATTGTCGTCAGGTTTTATCTTCATTACCCATCCTTCTTGCCAATTTGCTGCACAACAACGCGATACCTGAAAGGTGATTTTATCACCCCGACATCGGCTAATTCCACGAATGATATTTAAACTACCGAACAAAATATAGACGAGCCGGGAGCAGAAATAAACCCCCGGCTAGAAATGAAGGGAAAATATTAGATATGAGTAACGATATCTTTAATCAAACGCGGCCCATGAAAGATAAAGCCGGAATAAATTTGCACCAGCGTTGCCCCTGCCGCCATTTTTTCTCGCGCAGCGGTCAGGGAATCAATTCCCCCCACGCCGATAATCGGCAGGCGCCCTTGCAATTCCTGCGACAAACGACGGATCACTTCAGTACTGCGTAATTGTACCGGGCGACCGCTGAGCCCACCGGTTTGTTCGCAATAATTTAATCCCTGGATCAGTTTACGATCGAGCGTGGTATTGGTAGCGATCACCCCATCGATATTATGTCGAACCAAACTGTCGGCTATTTGGATCAATTCTTCTTCGGAAAGATCCGGCGCGATCTTTACCGCCACCGGCACATATTTGTGATGGCGCGCGTGCAACTCACTCTGCTTATTCTTAATTGCCGCTAACAGATCGTCCAATGCTTCGCCATACTGCAACGATCGTAATCCCGGCGTATTGGGTGAAGAAATATTAATCGCGATATAACCGGCATACGGATAAATTTTATCCATGCAGGTCAGATAATCATCTTTACCTTGTTCTACCGGCGTATCTTTATTCTTGCCGATATTAATCCCCAGAATACCGCCAAAATGAGATTTCTTAACGTTTTCAACCAGATTATCCACGCCATGGTTATTAAATCCCATGCGGTTAATCAGCCCTTCGGCTTCAACAATGCGGAATAAACGCGGTTTATCATTACCAGGTTGCGGGCGTGGAGTAACGGTGCCCACCTCAACAAAGCCAAAACCCATGGCACCAAAGGCGTCGATGCACTCACCGTCTTTATCCAGACCGGCAGCCAAACCTAGCGGATTTTTAAAAGAGAGCCCCATGCAGTTCACCGGCTTGGTCGGCACGGACTGACGGATAAGAAACTCTAGCGGGGTGCCGGTGATCCGGCGGAGCTGACTGAAAGTCAATTCATGCGCACGCTCGGGATCGAGCTGAAACAACGCTTTCCTGATGAGGGGGTAGTACATGTACTCTCCTGATTTCCCGGTTATACCCTTACTACTTGAAGCTGCAGGGTTGTTAGCGGCGCTCACTCACCCGAATCACTTACTTGAGTAAGCTCATCGGGTTCATTCGCTTGCTGCCTACCTGCAACTCCAAGTACTTTGGGCATAGTTGCAAGCCGGGGGCATATTCTCCGGTATCCTGCCGTTAATTGGAATTGATTAAAGGCAAAAAAACGGTTTTTAACCTCATCGTTTTGCTGATTCCCCCCCTAAAGCCCGCCTTTCCCCTTCTGCGCATATCCAAATCAAAAATTGAGATTTAAAAAACGCCCCCTTTTGCTGTTAGCTTTAAAACACTAAATAAACATTATTTTAACGTTGATAACTTTTGTACCCAAAATAATTCGAGTTGCAGGAAGGCGGCGACGCAGAGAATCCCCAGGAGCTTACTCAAGTAAGTGACTGGGGTGAGCGAGGAAAGCCAACGCACATGCAACTTGAAGTATGAAGGGTATAGCTATAAGGAGCGGCAATGCGCGTTATATCACTGGCAGGTAGCCCACGAATTCCGTCACGTTCGGCAGCACTTCTCAACCTGAGCCAACAGTGGCTGCAACAACAGGGCGTGGAAGTGATCGCTTACACCTTGCACGACTTCAAGGCGGACGATCTGCTGTATGCCAACTTCAACAGTCCCGATATCAAAGCCTTTGCCGCCCAGCTCGCGCTGGCTGACGGCTTGCTGATTGCCACACCGGTGTATAAAGCCTCATTTTCTGGCGCACTGAAAACCTTACTCGATCTGCTGCCAGAGCGCGCGCTGGACCACAAAGTGGTTTTACCGCTGGCCACCGGCGGTTCCGTTGGCCACATGCTGGCGGTGGATTACGCCTTAAAACCGGTACTGGCAGCGCTGAAAGCCCAAGAAGTGCTGCACGGCGTTTTTGCCGATGACAGCCAGATCCTGCTTAACGGTGAGCAGGTCACCCTGTCTGACACGGTCTCTGCGCGTTTGGAAGAGGCGCTGGAAAGCTTCTATCTGGCGCTGGGCCGCCGCAAACCGCCTGCGCTGAGGCTCGCTTCTTCTCTGTTAGCCCAGCAATCTGCCTGAAGAAAAATAGGAAATCATGATGAAGCAATTCTCAACTCTCCGCCGCTGGTTCAATACGGGCGCGCTGTCTGCCATGTTTGCTCTGGCGATCGCCAATACCGCCAGCGCGCAGGAGAATGCCCCAGCCCAGTTCCGCATTGGCTATCAGAAGGGTTCCGTCAGCCTGGTGCTGGCAAAAACTCACCAACTGCTGGAACAACGGTTCCCCAGCACCAAAATCAGTTGGATCGAATTCCCGGCAGGCCCGCAAATGCTTGAAGCGCTGAATGTCGGCAGTATCGATTTAGGCAGCACCGGCGATATCCCACCTATTTTTGCTCAGGCTGCCGGGGCCGATCTGCTGTATGTCGGCGTAGAACCGCCAAAGCCGCAAGCGGAGGTGATCCTGGTGCCAGAAAACAGCCCGATTCACAGCGTCGCCGAGCTAAAAGGGCATAAGGTCGCCTTTCAAAAAGGGTCCAGTTCTCACAACCTGCTGCTACGTGCCTTGCAGCGGGCTGGCCTGACGTTTACCGATATCAAACCAATTTACCTGACGCCTGCCGACGCTCGCGCGGCCTTCCAGCAGGGTAACGTCGATGCCTGGGCGATCTGGGATCCCTACTATTCTGCTGCCTTGCTGCAAGGTGGCGTCCGGGTGCTGACCGATGGCAGCCAATTGAACCAAACCGGTTCGTTCTATCTGGCCGCTCGCCCCTATACCGAAGCCAGTGGTCCATTCATCCAGCAGGTGCTGGATACCCTGACGCAGGCCGATGCGTTAACCCGTAGCGATCGGGCAAAAAGCGTCACGCTTTTGGCGAATGCAATGGGTTTACCGGAACCGGTGATTGCTTCTTATCTGGATCATCGCCCTATTACCGCGATCAAACCGCTGGATGCGAAAACTATTGCCGCCCAGCAGCAGACCGCCGATCTGTTTTTCGCCAACCGGCTGGTGCCGGTCAAGGTGGACATTTCTCAACGCGTTTGGCACCCAAACTCACAATAAGCAGGAGCACATCATTATGAGTATCAACGTATTCTGGTTTTTACCTACCCATGGAGATGGCCACTATCTGGGCAGTGCAGAAGGCGCCCGCACGGTGGATTACAGTTATCTGCAACAAATTGCCCAGGCGGCCGATCGGCTTGGATTTGGCGGGGTGCTGATCCCCACCGGTCGTTCCTGTGAGGATTCCTGGCTGGTGGCCGCTTCGTTAATCCCGATCACGCAGCGCTTGAAGTTCCTGGTGGCGCTGCGCCCAGGTATCATTTCGCCGACCGTGGCAGCACGACAGGCCGCAACGCTGGACCGGCTTTCCAATGGCCGCACGCTGTTCAATCTGGTTACCGGTGGTGATCCAGAAGAGCTGGCCGCAGAGGGGTTGCACCTGAATCACGCGGAACGTTACGAAGCCTCTACCGAATTTACCCACGTGTGGCGCAAAGTGCTGGAGGGTGAAACGGTTGATTTCGCCGGTAAGCACATTAACGTGAAAGGGGCCAAGCTGCTGTTCCCGCCGGTACAACAGCCACGCCCTCCCCTTTACTTCGGCGGCTCTTCCGCAGCCGCGCAAGATCTGGCCGCTGAACAGGTCGAACTGTATCTGACCTGGGGGGAAACACCGGAACAGGTTAAGGAAAAAATCGAGGAAGTGCGTGCCAAAGCCGCCGCTGTCGGGCGCAAAGTCCGCTTTGGCATTCGTCTGCACGTGATCGTGCGCGAAACCACCGAAGAAGCCTGGCGCGCGGCCGATCGTCTGATCTCTCATCTGGATGACCAAACTATTGCCGATGCGCAAAAGGCTTTTGCACGCTTCGATTCTGTGGGCCAACAGCGGATGGCAGCACTGCACGGCGGCAGGAAAGACAATCTGGAAATCAGCCCGAACCTGTGGGCCGGTGTCGGGCTGGTGCGCGGCGGTGCGGGTACTGCTTTGGTGGGCGATGGCCCAACGGTGGCGCAGCGTATACAGGAATACGCCGATCTGGGTATCGATACCTTTGTGCTCTCCGGCTATCCGCACCTTGAAGAAGCCTATCGGGTTGGCGAACTGCTGTTCCCGCATCTGGACTTGGTGAAAAACGAACCACCTGCACAGCTGCGGGCGATCAAACCGCAGGGGGAAACGGTCGCCAATATTTATTCACCACAAAAAGTGGCTCAAAGCTAAGGAGCATCATGATGGCAATCGGCACACAGCGTTTCCTGCAACGGCTGGCTCCTTGGGTTTTGCCGGTAGTACTGGTAGTGATCTGGCAGGCAGCCGTTGAAGCCGGTTGGCTGTCAAACCGTATCCTACCCGCCCCCAGCGCAGTTATCACCGCTTTTTGGACTCTGACCAAAAGCGGTGAACTGTGGCAGCACCTGACGATCAGCAGTTGGCGCGCGCTGATTGGCTTCAGTATCGGCGGCAGCATCGGGCTGGTGCTAGGGTTTATCACCGGTTTATCGCGCTGGGGCGAACGCCTGCTCGACAGCTCGGTTCAGATGATCCGCAACGTGCCTCATCTGGCGTTGATCCCGCTGGTGATCCTGTGGTTTGGCATTGATGAATCGGCCAAGATCTTCCTGGTGGCCTTGGGGACTTTGTTCCCGATCTACCTGAATACTTACCACGGCATCAAGAATCTCGATCGCGGCCTGCTGGAGATGGCGCGCAGCTACGGCCTGAGCGGTTTTCGCTTGTTCAGCCAAGTGGTGCTGCCCGGTGCATTGCCTTCGATCATGGTCGGCGTGCGCTTCGCCCTTGGCTTTATGTGGCTGACGCTGATCGTCGCTGAAACCATTTCAGCCAACTCCGGCATCGGTTATCTGGCGATGAACGCACGTGAATTCCTGCAAACCGATGTCGTGGTGGTGGCGATCGTGCTGTATGCCCTGCTTGGCAAGCTGGCCGATGCCAGCGCACAAGGGCTCGAACGTATCTGGCTACGCTGGCACCCGGCCTATCAACTGAAATCAGGAGAAGCGTAATGACAGCTCCCACTCGCATTCCGCCAGGCATTCCGGTCACCCTGGAATCCATCGCCAAACACTATGGCAACCGTACCGTGCTGGATGATCTGCAACTGCGCATCACCGCGGGTCAGTTTGTTGCCGTGGTGGGCCGCAGCGGCTGTGGCAAAAGCACCCTATTGCGCCTGCTGGCCGGGCTAGAAACCGCCAGTGATGGCGCATTGCTGGCCGGTAGTTCGCCGCTCAGCAGTGCCAAAGACGATACGCGTTTGATGTTTCAGGACGCCCGCTTGCTGCCGTGGAAAAAGGTCATCGATAACGTCGGGCTTGGTCTGCGCGGTAACTGGCGTGATGACGCATTGCAAGCGTTAACCACCGTCGGGCTGGCCGATCGCGCTAACGACTGGCCAGCGGCGCTATCCGGCGGGCAAAAACAGCGTGTCGCGTTGGCGCGGGCGTTGATTCATCGCCCTCGCCTATTGCTGCTGGATGAACCGCTGGGAGCGCTGGACGCGTTAACCCGTATTGAGATGCAGGGGTTGATCGAACGCCTGTGGCAACAACAGGGTTTCACCGTGCTGCTGGTAACGCATGACGTCAGTGAAGCCATTGCGTTGGCCGATCGGGTGCTGCTGATCGAGGAAGGTCGGATCGGGTTGGATTTGGCCATCGATTTGCCACGGCCGCGCCGTAAAGGTTCGGCAAGGCTGGCTGAATTGGAAGCCGAAGTGCTGGACAGGGTGTTGTCGCCACCGCAAGCGCTGGAAACAGTGCGCCGGGTGGCAACACATTAAATCGCAGGGACGGCATAGACCGTCCCTGCCTCTTTTAGGCGGCTAACGCCTTGGTGATCTTCTCATACAGATCGCCGGACAGGTTTTCCAACCCTTTCAACTGCTCCAGCGCGCTGCGCATCAACGCCTGACGGGAAGCGTCATAACGTTTCAGCCGAATCAGGGGTTCGATCAACCGGGCAGCCACCTGCGGGTTACGCTGGTTGAGATCGCTGAGGATCTCAACCAGGAACTGATACCCGCTGCCATCTGCGGCGTGGAATGCCGCCGGATTGGCAGAAGCAAAACCCCCAATCAGTGAACGGGTACGGTTCGGGTTACCGAGGCTGAATGAGCGATGTTGCAGCAGACCGCGCACCTTGGTCAGCACATCGGCCGCCGGGCTGGTGGCCTGTAGCACAAACCATTTGTCCATCACCAGGCCATCCTGATGCCAGCGCTCATCAAACTCGGCCATCAACGCATCGCGGCACGGTAACTGCGCACCCACCGCAGCGGAAAGGGCCGCCAGCGAGTCGGTCATATTGTCCGCCTGCTGGAACTGCTTCAGCACCAGTTGATTAGCCTGCTCTGCATCACCAAAGGCCAGATAGCTGAGGCAAACATTACGCAACGAACGCTTGGCAATGTCGCGGTGCTCAACGCGGTAACCGTCGGTTTTGTTAGCGCGATACACCGCCAGCCATTCATCGGCCATTTCCTGTGCCAAGCAGCGAGTGATCGCGTCATGCACCGCCGCGATCGCTTCTGGATCGATCGTCGAGAACAGTTCGGCAATCTCGTTTTCTGAAGGCAGCGTCAGGATCTGCGCCGCCAAGGCCGGATCCAGTTTTTCATCCAACAGCACCGCCCGGAACGCGTCGGCAACGTGCAGCGGCAAGGTCAACGGCTGTTTCTGCTGATACTTGGCCACGTTGAGTTTGATATAGGTAGCCAGCAGGCTTTGTGCGGCATCCCAGCGGGCAAACTCATTGCGTGCGTGTTGCATCAGGAAGGTCAGTTGTTGATCGCTATACGGATAGTCCAGCTTCACCGGGGCAGAGAATTCACGCAGCAGCGAAGGCACCGGCTGATGCGCGACACCATCAAACACAAAGGTCTGTTCCGCTTCGGTCACATTCAGCACGTTGTTTACTGGCGCACCGCCTTTCTGCAAGGCGATAACGTTGCCTTCACCATCGTACAGTTCAATATCGAGCGGAATATGCAGCGGCAGCTTTTCTGGCTGATCCGCCGTTGGCGCGGTTTTCTGGCTGACGTGCAGACGGTATTGTTGATGTTCAGCGTCATACTCATCGCGCACCGTCAGCAATGGCGTGCCCGATTGGCTGTACCAGCGGCGGAACAGGGAAAGATCGACGTTAGAGGCATCTTCCATCGCCTGCACAAAGTCATCGCAGGTTGCCGCACTGCCGTCGTGACGCTCAAAGTACAGTTGCATCCCCGCCTGGAACTGCTGTTCACCCAGCAGGGTGTGCATCATGCGGATCACTTCAGAACCTTTTTCATACACCGTCAGTGTGTAGAAGTTGTTCATTTCGATCACTTTGTCCGGCCGAATGGCGTGCGCCATCGGGCTGGCATCCTCGGCAAACTGTGCGCCGCGCATCACCCGCACGTTGTCGATGCGGTTAACCGAGCGGGAGCCGAGATCTGAACTGAACTCCTGATCGCGGAACACCGTCAACCCCTCTTTCAGGCTGAGCTGGAACCAGTCGCGGCAGGTCACGCGGTTACCCGTCCAGTTATGGAAATATTCGTGGCCGATCACCGCTTCAATATTCAGGTAATCTTTGTCGGTGGCCGTTTCCGCCTTCGCCAGCACATACTTCGAGTTAAAGATATTTAACCCTTTGTTTTCCATCGCACCCATGTTGAAGAAATCCACGGCCACGATCATATAGATGTCCAGATCGTATTCCAGGCCAAAACGGGTTTCGTCCCACTTCATCGAGTTTTTCAGCGAGGTCATCGCCCAATCGGCGCGATCCAGATTGCCGCGATCCACAAACAGCTCCAGCGCAACTTTGCGCCCGGAGCGCGTGGTGAAACTATCGCGCAGCACATCGAAATCCCCCGCGACCAGAGCAAACAGATAACTAGGTTTAGGGAACGGATCCTGCCATTGTACCCAGTGGCGGCCATCTGCAAGCTCGCCCTCGCCCATGCGGTTACCGTTGGAGAGCAAGAAAGGATAGCGCGCTTTATCTGCCACAATACGGGTGGTGAAGCGGGCCAGAACGTCTGGGCGATCAAGATAATAGGTGATGTGGCGGAACCCTTCCGCTTCACACTGGGTACACAGCGCCTCACCGGACAGGTATAACCCTTCCAGCGCGGTGTTTTTTGCCGGGTGGATATCGTTGACAATGGTCAGGGTAAATTGTGCTGGCAGCTGTTCGATAACCAGTTGGTTATCCTGTTGGTGATAGCTGCTCCATGGCTGGCCATCAATCTGGATACTTACCAGCGTCAGATCTTCACCGTTGAGGATTAAAGGTGCTCCTGCTGCCCCTTGGCGCTTGACCTGGCTGATGGCGGTGACGCGCGTGTTCTCCGCGTCCAGCTCGAAATCCAAATCGATATCGGTAATAGTGTAATCAGGTGCGCGATAATCGTGGCGAAACTTCGCCTGTGGCTGTTGTGTCATAGAAACCCTTCGACGTTTCAGTAAGTTGCAGGTATTGGCCGTCATCCCGTCATACTGCTCTTAGTCCGTTGGATGGCGTTGTTCTTCGTACGGCCCGAGTGTAAATAAACTGTACCACAGCCACGAAAAAAGCCCAGAGATGGCCGCTTTGGCCAAGCGCGGCCCACTGGCCTACCACAATATTACTGCGGCGAGACAGTCAGCTCGATGTTATAATTCTACTCTCGTCTTGCAGGAGAAACGGATTGGCATGAAAGTAAAATATCTGATCTATTTCTTCACTTTTGCTTTAACGTTTTCCTTTGCCATGTTTATTTCCAATGGGCTGATGGAAGCGCATCACAGTTATCTCCAAAGCCAGGAGAATCTGTATAAAATCCATAGAGCCAAAGAAGTTTCAGCCGCGTTTCAGGCCACATTGCGTGCGCACCGCTCAAAAAGATTAAGCCTGGTGAATAAAGAGATTAGCGAAGCACAATGGCAAGATGATGATGCTCAGGCGCGTAAAAAAATAGCGATTGTCAAATCACATATCGGCAGTGAGCATTCTCAACGGCTGGGGATCCAGCAGAAATTTGCCCTGCTTTCTATCGTCGACCTGATGGAAAAATTGTTGGACAACGACTCCCGCCAGATTTCCCTGATCAATGAAGCCAACACCAATCTGTTCAATATCAACAGCGCCTACTATATCGGCCAGACCACTAAGACCTTTTACCGCTATACCTATGATACTCGGATGATCACCGCCGATTCATTTCTGTTTCTGGAAGCTATTCGTCTCAATAACCGCCTGAATATGACCCTGGCCGAATTGATGGACCAAATCATTGATATCAACCTGGATGGCCGGGAACAGAAAAAACCCTATCTGAAGGCGATCCAGCTGACAGGAGCCCTTAGAGCCCTCGACACCCGCTTGGTGTTTATGAAGTTGGCCTATGGCGATCCACAAATCGCAGAGCTGGTGGATCGCATACTACAAAACATCTCCAGCGATAAAATCAACAGTATCTCGGAAGACTTGTATCAGGCGATGGCCCATAACACTGGCTATAACTCAGATTTTATTTATCAGTATGTCGATGCGCTGAGCCAACTTTCGCAACAGTTATATCAGCTCAGTTTTGAACTGGAAATTGCTGCCTCTGAAGCCAAAATATACGATAGTCAAACCGCTATTTACGGCATGATTTCGCTCGGCTGGCTGATCGCTTTGTTCATTCTGTTGCCCTCGCTGATATTTTGTTCAAATATCAGCCGCTGGCTGACCAAAACGCATAATAATATTCTGCGCCTGTCACGGGGTGAGATGAATATCGATAACAACGAGGCGTTTTACAGCAAAGAGCTGATCGCTATCAGCGATGCCATTACGCAACTCAAACAATATCACCAGGAAAAAATTGCGCTGGAGAATGAGAAACATCAACTCATAAAAGAGCTTGAAGCCACATCGTTCCTCGACCCATTGACCAATATTTATAACCGCCGCAAATTCTTCCTCGAATGCGAATTGTTGGCTGCCAGCAGTTACCCGCACGCCTTTTGCCTGATCGATATCGATAACTTTAAACGGCTTAATGATACTTATGGCCACGACATCGGCGATCGGGTGCTGGTGATGTTCGCACAATTGCTGCGCAACACCTTCCGCTCCAGTGATATCTTCTGCCGTTACGGCGGGGAAGAATTCGCCGTACTGCTCAACCACTGTACGTTGGAAAATGCCCGCAGCATCATGGAAAAAGTTCGGGATGAAACCAGCGAACTCAGCCTGGAACTGCCCAATAGCAAGAGAGTACGTTTTACCATCAGCTGTGGCATCGCACCGGTCAGCCACCTCCAGGAACTGCACCCGGCGATAAAACAGGCTGACGAAGCGCTGTATTTCTGTAAAAAAAGCGGCAAGAACAAGGTCAGTATCTATACGCCAAGTGGGTTTATCTGAATCTGTGTTTAAAATAATTAACATTATAATTTTTATCATTAAATAGACTAAGTCGCCCAGCTTATTGGATTCCCTGGCTTTTCTGGCCGGTCACGAAACCTCAACCTGATAAAGGCACGTTTAATCCTCGACCCGTTCCCGCCATTTGTGGTGTGATGAGGCTTCAATAACAGGATAATCCGGGTATACTCCCCGCACTTTTATGGTGTTCCGGATTTAGATACGCGCCTGACGAGGATGCTGTTACGCGATATGACTCTATACGCTTCCCCGATTTTAACCTCATTGCTTGATACCGATGCCTACAAGCTTCATATGCAGCAAGCAGTGTTCCACCGCTACCCGGCAATTACCGTGGCAGCAGAGTTTCGTTGCCGTGGCGATGAAATGCTGGGCGATTATGCCGACGAGATCCGCACTCAGGTTGCCTTGATGAGCAAACTGGCGCTGACAGAGGATGAATTTCAGTATCTTTCCAGTTTACCCTTCTTCCAGCAAGATTACCTGAACTGGCTGCGTAACTTCTGTTATGACCCCCAACAGGTCACCATCGATAATCACAATGGCCAGCTACAGATCCGTATCGCCGGGCCATGGCTCGAAGTGATTATGTGGGAAGTGCCTCTGCTCGCCGTGATCAGCGAGGTAGTACATCGCCATCGTTCACCAGAGGCGACGCCAGAGATGGCCGTGAACCAGTTGCGCAGTAAGTTGGCGCAGTTCAAGCATATGGCGAGAGATATCGATATCTCTCGCTTCAAGCTGATGGACTTCGGTACCCGCCGCCGTTTTTCTCATGATGTGCAGCACGCGATCGTCAGCACGCTGAAAAGTGAATTCCCTTATCTGGTCGGTACCAGTAACTACGATCTGGCTCATCAGTTAGCTTTAGCGCCGGTAGGCACACAGGCCCATGAATGGTTCCAGGCGCACCAGCAGATCAGCCCGGAGCTTGCCAATAGCCAACGCGCAGCGTTACAGGCCTGGTTGGATGAATATCCCGATCAGTTAGGCATTGCGCTCACCGACTGCATCACCATGGATGCCTTCCTGCGCGATTTTGACCCGCAGTTTGCCCAGCCTTACCAAGGATTGCGCCATGACTCTGGCGATCCCTTCGAATGGGGGGAGAAAGCCATCGCTCATTATCAGGCGTTGGGCATAAATCCGCTGAGCAAGACGTTGGTGTTTTCAGACAATCTGGATCTGGATAAAGCCTTGGCGCTCTATCGCCACTTCGATCGGCGTATCAATCTGGTGTTCGGCATCGGCACACGCCTGACCTGCGATATTCCCGGTGTCAAACCGCTAAATATTGTGATCAAGCTGGTTGAGTGCAACGGCAGGCCGGTGGCGAAACTTTCCGATAGCCCAGGCAAAACCATCTGCCAGGATCAAGCGTTTGTAAAAGCCTTGCGCAAAGCTTTCGACCTGCCACTGGTGAAAAAAGCCAGTTGAAACACGAGCCGGCTGAATCTTTGATGCCGGCTTATCTTTCTTTCCTTTATATACCTGCAATATCCTGCCCTCCTTTTTTAGCTGCCCGCAAGAAATGTTGCGACATTCTGGTGATTTCTACTTGTGCTCTGCAACGCGGCAAGTAACATAGCATCATCCCCAAATTCTTGGGTTGTTCGCTATTTCTGAACCAAAACTTATAAAGAGAGAAATCTATGAGCGTAGTGCCTGTAGTCGACGTACTGCAAGGTCGTGCTGCGGTTGACAGTGAAGTCACCGTACGCGGTTGGGTACGTACCCGGAGAGATTCTAAAGCTGGTATCTCCTTCCTCGCCGTTTATGACGGCTCCTGCTTTGATCCGTTACAGGCCGTCGTTAATAATTCTCTGCCGAATTATCAGGATGAAGTTCTGCATCTGACTACCGGTTGTTCTGTTGAGATCACCGGGAAGGTGGTTGCTTCCCCGGGTGAAGGCCAGAGCTTCGAGCTGCAAGCAACGGCGATTAAGGTGGTTGGCTGGGTTGACGATCCAGATACCTATCCGATGGCGGCCAAGCGCCACAGCATTGAATACCTGCGAGAAGTGGCCCACCTGCGCCCGCGTACCAACCTGATCGGTGCCGTTGCCCGCGTACGCCACACTCTGGCGCAGGCTATTCACCGTTTCTTCCATGAAAACGGCTATTTCTGGGTGTCTACCCCACTGATTACCGCTTCTGATACCGAAGGTGCCGGTGAAATGTTCCGCGTTTCTACGCTGGATATGGAAAACCTGCCGCGCACCGACAAAGGCGAAATCGACTTCAGCCAGGATTTCTTCGGCAAAGAAGCGTTCCTGACCGTATCTGGCCAGTTGAACGGCGAAACCTACGCCTGTGCGCTATCAAAAGTGTACACCTTTGGCCCAACCTTCCGCGCAGAAAACTCCAATACCAGCCGCCACCTGGCTGAATTCTGGATGATCGAACCTGAAGTGGCTTTCGCCACCCTGGATGACGTTGCGGGCTTGGCCGAGAGTATGCTGAAGTATGTCTTCCAAGCCGTACTCAATGAACGTGCTGACGATATGCAGTTCTTTGCCGAGCGTGTAGATAAAGACGCAGTTGAGCGCCTGAAGCGTTTTGTTTCTTCTGATTTCGCCCAGGTGGACTACACCGAAGCGGTTGAAATTCTGATCGCTTCCGGCCAAACCTTCGAGAACCCGGTTTCCTGGGGGATCGACCTTTCTTCCGAGCACGAACGCTATCTGGCCGAGAAGCACTTTAAGGCACCAGTAGTAGTGAAGAACTACCCGAAAGATATCAAAGCCTTCTATATGCGTATGAACGAAGATGGCAAAACCGTGGCCGCGATGGACGTCTTGGCACCGGGCATCGGCGAAATCATTGGTGGTTCACAACGTGAAGAACGCCTTGATGTGCTGGATCAGCGCCTGGAGGAAATGGGGCTGAATAAAGAAGATTACTGGTGGTATCGCGATCTGCGTCGCTACGGCACCGTACCGCACTCCGGTTTTGGTTTGGGTTTTGAGCGTTTAATCGCTTATGTGACCGGCGTACAAAACGTACGTGATGTGATCCCATTCCCTCGTACACCACGTAACGCAAGTTTCTAGTTAATCCGATCAGACGTTTTTTAATCTATTTCTGTACACTTTTAAGGCCGGCATTGCTGGCCTTTCGTGTTTTTTATTCTTGATCCAAGTCACAAAGTTCCCTTAAATTTACATTTTGTAACAAATACTTTCTTTTTGAAACCCGATTGCGACATTAGTAGCATTTTCGTTCTAGATTAACCCGCCCGTGAATGGAACACTGCGTTCAGACACAGGACGACACCAAACTATCAACAATAGTTCCAAAAGAATTATTGACGGCAGTGGCAAGGTGTCCGAATAACACTAATGAGGGTAATAATGATGAAACGCAACATTCTTGCAGTAGTAATCCCAGCTCTGTTAGCAGCTGGTGCAGCAAACGCAGCAGAAATCTACAACAAAGACGGCAACAAGCTGGATTTGTATGGTAAAGCTGTTGGCCTGCACTATTTCTCTAGTAATGAAGGTGATGACGGTGACAAATCTTACGCGCGTCTTGGCTTCAAAGGTGAAACCCAGATCAATAGCGAACTGACCGGTTATGGCCAGTGGGAATACAACTTCTCAGCTAGCAACAGCGAAGGTAAAGATGCCCAAGATGGCAACAAAACCCGTCTGGGCTTTGCTGGTCTGAAATTTGCTGATTACGGTTCATTCGACTACGGCCGTAACTACGGCGTAGCGTATGACATTGGTGGTTGGACCGATATGCTGCCTGAGCAAGGTGGCGATACCTACACCTTCACTGATAACTTCATGAACGCACGTGCTACAGGTGTAGCGACCTATCGTAACAAGAACTTCTTCGGTACGGTTGATGGTTGGGACTTCGCGCTGCAGTATCAGGGTAAAAATGATCGCGAAGGCGAACTCAAAAGAGCTAACGGCGATGGCGTAGGCGTTTCTACCACCTATGCAATCATGGATACCGGCGTCAGCGTTGGTGCAGCCTACACTTCTTCTAACCGTACTCTTAAGCAGAAAGATGCAGCTCTGTCTAATGCTGGTGGCGACAAAGCTGAAATTTGGGTTCTGGGTGCCAAGTACGACGCGAACAACGTCTACTTTGCGACCATGTATTCTGAAACTCACAACATGACCCCATACGGCAGCGGTAAATTCGCTAACAAAGCCCGTAACTATGAAGTGGTTGCACAATACCAGTTCGATTTCGGTCTGCGTCCTTCTATCGCTTACCTGCAGTCTAAAGGCAAAGACCTGAACACCTCATACGGCAACAACAAAGACCTGGTTAAGTATGTTGATGTCGGTGCTACTTACTACTTCAACAAAAACATGTCTACCTATGTTGATTACAAAATCAACCTGCTGAATGAAAACGACTCAGGGTTCTACAACGCTAACGGCATTGCTACCGACAACATCGTAGCTACCGGTCTGGTTTACCAGTTCTAAGTTGTTGCGCTTAATGGCAGTCTCTTGCCAGATGAGTTAAAAACAGGGCTTCGGCCCTGTTTTTGTTTACGTTGTCCTGCCGCTTTTTATCCTGTTAATGCTCCCTTCTCCGTCATTTTTTGTGCTGAATCTGCCGCCATCACAAGATCGATGTGTTTTTCTCGCAAACGGTTGGCAAAGCCGATAACTGGCGCTACCCTGATGCTTCTGTCTGCTTAACTCTAGGCCATGGAAGCAATCTGACATGTTTGAAAAAATCACCGCTGCACCTGCCGACCCGATTCTGGGTCTGACCGATATTTTCCGCGCGGACGCCCGTCCGAACAAAATCAACTTAGGGATTGGCGTCTATAAAGACGAAACCGGTAAAACACCGGTACTGGCCAGCGTGAAGAAAGCTGAACAATACCTGCTGGAAAATGAAATCACCAAAAACTACTTGGGTATCGAAGGTATCCCTGAGTTTGCCAGCTGTACACAAGAGTTATTATTCGGCAAACAAAGCCCGATCATTGCCAGCAAGCGTGCGCGCACCGCGCAAACACCAGGTGGTACCGGTGCCCTGCGTGTCGCAGCAGATTTTATTGCCAACCAAACCAACGCCAAACGTATCTGGATCAGCAACCCAACTTGGCCTAACCATAAAAATGTGTTCGGCGCTGTTGGCTTGGAAGTATTGGAATATGACTATTATGACGCCGCCAACCACGCGCTGGACTTTGATGGCCTGCTCAATAGCCTGAAACGTGCAGAGGCTGGTGATGTGGTGCTGTTCCACGGTTGCTGCCATAACCCAACCGGCATCGATCCAACCGAAGCGCAATGGGCACAGCTGGCGGAACTTTCCGTCGCCAACGGTTGGTTGCCGCTGTTCGACTTCGCCTACCAAGGTTTTGCCAAAGGTCTGGAAGAAGACGCGCAGGGTCTGCGTATTTTTGCGGCCAAGCATAAGGAACTGATTGTTGCCAGTTCTTACTCGAAGAACTTCGGTCTTTACAACGAACGTGTTGGTG
Organism: Serratia sp. HNCC26DJ206; assembly: GCF_057180605.1. Taxonomy (NCBI): domain Bacteria; kingdom Pseudomonadati; phylum Pseudomonadota; class Gammaproteobacteria; order Enterobacterales; family Yersiniaceae; genus Serratia; species Serratia sp. HNCC26DJ206. The sequence goes on from NZ_JBXUGP010000009.1 coordinate 31,019, forward strand.
CCTGTACCGTAGTCGCAGCCGACGCTGAAACTGCCGAGCGCGCATTCAGTCAGGTTAAAGCAGCGATCCGCGCTAACTACTCCAACCCACCGTCACACGGCGCAGCCGTGGTTGCCACTATTTTGGGTAACGAAGCATTGCGTGCCACTTGGGAACAGGAACTGACCGACATGCGCCAGCGCATTCACCGTATGCGTCAGCTGTTCGTGAATACCCTGCAAGAGAAAGGCGCGAAGCAAGACTTCAGCTTTATCATCAACCAAAATGGCATGTTCTCTTTCAGTGGATTAACCAAAGAGCAGGTTCTGCGCTTGCGTGATGAGTTCGGTGTTTATGCCGTTAACTCTGGCCGCGTTAACGTTGCGGGCATGACGCCAGACAATATGGCACCGCTGTGCGAAGCCATTGTCGCCGTACTTTAAGCTGAAAAATCAGCATTAAAAAGGGGCGTACTGCGCCCCTTTGCTATTATATTGCTGCCGGGAATACCCGCTTACCAGACAGCAGGCTCTTCGCGCAGGAAAGGATTGGTTTGGCGCTCTTGCCCAAAGGTGGACATCGGCCCATGCCCGGGAATAAACGCGATATCATCACCCTGCGGCAATAGCTTGGTGCGAATCGAGTTAATCAGCGTCTGATGGTCACCACGCGGGAAATCACTTCGACCTACGCCACCGCTAAACAATACGTCGCCCACCAGTGCCAGACGCGCCTTGCCGTTAATAAAAACGACATGACCCGGTGTATGTCCGGGGCAATGCAGAACATCCAGCGATAATTCCCCCACCTGCACAGTATCCCCTTCCTCCAACCATTGCGTCGGCGTAAAGGCTGCGCATTCTGCCAAGCCGAACATGCGGCTCTGGGCTGGCAAACCTTCGAGCCAGAAGGCATCTTCTTTATTTGGCCCCAAGATCGGCACCTGATAATACTCAGCCAATTCAGCCGCCGCACCAACGTGATCAAGATGACCATGCGTAAGCAGAATCTGGCTAATCTTCACGCCTTTTCTCGCCACTTCTGCTTTCAACTTTTCTGGCTCACCGCCAGGATCAACCAAAGCGGCCTGTTGCGTTTCGTCACACCAGATCAGAGTACAGTTTTGGCTGAACGCCGTTACGGGAATAATATGATATTTCATAAAGCTCCAACGAAAAAAGCGCCATACCCGACAGGCTGGCGCTATTCACTCATGGTGCACAGTGATTACCAGGTCCGCACCGGGCCGGTATCGATGTGCACAAAGTTGCTACGTGGATAATATCCTACACCGCCAGCGCGCATTTTTAACGCCGCTTTGCGGATATTACTCAGTTGGATACCTTCAATGTGGAAATCCATTGCCTGCCCCTTGGTGTGATAACTCTGTTTAGCCACACCACGGCTGTGCTCACGCATTTCATTGTTGGTTGCTGAAGAACGGTAACCCGAAATCAACTGAATCGGCTTGGTCGTTCCCAGTAAGACTTGCAGACGATAGAGATGATCAAACAGATGAGGATCGATCGTCTTGGTCTTATTGGCACGATAATCACGGAAAATATGATTCAACCGCACTAACTCTTCCCGGTTGTAACCTTTACCGTTGAAAAACTCGGCCTTAATGGATTCGCCAGTATTCAGATTATTGAGTACCAGAATACGTGGACGAGCAGTAGAAAGACTGGCGAACGCCTGCCCAGGGAGCAGAGCGATACCCATGGCTGCGCTACCTAGCGTTAGCCATTTACGGCGATGATGATCAATTTTGTCCATGACTCTTTTTAAACTCGGCAAGAATGTCAAAATAAATGCACAAAACTGCGCACAGCCCGAACCATAACCGCCAGCCTATGCGGAGTCAACCCGAGATAGGCTTAGGTTTACAAGCACTCACAAAAAGAGTGCTTGTGGCTAACCAGACATTCAGACCGCTATTTACCTAGAATTACTGCATTTATTGCATCAATTTTTCAGCCTGAGCCAAAATTTGTGCACCCGATCTCACGGTAGCATCATAATTGTAAATATCTGTACGGAACTGTGGTTTGCCGTCATCGGCAACCCAAGCCGTCAGATAATAAAGTTGCACCGGGATGTGCTGGCGAATATTCACGTAAGTGGTATTGCCCGCTTTCAGCGTGGAGGAGACTCGAGCATTATTCCAGCCAGCATCCTGCAGCAGCATATTAGCCAAGTCAGAAGCTTTGTTCACACGCACGCAGCCGGAACTTAACGCACGGATATCTTTCTGGAACAAACCGTGGTTAGGGGTATCGTGCAGGTAGATCGCATCGGAACTTGGCATATTGAACTTGAAGCGCCCCAACGAATTGCTGGCCCCAGGTGCTTGCTGGATGCGGTAAGGGAAATTGCGTGGCGAAGTCACGTTCCAATCAATCATTGACGGATCGATCGCCTCAGATTCATTGCTCCAACCCGAGAACACTCTGTAACCATGCTTCTGGAAGTAACCCGAGTCATGCATCGCCTTAGGCACGATATCTTCACGTATCAGCTTAGTCGGCACGTTCCACGGCGGGTTGACCACCACATTGTTCAATGCACTGCTCATCAGTGGCGTTTTACGGCTTGGACGGCCAACGATCACCCGCGACGAGAGAACCTCATTACCATTGAGATAATAGATCAGTGAGTAATTCGGAATGTTGACCATAATGCCGGTATCAACATGGCCAGGCAAAATACGCAGACGCTGAATATTCAACGCCAGCAAAGAGGCGCGCATTTGGGGTGAAACGTTCAGCCACTCGCGGGTTCGGGCACCGATGACGCCGTCTGGTGTCAATCCTTGCCATGTCTGGAAACGCTTAATTCCTTCCACTAAATCGTCGGTATAACGGTTGTCCGTCACCGAAACCGGGCTAGCCGCTTGCTGCACCAACGGAGCTTCGGGAGAAGGAGCAAGATCCTTAATCGGTGCCGCCGCTGGGCTGACTACTGCCCCGGCAGGATTGCGATTTTTCTCTTCATCCACCGACAGGTCATCCTCCACCACCGGTGCTCTTGCGGCTGTCGGCGTCGCTGCTGGCTCTTGCGAATGCGGCGTGGCTACAGGTACCACGGTTAACATTCCAGTACGCGCAAGAATTTCTCGTAACGCCGGTATGTCATCACTGAGTTGACCAGGGCGCAAGCTTGCACCATTGCTCACCTGCGGCCACGGACGCCCATCGGCTAACAGCTCACGCAGCGCCTGATGCATTTTTTCATACTGCGGATGTTGGGGTGCCAGCGAGTTGACATACGCCAGGGTTTTGCCCTGCTGTAGCGCAAGCTGCCACTGATTGATCACGGTATTCGCCGGCAGCGCCAGCTTGTAAGGAACATTGCTGTACAACCAACTATTACCGTTTAACCCGATTGACGAAACAAACTGCAGATAACCCAGCATGGCATCAGACAGCACAATATCGCGTGCCATATCAGTGATTGCCGGATCGGTGAGTAATTTTACCCATTGGGTGAATTGTGGCTGTATGCCGGAAATAGCGAGTTCAGCAAGTTGCTGCTGGAACTGCAATACGGTTTCCCGATCCTGCCACATTGGCTGCATTTGGTTGGATGCATATAGTTGAGCCAAAGTAGGGAGATAATATGGCACCACGCCTTTAGGCAATACCGCCAATATTTGAGTATGGCTTTGTACAGCAGACATGCCGGATGATGACACCGGTGGAAACGCCTGCACGGCAGCCCATGCGGGTAACGATACGGCAAAACTACACGCAATTGCGCAACTCAATGCCAGACATCGTACTGAGTTTCCTTTTTTTAGCAACATCCCTTGCCCCCTGTATGCTCACAAAAATACAACAAAGATTATCTACTCGTTTCAGTATACAAACAGAACGACCCTTTTGCTCCCAGCGCCGTCGAATTACTGTTTTACTCTCATTACGCTACTTAGTTTCAGTGATAAAAAAACTTACCTATCATCCTCGCAGCGTAAAAAAATAGCCACCTGAAGGTGACTATTTTCAGACTTTTAGGGTAATTTTATTCAAGTTTAAGGCGTTTCTGCTACCGTTGGTGCCAATGCGGCCTGTTCCGGGGCAAAACCACGCAAACCAACCACGTGTACATGCTCATGATTTTGGAATACTTTACGCACCAGCTTATAAGTGGTGCCCTTTTCCGGGCTGATATTTTCTGGTGCCGCAATAATCAACTGCATTTCCAGGCGATCGCACAGCTCAAACAGCGTGGCGATGGATTTGGCATCCAAACGCGCCGCTTCATCCAGGAACAGCAAGCGGCAAGGCGAGATATCTTTACCACGCAAGCGGCGTGATTCCTCTTCCCAGCTCTGCACTACCATCACCAGAATCGACATACCGGTACCAATCGCTTCCCCGGTGGACAAAGCGCCACTTTCCGCCCGTAGCCAACCGTCGGAACCGCGGAATACTTCAACTTCCAGCTCCAGATAATTACGGTAATCCAGCAGTTCTTCACCAATGGTCTGCGGCGTACGCTGGCCCATATCGATCTGCGGGTTCAGGCGTTGATAGAGCTTCGCCAAGGCTTCCGAGAAGGTCAGGCGGTTACTGTTAAACAGATCCTGATGCTGTTCCTGCTGCTCAGAGAGCACGGTCAGTAAGGTAGCATGAGCTTCCCGTACGTTGACGTTCAAACGCACGCTCTTCACCTGACCGAAGGAGACCGCCTGCAGGCCCTGGTTGAGCATGCGGATGCGGTTCTGTTCACGCTGAATGGTCTTACGGATGATATTCGCCACGCTCTTCGAGCTGATGGCCAGCTTCTGCTCACGGGCGGTCAGTTCTTCCGTCAGGCGGCCAAGTTCGATCTCCATCTGTTCGATGGCTTCAACCGGATCGTCAGTACGGATGATATCCTGGCGGATACGCTCGCGCAGGTGCTGATAAACCGCAATGTAGAACTGGATTTTACGCTCGGGCCGTTTAGGGTCTTCCGACAGGCGCAACACATCGCGCAAGTGCTCGTTATCTGCCACCGCCAGGCGCAGCGCACCCAGCGCCTTATCCGACATGGAGCGCAATTCATCACCGTCCATATAGGCCAACTCACGGCGATGCAGACGGCGTTCAACACCGTTGTCTTTCACCAAGCGCATCACCGCACACCAGCCCGCTTTGGCGGTAACCACCTGCTCACGCAGTTGGTAGTAATCACGCTCCAGCTTGCGCAGTTTTTTCTGCAAACCGTCCATTTCCGCTTCGCAGAAGGTCAGTTGCTTTTCCAACTGATTACGGCGCGTACGATTGGTACTCAGTGCCGCATGCAGTTCATCACGGCGCTGCCGCGCACGAGCTTCAGCATTGGCATCCGCCTGCACACCAATATCCACCAATTCCTGACTCAGCTCTTTCAGCATGTCGCGTTTGGCATCAAAAGAGCTTTTCAGCGATGCCAGCACTTGGCTGTACTGGGTAAACTGGGTCTGGTACTGGCGCAGTTGCTCACGGGCGCGAGTCCGCTCTGCTTCCGCATGTTCCAGCCGTTGACGCAGCTTCTCATTGAGATCGTTGTCAGCATTCTGCATACCGGCAGAGTCGGTATAGCTGAAGTGCGCACGGCGTTGCACCACTTCGGTGAGCGCAAAGGCCTGTTGTTTGGCCTGACGTTGCGTTGCCTGCGCCTGGGTGTAATCCAGTTGCAGTTGCTCGTGCTGTTCCGGATCGCTTTGCAGCACCGATAACAACGGCTCCAGCTTGGTCAGCGCAACCCCATGCTGCTGAATATAGCGCGCAGCATCTTGGGCTTCTTCCAACTCTTCGCGGATCTCTTCAACGCGATCTTGCAGCGTATCGTCATTCAGCAGCGAAACCAGCGGCATCAGGCGGTTCAGCGCAGAGATACCCTCTTTCGCCTGTTCGTATTGCTGACGTTGCTGCTGATTCTGCGCTTCGTGGTTGTTGAGCGAACGCTCAACCTCACCACGGCGGCTGTTCATGGCGCGGATTTCCGCCTCAGGATCGGCGTCAAACGCGACTGCCAGATGGGAACCAATAAAGCGGCTGAAGGCCTGGTGGGAACGCTGAGTTTTCTGCACGTCAAACGACAAAGTGGCGTAACGTTCTGCCAAGCTATCGCGTTCGGCATACAGCACTTCCAGGCGATTCTCACGCGCCGCACGGCCAAACAGTGGCACTTCCGGGTAACGCGAATAACGCCATTGGCGATCGGCAGTCTTCACCACCACCGCTTTTTCATGTTCTTCAACGGCGAATACGCTGTCATCGAACGACTGCGGATCCCCTTCGATCAGGTAGAGATCTTCCGGGCAATCGTCCAACCCTTGCAGCATCTCGCGCACCAGCGACAGATCCGGCACCACGATCGCATGGCGTGATGGGCCATACAACGCAGAGAAATACGGCGCGTCGTCAATGGTCACATCGTCATAAATCTCTGACAGCAGTACGCCGCCGAAACGCTCAGCCAGTGTTACCAGCCGTTGATCTTCGGCCCCGCTTGGCTGGCTGAGACGCTCAATTTGCGCTTCAATCTCGCGCTTGCGCGCAGCCACTTCGTCGCGCTCAACGGTAGTTTCACGTTCGCGTTCCAGCAATTGCTGCATGTACTCGGTGACTTGCTGGCCGTCTTCGAAGGTTTCGCCGCTTTGCTCGCTGAGTTGGCTCAGCGCGTCCTGCGCACCTAACCAAATTGGCGCACGCGCGGTCAGTTCTTTAATGCGTTGTTGGATTTGCTCCAGTTCCTGACGCATTTCCATACGCCGCTCACCGGCTTCGCTAACGCTTTGCGACAGCGACTCCAGACGCTCTTCCAGCTCTTGCTGCAAAGTATCGAGTTCGTCCGGCTGATATTCCTGCCCATGGCGTTTACAGAATTCCTGCAACAAACGCTCGGCATCCTGTTGTGAACGCAGGCGTTGCTCCAGCTCATTTAGGCGCATACGCAACGGCTGTACACGTTCGGCCTGATGCTGCTGTGAAGGCCAGTCACGCAACAGTTCGCGCGCGGTTTGCCAGGCTTCACTGCGGCTCACCTCACCAGCAATTTTACGCACCAGCTGATAAGCCTGTTCAAACTGGCTATGGGCGGCATCCGCCACGCTCAGTTTCTGTTCCAGCAGCAACAGGGCTTCGGTAGCCTCTTGCTCACGCGCCTGGAAGGTCTCCAGCCACTCTTCAGCGTTGTCGGCGGTCAGCTCCGGCACCTGACACAGCGCACGGGCACGTTCGAGAGCCTGAAGTGCCTGCTGATACTGGATGGCACGGGTCTGCTGCACGTCCAACGCCTGCTGGTAATCGGCAAGCTGGCTTTTCAGTTCATCCACTTCCAGCTCAGCGGCTTCGGCACGTGCTTCATTTTCTGCCTGCTGCTCACCCGCTTCTGCCACCACTTCATTCTGCTCTTCCAAGCGGTAGGTCAGTTCTTCCAGATCGCCTTCATAACGCTCGATCTTTTCCTGCTGACGCATCGCCGTCTGCACCAGATTAAGGTGATCGCTGGCGGCCTGGTAATCGGTTTCCAGATCGGATTCGGCACCGCTTTGCTCGGCCAGTTCGCGCGCCATTTCAACATGGCGGAACTGTTCGCTAGCTAGTTGCTTGCGGCTGCCCAGCAAATCGCTGCGCAACACCAACGCGCCATCCAGGTGGATACGGCGCTCATTGGCGTGGCGCATGTAGTCCGCCGCCACGTAAGAGGTGGCTTCGGAGATCAAATGCTTGAACAAATCGCGATCTGACTGGGTAACGCGGATCGCCTCCAGCGTCATGCGGTTTTCGCGCAGCGCCGCTTCCATATCCTGAAACGCTTTACGCACCCCGCTGTTTTCTGGCAACAGGTAGTCACGCAGTGAGCGGGTAATGGCGCTGGAGATCCCACCGTAGAGCGAGGCTTCGATCAGGCGATAAAACTTGCTGCGATCGGATGAGGAACGCAGACGTTTCGGGATCACCCCGAGGTCAAACATTAATGAGTGGTAATCGGTGATGGAGTTGAACTGCTTGAACTGCACCCCTTCCATCTCTTCGACGCGCTCTTTCAGCTCCTGCAACGACAACACGCGCGCTTGGCGATCGCCCACGGTCTGGGTCAGCAATTCGGTGGGTTGTACCGCTGTCGGCAGCCCTTGAATGGTGAAGGGTTTAATATCGACTTTGCGATCGCGCCCCGCCACCTGTTGCAGACGCACGCCTACCACCACTCGCTGATGGCGTGAGTTCACCACGTCCAGCGTAGAGTAGCAGACACCGGCGCGCAGCTTGCCGTGCAACCCTTTATCACGTGAACCACTGGTGGCTCCCGCTTCGGTGGTGTTACGGAAGTGCAGCAACGTCAGATCGGGGATCAGCGCGGTAACGAACGCCGCCATGGTGGTGGATTTACCCGCCCCGTTGCCCCCGGACAGCGTGGTGACCAACTCGTCCAGATCAAAGGTTCGAGCGAAGAAACCGTTCCAGTTAACCAGCGTCAGTGAGCGAAATTTACCGCGTTCAATCATTCCTGTTCATCCTCTGCACTGTCTATGGCGTTATCGGCCTGCACATCTTCAGCCTCGCTTTCATCATTCAGCGACAGGCTGTTTTCAACCGGCATCGCTTCACCGTCACGAATCATCCGCAACTGGGCTTCACGCGGATCGTCACCGCTGCGCACGTCGGCACCGAAGCGGAACACCGCTTCGGTAATACGGAATTTACTGCTGTCGTTGCCCATGAAATAGACCATGCCCAAGCGGCGCAGGCGGTTCAACGATGAGCGCACTTTTTCATGCAGCTTTTGCCGATCCAGATCCGAACCGGTAGAGCGCTGGTTAACAAACTTCAGCAGTTTGTTCTCATCCGCCAGGCTCAGCAGCTCTTCGTACAGCTCTTGCTGGCTGAAGATGCCTTCATGCGCCAGGCGCTCCGGGCTGAGGTAGAGATAACACAGGATCTTGCCGACCATCATATCCAGCTCGGAAAGCACCGAACGCGGGATCAGCGTGGTAGAACGCGGGCGCAGGTAGAAAAAACCCTCCGGCGCGCGGATCAGTTCAACACTGTAACGGGCGTAAAACTCTTCCAGTTCGTCCTGAAAATCCATTAAGAAAGCGTGGTTGTCCAGCTCATCGATACCGATGTGGCGCCCCGCGCGCAGTTGGCTATCGAGCGCCGGAAATAGCGTGTTCGACAGTGCCTTGGCCAGCTTGACTGGCATTACTTGTTCAATATTTGTCGATGACATGGGCCTGTACCTTGGCTCCGTAATCATTGATTGCCTGCCACTGTGCCGGCAACCCTGAAAAATCAGCTTCAGCCACACCAAGGCGCACTGCCTGGTCGACCACTATGCGAGCAACGTCGAAGTGACGTGCACGCGGATATTGCGCCAGATAATCGCGCATTACCGCCCCTAAATTGAGCGGCATTTTCTGTTCTTTATAGACCTGCAATGCCTGTTCGATCATCGCTGCCAACTGTTCGCGAATTTCGCTGAACTCTTCATATTCCAGATCGGGCGGCAGTTCCCCGGTCACTTCTTCACTACGCAACGCCAATTCTTCATCGCGCATATCGAACAGACGCTCGGCATTGGCGTGGGTCAGCGTCCAAGGGTTGTCGAAGTAGTTTTGCACCGACTGCCGCAAGCGTTGTGCAAACACGCGGTTTTTATCCATATCGATCGCGGTGCGGATAAATTTGTGAACGTGGCGATCGTAGCCAATCCACAGGTCGATCGCCTGTTGGCCCCAACTGATGATGCGATCCAGCTTGCTTTGCAGGTCAAACACCAGCTTATCGACAAAGCCCAGTTCCATGCCACCCAGCGTGGCGTCCTGGATCCGCAGCAGATTGGCCTGCAGCTTATCACCTGCGGCCTCCAGCGTATCCTGCAACTCACGCAAGGTGCCGGAAGTTTCCGACAGCAGCATCTCACAGCTGGAGATCGCTGCGCGCCAATCCTGGTTCAGCAGGGCGGCAATATCTTCTTTTACGCTCTGCTGCTGTTCGTCCATCAGGCGCTGCGTCAGATCGATGCTGTCAAAGATCTCGGCCACCGAATACTTCAACGGTGCAAAAACGTTACGGTGCCAGTGGAAATCATCACCGCCCTCTTCGGCAGCGTCGGCGGCGCGCTTGAGCTCTTCCGCCACGATAGACAGTTGCATGGAAAGGCGCAGGGTCGAAAACTCACGCTGGCGGATGTAATAATCGGTAATGCCGATACCCAGCGGCGTGAGACGGTAGATGGCATTACCATCCGCCAGTTCGCTGATAAAACGGTTCAACAGGCGCTGGCGCACCATATCGTTGATCGCATTGTTGGCGCGAATGGCCACCGTTTCATGCGTCTGTTCAAAACCTTTACTGACATGGCGAAATGCATCAACCAGCTCACCTTCACTCATCTCACCGTCCAGCCGTTCGCCATTTAACGTGGCGATAGCCAGCAGGAACGCAAGACGCTCAGTGGGGAGCGAAATAGAGAAATCATTTTTCCGTGCCCAGGCGACCAGTTCGGGTACTGTCTGGGAAAATTCACTCATAGTTCGTCCTTCAGGTTTGGTTTATGCGCCATGACGTGAATATAGCGACCCAAACTCACATACGGCTCCTGCCGGCAATAAAGCTGTTCAAGCGCCAGTAGCTCTTCAAATTTCTGTGTCTGTAATTGTCTGCTTTGCAGATAGTCATGGAAAACCCTCACGCCGGTTTTCCCTGAAATCTGCATCCCCAACTGTTCCAGCCACGTGTACACCTGCGGCGGACTATGTGGGTACTGTGGCGACAAAGAGCGCTTGCGGCGCCTGCGGACCTCGGGATCCACCAGTTGGAAATTCCCCAGCACCACGTTGCGCATCAACAGGCCATTGGCATTGAAGAACATCAGCGACAGCGCCCCTCCCGGTAACAGGCAGTCGAACAGCGCCGCCAATGCCGCCTGTGGCTCGGCGATCCACTCCAAAACCGCATGGAACAATATCAGATCAACCGGCTGTTCCAAGTGCTGCCCGATGTCTTGCGCCGAACTTTGTATAAATTGCATGTTCTGGCTCACACCTTTCTGCTCTGCCAGCAGTGCGGCGCGTTGGATCATCTCACCAGAAAGATCGCACAACAACACCTGATGTCCTAATTCTGCCAACTGGCAGGCCATATGGCCTTCGCCACCGCCAGCGTCCAGAATGCGCAGCCGGCGCTGCGGCAATTGCGCCAACAGCGTGGTCAGATCCTGCCAAACCACCGCCTGGCGGATTTTCCCCTTGGTCGTGCCGTAAATATTACGCGCAAACTTCTCCGCAATATCGTCAAAATTGCGATCCTGCATGGACAACGGCTCCGCTGATTTCATCTTGGCTTGAGGCAAAGCACCAGCCCATTCAAACCTGCTATTTTGGCACAGACTGGCTTAGAATGAATCTTCTTGCGGCGTGATTACGCCCAGATGTCGTTTTTTCGCCCAAAAGGACCTGATTTTTGATGCTGTTTAATCTGAAAAAGTTCATCGGCAACCTGTTTATGCCGTTACCCGCCCTGCTTTTGCTGATGGGGTTGGCGCTACTGCTGCTGTGGTTCACCCGTTGGCAAAAAAGTGGCAAAGCGATTTTGAGCCTGAGTTGGCTGTTTTTACTGCTTTTAAGCCTGCAACCGGTAGCCGATCGTTTACTGCGGCCGCTCGAATCCCACTATGTCACTTACCGGGGCGACGATCGGGTTGATTATATCGTGGTACTGGGCGGCGGTTACACTTTCAACCCAGACTGGGCTCCGAGTTCCAACCTGATCGGCAACAGTCTGCCGCGGGTCACGGAAGGTGTCAGGCTATACCTCTCTCATCCCGGTAGCAAGATGGTGTTTACCGGCGCTCGCGGGGCCAATACCTTGAGCAATGCCGCCACCGCAGCGCGCGTGGCTGAAAGCCTAGGGGTGCCACACGACGATATCGTGATTCTGGATCGCCCGTTGGATACGGAACAAGAAGCCGCGCAAGTGGCTAAGTTAGTGGGAGAGAAACCCTTTATTTTAGTGACTTCTGCCAACCATCTGCCGCGCGCGATGCGTTTTTTCCAAGCCCAAGGGTTACACCCGATCCCGGCTCCGGCCAACCAAATGGCGATCAGTTCACCGCTCAATATTTGGGATCGGGTCATGCCATCATCGATATTCCTCGGCCACAGTGAGCGCGCGGTGTATGAAACCCTTGGCAGCCTGTGGCAGCAATTGAAAGGGGATCACGAAACAATGTCAGACTCGCAGTAATTAATCGGCCAGCCAGGGCAGCAACTGTTTTGCCGCCTGATCGAACAACATACGATCCAGTTTGCCGGTGTGAATCATCCGGCCCACTGCTTCCCACACCGCATACAGCCAGCGACGCACCAGGAACAACTCTGCCACTGGTGCGCGTTGCAGATAGCGAAACAGCAACTGATCCGGCATCCCCGCCTCACACAGCCTGAACAGCTCATACTCCCGCGGAGCCCACAGCATCATCCCAGGATTGAGCATCGCCAATAGCTGATCGGTTTTGGCATCTTTCAGCATGCTGCGCAACGAAAGATTGCCATGCACCAACACGCAAGGATCGTCAAAACCGGCAAAAAAATTGGGCAGCGCTTCTCGCGTGCGATAAAGCAGACGGCGATCGGCCATGGTGAACAGCGGCGAGTTGAGATTACTGAGCGTTGACCACAGTACTTCAACACGCTGCTGATACCAGCAGAACCAATCATTTTCCTGGGTGCTGTCTACCGTACCGACGCAGCCGTGGCTATCGATACGGTGCCAAGCCAATACACCATCGATAATCTGGTCCATCAGCATGTCCCAGCGATCGGGGGTGCGCGTGGGTGCTTCAACCGAGACGCCGCGCAGGCGCTCGATCAGCAAAATCTCTTTATAGGGGGATTGGTGGCTGTACACCATGCCATAAACCGTCGGCAGACGAATGTCCCCTTCACGTGCCAACATAGAGAGCTTATAAGCCTCCTGCTGCGCGATCCCCTCACAAACAAAGCTTTTCGCCATCAACGGAATCGCGTGATCCTGTTGATCATACAGCGAATACATATGTGCATAAGGCTGCTCGCTGACACGCTCAAGGCGACCGATTGATTCACCCAGCACCACACTCAATTCGGCACGCAACTGCTCCATTGGGCAAAACCCTCTAGGTTAAGGAAAAGCGCCCTACATCATTGAACGGTAGACAACGAAATTCTTCAACGCAGATCAATAAAATGGAGATAAAGGAGCAAGAAATGAAGCGGCCAGAGTGATCTGGCCGACAGAATAATCAGTTTTTAATGCTGTCCCGCACGCGCTGCAAATCTTCTGGCGTATCAACGCCCACGCTCGGAATGGCTTTTGCCACCGCAACGTGAATTTTTTCGCCGTACCACAGCACGCGGAGCTGTTCCAGCAGTTCGATCTGCTCAAGCTGACTGGGCTGCCAGCTCACGTAGCGGCGCACAAAACCGGCACGGTAGGCATAAATGCCGATATGGCGCAGCAGGCTGTCACCGATGCTCTCTTTCGATTGGGCAAAGCGTTCGCGATCCCACGGGATGGTGGCGCGCGAGAAATAGAGCGCATAGCCCTGTGCATCCATCACCACCTTGACGGCATTCGGGTTAAACGCCTCTTCGGCGGTTTCGATTGGCACGGCCAACGTCGCCATTCCAGCCTCGCAAGACGCGAGATTCTCGGCTACCTGGCGGACGATTATCGGCGGAATCAGAGGCTCATCACCCTGCACGTTGACGATGATTTGATCGTCAGTAAAGCCGCATTTCTCGATCACCTCCGCCAAACGCTCGGTACCTGAGTGGTGGTCGGGGCTGGTCATACAAACCTCGCCGCCGGCCGCCTCCACCGCTTTGGCCACTTCGGGATGATCGGTGGCAACAATCACGCGGGAAGCACCGGATTCCCGGGCGCGCTCCATCACGTGAACCACCATCGGTTTACCGTGGATATCGGCCAGCGGTTTACCCGGCAAACGGGTGGACGCATAACGAGCAGGAATAATAGCGATAAAACTCATGCGTGTTTCTCATCCAGTGACAGTGAACGCGCTTCGTTTTCCAGCAACACCGGAATACCATCGCGCAGTGGGTAGGCCAGGCCGTCCACTTTACAGACCAGTTCCTGGTTTTCTTTATTGAAATAGAGCTTACCGTTGCAGACCGGGCAGGCAACGATTTCGAGTAAACGGTGATCCATGCTTCCTCCAAGGGATATAGGCATCAGGGAAAGTGCGTGAGGATAGCATAACGCTATAAGGCAGGTTAATCACCGCCTGATTTACTCGCGAAATCCGTTATTCCACATGCCACCCTGCCGCCCACGCCATTGCCAACTGAGCCGGTATGTCTCCGAGAGTGACCTGTTGCGCACCGTGCCACTTCGCCGTGCGGGTTATCGCCTGCTGGATATCCTGGCAACGCTGCTTGTTCAACTTGGTTTTCGGCTCCAGATGAAAACTGATGATTTCAAAAATGCCAAGCTTACGATGCATTTTTGCATCAACTCGGCCGATCAGTTCACCCCGCTGCAATAGCGGCAACGTGAAGTAGCCGTACTGGCGTTTTTCCTTCGGCGTGTAACATTCCAGCCGGTAATCGAAGTTGAACAGCTCTAATGCACGGCGGCGATCCCATACCACCGGGTCAAAGGGAGAGAGCAAACTGGTCACGCTGGATTTCAGTTTCCCTTGTTCAGCCAATGCCAACTCGGCGGCCAACGACTGATGCACATAGAATTCACCTTCCAGCCCGCTGATTTCAACAGGCAGAATCTCCCCCTGTTGTAGCAGCGTTGCTAACAATTTTTTGGGAGCCACTCGCTTTAAGCGATAGTAATCCGCCAGCCATTCCGCTTTGAAAACTCCTAGATAGCGGCAACTACGGCGCAGCATTTCCTGCTGGGCCTCAGCCTGCGGCAAAGCATGGATACTGTCATCCCAATCAGGCAGTAATCGCTCAGTAAGATCGTAGACGCGATGAAAGTTACGGCGCTCGGCCACCATCAACTTACCGGTGGTAAACAGAATCTCAAGATGACGTTTTTCCGGTTTCCAATCCCACCAGCCATTAGCGCCTTTCTTTTCGGCGGTGAAGTCTGCCGAACGCACCGGCCCTTGGGTAGCAACATGCTGCAAGAGTGCATCAATGGCTACATGGTGTTTTTCCACCCACGCTTGTGAGTGTTTCCAGCCCATTCCCTGCGGATCCAGCATACGGTGGCGTAGCAATCCGAAATCATCAATAGGGAGGAAACAGGCTTCATGCGCCCAATACTCAAACAGTTTGCGATCGGCCAAAGCCTGCTCCAACCATGCCGGCTGATAGTCACCCAGGCGGCTGAACAGCACCAGATAAGGGCTACGCGCGACCACGCTGATCGTATCGATTTGCAGCAACCCCATGCGTTCTATGGCATCGATCACATCTGCTGGTTTGGCTTTGCGTTTAACGGGGGACAGCAGCCCTTGAGCGGCAAGATGAAGCGCGCGGGCAGAAGAAAGCGAAATAACAGGGGTTGGCATCTTGATATCCCAGGTGATTGAACAATCGCCTGATCATAAAGGATATCGAAGAATTTTTCTTCGCCAGTGCATGGGGTGGCGGCACCGGCACTGGCGAGGAAGGGGTGGGTCAGAACGCGATAACGTCTGCCGCAGACAGCCCGTGAGAGCTACGATAGATCGAGAACTCGACGTTCTGACCTTCATTTAACGATTTATTCTTGGTATTGGCGATAGCGCGGCGGCTAACATAAATTTCGTCACTACCATCAACCGGAGAAATAACACCATAGCCTTCGCTCTGATCAAACCACTTCACACGGCCCATTTTTAACACAGTATTTTTAAACATAATTTAATTCCTTTCACTTGTGCATCCTTAACAACATCATTTTTATTATTGTTTGGATGCTACCAGCCCATCCTAAAGTTTCTCGTAACAAACCTCTCGTGAGCAAAAAATAAAAAACCCGCACTTTGGCGGGCTTGTTGAACTTAATATCTTCCGCAATAACTCAGCATAAATGCGTCATTATGGTTGTATCAAGTTCTCTATACGTTATTCCCTGTGGATTTACAGAGCAACAACGTTGGCGGCAGCCGGCCCGCGCGGGCTGTCCTGGATGGTATACTCAACACGCTGACCTTCTGCCAGGGTCTTGAAACCGTCGGTCATGATTGCAGAGAAGTGTACGAACACATCTTTACCACCGTCTTGTTGTTCAATGAAACCAAAACCTTTGCTTTCGTTGAACCACTTAACCTGACCCATTTTCTTAGACATTACTATTACCTTTTAAATATATTTACACAACCTACCACGAGGCGATTTGGCCGTTTTCAGAATCATTACTTATGGGAGGTACTTAGAAGGTTCGTCTTTGAAGCGGAATCAGATGATAACGTTTTGGGAGGAACTACTTAACTCTAAACTCAAACATAAATAGGTCTGTATCACAGGCCGAGTGGTATTAACTCATAAAACCCCCACCAACACAAGAGGTTTATCACAATATTTTCTCCCTGTTAGCAGATGTTATTAGCATCCGCCTACCTCATCAGCAAAACCAAATGAGAGCTAACGCATAAAACTCTAATATCGTTAGCCAATCTATAACAAATCCCAAACGAGCTGGCTAAACTTCAGGTGAAAACAAGGTGAGTGACTTTCTGGCCAGCACTATACACAAAATAATTCGAGTTGCTTGTAGCGGCAAACACTGGAGATTCCAAGCGCATAACCCGCTATGTGACTGGGGCGACAGGGCACAGCCAACACCCAGGCAACTTAAAATATGAAGTGTATAAACCACATTACTCAGACTTTAATTAACCCAAGGAGCTATGCGCATGACTGCCCAGCAGTTCGTCTCACCGAATGAAATTCGTGCCCGATTTTCCAAGGCAATGTCGATCATGTATCAGAAAGAGGTGCCGTTATATGGCGCGCTGGTCGAACTCGTGGCGGAGACTAATCGGCAAGTTCTGAGTGAAGACGCCGTCTTGGCCAACCAGTTGCAAATTACCGGCGAAATTAACCGGCTGACCATGGAGCGTCATGGCGCTATCCGCGTAGGCACCGCTGAGGAATTGAAGACATTACGGCGTCTGTTTGCTGTGATGGGCATGTCTCCCGTGGGTTACTATGACTTGGCCGTTGCCGGTGTGCCTGTTCACTCCACCGCATTTCGTGCCGTGCATGAAAGCGCGCTGCAGCTCAGCCCGTTCCGGGTATTTACTTCTTTGCTGCGGCTCGAACTGATTGAAAATGTGCCGTTGCGTGAGTTGGCCCAACAGCTGTTAGCCCGTCGCCGTATCTTTACCGAGCGAGCGTTGGAGTTAATTACGCTACATGATGCGCAAGGTGGATTGGATGAAGAGCAGGCACAAGAATTCATTGCACAGGCGCTAGAAACATTCCGTTGGCACAGTCAGGCCACGGTGAGCGCCAGTGAATATCAACAGTTGCACGATCAACACCGCTTGATTGCCGATGTGGTCGCTTTCAAAGGCCCGCATATTAATCATCTGACACCGCGCACGTTGGATATCGATCGGGTACAGCTGGCGATGCCAGGACGCGGCATTACGCCTAAAGCGGTGATTGAAGGCCCGCCACCGCGCAACTGCCCGATCCTGCTGCGCCAGACCAGTTTTAAGGCGTTAGAAGAAGATGTCGCCTTTATCGAGCATGATGGCCATGAAGTTGCCGGACACCATACCGCGCGTTTCGGTGAAATCGAGCAGCGAGGAGTTGCGCTTACTCCCAAAGGGCGTGCACTTTACGATCGTCTGTTACAGGCTACCAATGACGCATTGCAAACTCCGGCCACTGAAAAAAATGCTGCGCAGTACAATCAATTACTGGCCGAAAATTTCCAGGCATTTCCAGATGATTACGCCACGCTGCGCGAGCAACGATTGGCCTGGTTCCGCTATTTCCCAACAGAATGCGGTCTGGCCGCTAAAGAGACTATAGATAAACACCGCTCTCTGGAGCAGCTTATCGCGCTTGATTACATCCGCTTCCAGCCCTTGGTGTATGAGGATTTTCTACCAGTCAGCGCCGCAGGGATTTTTCAGTCCAATCTCGGCGATAGCCGCCATACACAATACGGCACAGCGTCAAGCCGTACCGCATTTGAACAGGCATTAGGAGCAGAAGTGATTGATGAGTTGGAGCTGTATCAACAGACGCAACAGCGTTCATTGCAGGCCTGCGCGCAAGCATTAGGGATATGCGCGCTGGAGGCCTGATTTATTTGAGCAGTTTCTCGATATCTTGTAATAGCCGCTCAGCCTGATCGGCAGGAAGTACCGCATCAACCGGTAAAAACCACCAGTCAGGCTGGGCGAAATTACGGCATTTCACCGCATCTTTTTCAGTCATCAGCAGCGTCTGCCCTGCTTTCGTCAACGTAACCAACTGCGCATGAGTGTAATCCTGGTGATCGGCAAACGGGATTTCACCTTCAACCTCAACACCCAGTTTTTCCAGCGTGGCGAAAAAGCGCGGCGGATGACCGATTCCGGCCATTGCGACTACATGTGGCAGTTCGGTTGCCGGGCATCGTTCACCACTCGCCAGATTCACCGCATCCAGCGCTTGGAGTTTCATGGCAATTTCACCCGGTTGCGCAACACCACCATTAGCGACGCAGGCATCCACCGTCTTCAAACGTGCAGCGCGCTCACGCATTGGCCCCGCCGGTAACCACCAGCCATTGCCAAAGCGGCGTACGCCGTCAATAACCACTAATTCAAAATCACGCTGCAAAGCATAATGCTGAAGGCCGTCGTCAGTAATCACCACATCAAGTTCACCCTGTTGTAGCAATGCTTGAACAGCCTCAGTACGCTTAGGGGAAATCGCCACCGGCGCTCCGGTACGCTGATAGATCAGCACTGGCTCATCACCGGCCTGCTGCGTTGTAGTTTGTGCATTCAGCACCAGAGGGTACACCGCTGATTTTCCGCCATATCCTCTGGAAACAACCCCCACACGATAACCTCGCTGCTGAAGATGCTCCACCAACCAGATCACCATAGGGGTTTTGCCGTTGCCGCCGGCCGTCAAGTTCCCCACTACCACCACCGGCACGGGCGCACGCCAACTTTTACGTAAACCCACACGATAACTGTACCGAATGACGCCGCTAACCAGACCATACAGCCAGGAAAGCGGCAGCAAGAGTAGATAAATCAGTGAGCTACCGGACCAGATACGTTCTATCATTACTGACCAAACTGCATACGGTGAAGCTGTGCGTAAACACCCCGTTGCTCAATCAGTGCCGCGTGCTGACCACGTTCAACGATCTGTCCATCCTCAACTACCAGGATTTCATCCGCTTTCTCAATGGTAGACAGACGGTGCGCAATAACTAGCGAGGTACGGTTTTTCTGCAACTCATCCAGTGCGGCCTGAATGGCACGCTCGGATTCGGTGTCCAGTGCAGAGGTGGCTTCATCAAGGATCAGAATTGGGCAGTCACGCAGTAACGCACGAGCAATCGCGATACGCTGGCGCTGACCACCGGAAAGCATCACACCATTTTCACCAATCACCGTATCCAGGCCATTCTCCATTTTGCCGATAAAGTCCATGGCATAAGCCATACGTGCCGCTTTCTCTATCTCTTCACGGCTGTAACGCTGCTCACGAGCATAGGCAATATTGTTGGCAATGGTGTCGTTGAACAGATGGACATTCTGCGAGACCAACGCCACCTGATCGCGCAATGAGGCTAGGGTATATTCGCGCAAGTCGTGGCCATCCATCAGGATCTCGCCTTGCTGGACGTCATAAAAGCGCGTCAATAGATTAGCAATGGTTGACTTGCCTGAACCAGAACGCCCAACCAACGCCACTGTTTTACCCTCGGCGATACTCAGATTGATATCACGCAGCGCCGGGATTTCCCGCCCTGGATAACAGAACGTCACATTGCGGAATTCGATATCCCCTTTGGCACGCTCCACTTGGCGAGTACCGGTATCCTTTTCCTGCTCCATATCCAGAATCGAGAACAGAGTCTGACATGCGGCCATACCGCGCTGGAACTGGGCGTTAACGTTAGTCAGCGATTTCAGCGGGCGCATCAGGGCAATCATTGAAGAAAACACCACGGTAATCGTACCGGCGGTCAAGGTTTCCATTACGCTCGGGAAGCTGGCCGCAAACAGGACAAACGCCAAGGCCAACGAGGCGATCAACTGAATAATAGGATCAGAAATAGAAGAAGCAGAAACCAGCTTCATCCCCTGCTGACGCATGCGGTTGCTGACCGAGTTGAAACGCTCCGTCTCCACCTGCTGGCCACCAAAGATCAAAACCTCTTTGTGCCCTTTCAGCATTTGCTCGGCGCTGGTAGTCACCTGCCCCATGGTGTTTTGCATATTTTTGCTGATATTGCGGAAGCGTTTAGACACCATCCGGATCGCAAAAGAGACAATCGGCGCCAGCACAATCAGAATGAGCGAAAGCTGCCAACTGTAATAGAACATCAAGATGAACAGGCCGATGATTGATGCCCCTTCACGCACGACGGTCACCAGCGCGCTGGAAGATGACGAAGCAACCTGCTCAGAATCATAGGTGATGCGTGACAATAAAGTCCCGGTGGATT
Organism: Serratia sp. HNCC26DJ206; assembly: GCF_057180605.1. NCBI lineage: Bacteria > Pseudomonadati > Pseudomonadota > Gammaproteobacteria > Enterobacterales > Yersiniaceae > Serratia > Serratia sp. HNCC26DJ206. The sequence continues at coordinate 51,616 of NZ_JBXUGP010000009.1, forward strand.
GTTGGTCAAAAAAGGCCACCGGCATTCTCATCATATGGCCGAATAAGCGGCGGCGCATATGCATCACCACCATGCCAGACACCCAGGAAATACAATAACTGGAAATAAAGCTGGTCACACCACGCATCAGCATCAGGCCAATAACGACCAGAGGCATCCAGACCAAAACACGGCTATCCGTTTTACCAAAACCATCATCTAAAAGCGGCTTAAGCAGGGACAACATTAGCGTGTCCCCTGCTGCGTTTAAAATTAACGCAACAGCGGCCACTATCAGCCCGGTTTTAAAAGGAGTGATCATCGGCCAGAGGCGACGGAACGTCTGCCAAGTGGAGAGATCTTTATCATTCATCATGCAGATACCAGCATCGGAAGAAATAGCGGCCCATTCTACTCATTATCGTCCTCTACGCCAAACCGCTGATGGTACCAGCGGGGCATTAATTGCTCACGAAAGCCTTTAACCTGCCAGCCGTTGTCGAAAAATAGCACACTCAACTGTCCTGAGTGTGCAGTATCTCGCCAGGTAATATTATTCTCCCGGTATCGCTTGATGATTTTTTCTGCTGGTAACCGCCACGTGTTATACCGAGAAGCCGATGCAACAGCCAGTTTCGGTGCTACCGCACGCAAAAACGGCGGTGATGATGAAGTCTTGCTACCATGATGTGGCACTTGTAAAAGAGTGGCAGGTAGAGCCGAACGCTGCTTGAGCAATTCCTGCTCCCCACGTTGTTCCAGATCGCCTGTTAGTAAAATGCTGTGCTTGCCATCATCGATCCGAACAATACAAGAATCGTCATTATTCGCATGTTTTTTCTGCTGTGGTGGCCACAGTACCTGAAAATGCAACCCACTCCAGTACCATCGTTGCCCTTGGATACAAGATAAATGGCCTTGATGAGTTAATGGTGAACGGACGCTGGCCTGTGGGAACGCAGCCTGTAAGACCGGTAGCCCGCCACTATGATCCTGATGGCTGTGGCTAATAATAATCTGTTCTACAATAACCTGCCGCCAACGCAGATAAGGCAAAATAAAACGTTCAGCAGCGCTGGTTCTCTCCCACACATCTCCGCTGTCATAAATAACCGCTTTCCCTTCGCGCTCGATAATCACCGCTAAACCATGGCCAACGTCAATCATATCTACCCGCCAACGGTAGTCCTGCTGCCGTTCCCGCCACAACAGGCAACAAAGCAATACGGCCAGGCAACCAACGGGAAAACTGTACCACCAGTAAAAACGCCAGCAGGCTACGATCAACCAGCCAATAGCACTGAATTGCAGCAAAGTGACCCCTATCTGCACCCAACCAACCTCCAACCATGGTAAAGGCCAAAACGCCCAGTCAACGGTGATATCAGCCAGCCTCCATAAAAAGGCACTCATTACGGGGATAAAGCTGAGCATCAAGGCCAGTAAAATCAGTGGAACAGACAGCAGTGAAATAATAGGTACGGCCCACAGATTTGCCGGAAGCGAGGTCCAGGTGACACCATGGAACAGGCCGAATTGTAATGGCAACAGCAACAGCGTCATACCCAGTTGAATATGCAACCAGCGAAGCGGTGCCCAGAACCAGGATAAATTAAAGCGCTGAGGCAAAGGTGCCCATTCGAACCAAAAAATCAGCGCTGCAACCGCCAGTACAGAAAGCCAGAAACTGTCTGACAGCACTGCCAGAGGATCGCTTAATAGAATAAGGCAAGCGCACCACAACAAAACTTGCCAAGAGGAACAGGTAACCCCTCGCAAACGCAGCACTAGCCATAAAGACAGTGCGATAGCGGTTCGCAGTGCCGGAGGTTGCGCACCGGCTAACCAGACATAAACCCACATGGCAAACCAGCTTATCAATAAAGGTAAACAGTGGCCGATATAACGGGCAGGCAGCGGATATTGCACCAAACGCACCAATCCCCACAGCAGGATTGCAGACATCGAAATATGCAGGCCAGAAATCGCCATCAAATGTGCGATCCCGGTTTTAATAAAAAGATCGCGGGTTTCCTTACTAATTAATGCCCGTTCACCAAACGCCAAAGCCAGCAAAATATCACGGTGAGGCAAGGCACCCATTTGCTCATCTGCCCGGCTGATAACCCACTGCCGCCAGCCACAACGCTCGTCGATGTGCTTTGCCGACTTAATATAGCCACTGAGCGGCTGCCGGTTAGCAAAAGCCCAACGCTGACCATCAAAGCCGCCCTCATTCAAGCTGCTATGTATTGGCCGAAATCGTACTTTCATTGCTAACCGCTGGCCTGCACACAAGGCTTTCCCCTGCCAGTAGGCAGTAAAAAAGATCGCAGGAAACAATCGGTGCCCTTTAGCCTGTTCGATGCGTAAAAGCACTTTCGACATCCCCATACCTTCCAGTTTTACACTACTCACCGAGACGATAGCCTCAACATCATTGCTACTCGCCAGTAACGTCATTTGCTTTACCACGTTGTTGGCAGTTAAAGCGGCAAAGACAAAACCCAGCGATAACCAACAAAGCGATTGGCACCATTTCTGTTGCGTTTGCCGCCACAGCAGCAATGCCAGAATAGAGAGTGCGATCAGCAACTGCGAAGCCGGTAACTGCGGTAAAAAAAGCAGGGGTAGCATCCCCAATACTAGCGCTATTGCTGCAATATCGACTGAAATCCTGATAGCCATCACCATTATCTACCCCGTTATGCTGGGCTAGAGATTAATTATCTGGGGAATAACTGCCAGCAACGGATTTCAATGTATGGAAACAGCACGCAAGCTATTGCTTCCAAGCATTGCATTTGCAGCTTTATTACGTATTAGCTCGCAACTCGGATGAAACAGGAAGGGATGGAATCGTGGGATCTAAAAGCAAAAAAACGGCACCCTGAAGGCACCGTTTCATATTCTTTACAAGCAACAAGGCTATGGATAGTCAGAGACTAGCCATAGATATTGGCGCGGTCACGTAACTCTTTACCTGGTTTGAAGTGAGGAACGTACTTGCCGTCCAACTCGACTTTGTCACCCGTCTTAGGGTTACGACCAACGCGCGGAGCACGGTAGTGAAGAGAAAAACTGCCGAATCCGCGGATCTCGATGCGTTCACCCTCGGCTAGCGTTGCAGCCATGTGCTCAAGCATCTCTTTCACGGCATCCTCAACGGCCTTCGCCGGAATATGAGATTGCTGGCCAGCAAGTCTTTCAATAAGTTCAGACTTGGTCATAGTACCTCCAAGCTTTGCAGCTAAACTACCGTATCGGGGCGGCCAGAAACCGCCCCCCGTCATTACTCGCCTTTAGCCGCTTTGAAGGCTTCAGCCATAGCGTTAGAGAAGTTGCTTTCTTCCGGTTTGCTGTTGTTAACCGTAGCAATGGCATCTTTCTCGTCAGCTTCGTCCTTCGCACGTACGGACAGGCTTACAACGCGGTTCTTACGGTCAACGCCAGTGAATTTAGCTTCAACTTCATCACCAACATTCAGAACCAGAGTTGCATCTTCAATGCGGTCGCGAGAGGCTTCAGATGCACGCAGGTAACCTTCTACCCCGCCTGCTAATTCAACTGTAGCACCTTTGGCGTCAACTGCAGTGACTTTACCCGTAACAATAGTACCTTTCTTGTTCATAGACAGGTAGTTATTGAATGGATCTTCAGCCAGTTGCTTCACACCCAGGGAGATACGCTCGCGCTCTGCGTCAACCTGCAGAACAACCGCTGCGATTTCGTCGCCTTTCTTGTATTCACGAACTGCTTCTTCGCCTGCAACGTTCCAGGAGATGTCAGACAGGTGAACCAGGCCGTCGATGCCGCCGTCCAGGCCGATGAAGATACCGAAGTCAGTGATAGACTTGATTTTACCTTCAACACGGTCGCCCTTGTTGTGGGTTTCTGCGAACTGCTGCCATGGGTTGTTTTTGCACTGCTTCAGACCCAGGGAAATACGACGACGCTCTTCGTCAATGTCCAGAACCATCACTTCCACTACATCGCCCACGTTAACAACTTTGGACGGATGGATGTTTTTGTTGGTCCAATCCATTTCAGAAACGTGTACCAGGCCTTCAACGCCTTCTTCGATTTCCACGAAGCAGCCGTAATCAGTCAGGTTGGTTACACGACCAGTCAGCTTGGTGCCTTCTGGGTAACGTTTAGCGATAGCGACCCATGGATCTTCGCCCAGTTGCTTCAGGCCCAGAGAAACACGAGTACGTTCGCGGTCGAACTTCAGCACTTTAACAGTGATTTCGTCGCCAACGTTGACGATTTCGCTTGGATGCTTAACGCGTTTCCAAGCCATATCGGTGATGTGCAGCAGGCCGTCAACGCCGCCCAGATCAACGAATGCACCGTAGTCAGTGAGGTTCTTAACGATACCTTTAACTTCCATGCCTTCCTGCAGGTTTTCCAGCAGTTGATCGCGTTCTGCGCTGTTCTCGGATTCGATGACTGCACGACGAGAAACAACAACGTTGTTGCGCTTCTGGTCCAGCTTGATAACTTTGAACTCAAGCTCTTTGCCTTCCAGGTGCAGAGTGTCGCGAACCGGACGCACGTCAACCAGAGAACCTGGCAGGAACGCACGAATACCGTTCAGCTCTACAGTGAAGCCACCCTTCACTTTGCCGTTGATGATACCGACGACAGTTTCCGCTTCTTCGTAAGCTTTTTCCAGCGTGATCCAAGCTTCGTGACGCTTAGCTTTCTCACGGGACAGCAGAGTTTCACCGAAGCCATCTTCAACAGCGTCCAGCGCAACATCAACTTCGTCACCAACCTGGATTTCCAGTTCGCCCTGTGCGTTTTTGAATTGCTCAGCCGGAATGGCAGATTCAGATTTCAGACCGGCGTCAACCAGTACGACATCTTTATCGATAGCAACAACAACGCCACGAACGATGGAACCCGGACGGGTTTCGATTGTTTTCAGGGATTCTTCAAAGAGTTGAGCGAAAGATTCAGTCATGTTGTTAATCTTCAGGGTTCTTTAGTTTAACGTCCATTTAGCATCCCGCCGAATGGGGTTGTTTCACATACCCCGTCATAGGCTCCATGCCGACAGGGTTTAGGTTACAGGGGTAAAATTTTACCCGATATATTCAGATACTACCATGCAATACAATGACAAATATGACAAAAAACCAATAACGCCGCCGCGCTTATTGCTGCGGCAACGCCAAGACTTCATGTGCATATGCCAACGCCCGCTGGATGACTTCATCGATCGACATGCTGGTAGAATCCAGCACGAGGGCATCAAGAGCCGGCACCAGTGGCGCAATAGCTCGATTACGGTCGCGGTCATCCCGTTCCTTTATCTCGGCTAAAAGACGTTCAAAGTTAACATTAAAGCCCTTTTCCTGCAACTGTAGCATACGGCGATGCGCCCGCTCTTCAGCGCTGGCGTCAAGGAAAATTTTCACAGGTGCGTCAGGGAACACGACGGTGCCCATATCTCGGCCATCTGCAATCAGACCAGGCATATCGCGAAACGCACGCTGGCGGCGCAGCAAGGCTTCACGCACCCGAGGAAATGCCGCCGCCTGCGAAGCGGTGTTGCCAACCGTTTCAGTGCGGATCTCATTACTGACATCTTCACCTTCCAAAATAACCTGCAGCTTGCCGTCCTGAGCAACAAAGCGGACGTCGAGATGTGCGGCCAGAGGGACCAATGCCTCTTCAGAAGCGATATCCACCTGGTGATGCAGCGCCGCCAAAGCCAGAACACGGTAAATCGCGCCCGAATCCAGCAAACGCCACCCAAGGGACTCGGCCAGTGCTTTACACAGTGTGCCTTTACCTGCACCACTGGGCCCATCAACGGTTATCACCGGGGCTGTAGCCGTCATTTATCTCTCCTTCAGGTAGAAAACCTCTCCGGGATGCACCTCTGCAATGGCAAAGGGTAAAACATCCCTGCTATCTGCCCGGTCAAGGGCGGATTCGGTGGCATATTATACGCGTCTAGACCGCTTACTGTTACCCCAGAACGGTCTAGTTGTTGAAAATAAGGCCACTGATGTGCAGAAAGGTATAGAGAGGGTGCAGCACGCCGCACATTCCACCTGACTACGCCTCTACTTTGGCGTCAACACGGCTATCATGCAAAAGATTATCTCAAAAAAGTCCATTATTATAGCAAAAACGTCCAAAATAAAGATATTCCCAATGGGATATTACTCAATTCAGGCACAAAAAAAGCCCCGAGATTTTTCGGGACTTCTTCGTCTACACCAGCAGGCTTTATTGGCTGAAGTCATTAGACCGCAATATCGAAAGAGTCTGGAGAAATGAAATAGTCATGTACTGAAAAGCAGCACTTTTACTAACCTTGAGCATCTTTTCTTTATGTTGGCACGCCTTCCTTTGTACAAATACCTACTGCTAGGACTAAGATAATTCTTCCTTCTCCTATCGACCTCAAAAGCGATGGATATATATACGATAATCATCAATATGCCCACCATCCCTATAAACACCATCACTTACCTCCTTACATTCTCCCTCTCCCCATAGTAAACATTAATAACATTAATATTTAAATATTAGCCTCAAAAGATAAAACCGCATGAAACCAATAAAAACAAAAAGGTACAATAAAATCAAAGAGAATTAAGAAAAAATAAGCCAATAAAAAAGAATAATAATCTAATAAAAATTAAAAAATGATATTTATAACTTATTTTATGATAAATTTTAATGATGAATTCATTTTTAGTATGTTAAAAATCAATTTAAACCTAATACCTTTCTTATGTAACGCTTACATTCATGCTGAACATCTGCCCCCCCTGAGATCAATGCCGAAAGGGCAGCAGTTCAACCATCGGGTACAAAAAAGGCCCAATCAAGGGCCTTGAATCACAGAGTTATCAACACTTAAGCCAGCTTACTGATACGCGCAAACTGTTCAAAATAATCTGGAAACGTTTTCGCGGTACACTTCGGATCGAGGATCGTCACTGGCGTATCAGACAGCGCGACCAGTGAAAAACACATCGCCATCCGGTGATCGTTATAAGTGCCGATTTCAGCGAAATGCAGCTTGCTCGGCGGCACAACGTGAATGTAATCCTCACCCTCTTCCACTTCGGCGCCGACTTTGCGCAATTCGGTGGCCATCGCCGCCAGACGATCGGTCTCTTTCACGCGCCAATTGTAGATATTGCGGATAGTGGTCGGCCCTGTGGCAAACAGTGCAGTGGTGGCAATCGTCATCGCCGCATCCGGGATATGGTTCATATCCATATCAATACCTTTCAGTTCACCACGGCTGCACTCGATAAAATCATCGCCCCAGGTGATACGTGCGCCCATTTTTTCCAATACGTCGGCAAATTTGGTATCACCTTGCACGCTTTTTTTACCAATACCGGTTACACGTACCTTGCCACCCTTAATCGCTGCCGCTGCCAGGAAGTAAGAAGCAGAAGAGGCATCGCCTTCTACCAGATAATCCCCAGGTGAACGATAGGTCTGCTGGCCACAAATATGGAACACGCGATAATTATCATGCGTTACTTCAACACCGAAGGTTTTCATCAGATGCAGCGTGATATCAATATAAGGCTTGGAAACCAACTCACCTTTGATATGAATGGCGGTATCCTGTTGCGCCAAGGGCGCCATCATCAGCAATGCGGTCAGGAACTGGCTGGAAACGCTGCCATCAACGCTGACGTCACCGCCGCAGAAACCACCGCGCAGGCGCACTGGCGGGTAGTCGGTCTGCTCAAGGTAATCTATCTGTGCCCCACCTTGGCGCAAAGCATCCACCAAGTGGCCAATTGGCCGTTCTTTCATGCGAGGTTCACCGGTCAAGACTACATCGCCAGCGCCCAAACACAGCGCTGCTGCCAACGGACGCATCGCCGTACCCGCATTACCGAGAAACAACTCCAGTGGCTGCTTGGCCACCAATGGCCCCGCAACACCCTCAACACAACAGGTTGTACGATCGTCAGAAAGTTGATAGCTCACCCCTAACGCCTGCAATGCGTTCAACATATAGCGCACGTCATCGCTGTCCAGCAGGTTGGTAAGCCGGGTCGTCCCTTGGGCCAGCGCAGCCAGCAGCAGAGCACGATTAGAAACGCTCTTTGAACCGGGTAAATTGACGGTGCCGTCGATCAAAGCCACCGGTTGTAACGTCAGGGAATCCACCATGTGAATAAAGCTCTCCAGAATCTGATAAACGAAACGGCCCCGGGGATCATGCCGGAGCCGCTTTAAGCCACTGAGTAATATGTTACCTGCTTAGCGCAGGCAACGGCAATCAACCATGGCGACGCTCAAAGTCGACCATAAAATCGGTCAAGGTTTTCACACCAACCAGCGGCATTGCATTATAGATAGAAGCACGCATACCACCGACCACGCGATGGCCTTTCAACGCTTGCAGGCCAATGGCTTCTGCTTCACTGAGGAACACTTTGTCCAACGCCGGGTCGGCGAGCTGGAACGGCACATTCATCCACGAACGGTTGGCGAGCGCGACTTGACTACGGTAAAAATCGGATTTATCGATAGTGGCATACAGCAGTTCGGCTTTCGCCTGGTTGCGTTTTTGCATTTCTACCAGGCCACCTTGTTCTTTCAGCCATTTGAAAACCAGACCAGAGAGATACCAAGCAAAGGTTGGCGGCGTATTGAACATCGAACCGTTCTCTGCCAACACGGTGTAATCAAGGATCGAAGGCACTTCACGGCGTGCTTTACCCAGCAAATCGTCACGCACGATCACCAGCGTCAGGCCAGCCGGACCGATATTTTTCTGCGCACCGGCGTAGATCATGCCAAAACGGCTGACATCCAACGGACGGGAAAGAATGGTAGAAGAGTAATCTCCAATCACCACTTTATCGCCGAAATCAGGCGTTTCATCGATCGCTACACCATCGATGGTTTCATTCGGGCAATAATGCACATAAGCGGCATTATCGCTCAGTTGCCACTCTTTCATCGGCTTGATGCCGTTTAAACCACCCACGGTGGTTTTTACATCAATTACATTCGGCTTACAGTATTTCTCTGCTTCCAGAACGGCGCTGTGCGCCCAATAGCCACCGTCGATATAATCGGCAGTCGTTTTATCACCCAGCAGATTCAGCGGCAACGCCGCAAATTGCGCGCGCGCGCCACCGTGGCAAAACAGCACTTTATAGTTGGCGGGGATTTTCAGCAGATCGCGCAGATCCTGTTCGGACTGTTCGGCAACCTCAATAAACTCTTTACTGCGATGGCTGATTTCCATCACTGAGGTACCGAGACCATGCCAATTACACAGTTCCTGTTCTGCACGACGCAGCACTTCAACCGGCAGCATTGCCGGGCCAGAGCTAAAATTATAAACCTGAGTCATTTCCCCTCACCACATTCACTGTTCGCCGCAGAGATCGGCCTGTCGTAATACGCCCGAAGTTAACGCGAGTGTTAACTAATCCATACCCTAAATAATTCGAGTTGCAGGAAGGCGGCAACGCAGCGAATCCCTAGGAGCTTACTCAAGTAAGTGACTAGGGTGAGCGAGGAAAGCCAACACACCTGCAGCTTGAAGTATGACGGGTATGTCGGTTTTATCACTCACGTAACGCCGCTGCAATGCTTATTCGTCCGAGAGCGGGAAACTGTTCCGACTGCCGGTAACAGGCTCTGCCGTCCCACCGTTTTTTCCTGCGATAAAACGCTGTGACAGGGGCTGATTCAGTGGGTTAGCACGGGGGTTTATGCTGAATTACGGGGGCTGAGCGCCCCCGCATTAAACGGCGATTAATACTGATTAAACATCGCCTGGATCTGTTTGGCGTCTTTGGTTTGTGTTAGTGCCAACTGTAGCAAAATTCTCGCTTTTTGCGGGTTCAGCGTACCTGAGGCCACAAAGCCGAATTTAACATCATCTATTTCCGCATCTTCGGTGGTGGAACCTGTCGGTACGCGGGAAGAACGCACAATCGCCACACCTTGGTGCGCGGCCGTAGCCAGCGTATCAAACACCGTTTTATACAGATTGCCATTACCGACACCGGCGCTGACGATCCCCTGATATCCCTCGGCGATCAACGCTTTGGCTGGCGCGTCGGAAGCATTGGCGTAGTTATAGATAATGCCCACTTTTGGCAGTTCGTTCATTTTACTGACGTCAAACGGCGTTTCGGTGGTGTGTTTACGCTGCGGTGAACGCTGATAATCCACTTTACCGTTATGGATGTACCCCAGCGGGCCAAAGTTCGGTGACTGGAAGGTTTGCACTGCGGTGGTACTGGTTTTGGTCACGTCGCGGCCATCAAGCACGGTCTCGTTCATAGCCACCAGCACGCCGCGTTTGGCGGATTGCGGATCTGCCGCCACTACCACCGCATTATACAGGTTAAATGGGCCATCAGCGCTCATGGCCGTTGCCGGGCGCATCGCCCCGACGATCACCACCGGTTTGTCACATTTGACCGTGAGATCGAGGAAATAGGCGGTTTCTTCCAGCGTATCGGTACCATGAGTGATCACAAAACCATCGGTTTTGCCGCAGTCGGCATTAATTTTCTTGACCAGCTTGAGCCAGACTTCATCGTTCATATCCTGCGAACCGATATTCACCAACTGTTCGCCCTGCACATTGGCCACGTTTTTCAGCTCTGGCACCGCTTTGACCAAGGCTTCCACGCCCAATTTCCCAGCAGTATAATTAGACTGCGTCGCTGACTCGCCCCCACCCGCGATCGTGCCACCGGTCGCCAACAGCGTGATCGTAGGTAAAGCTAGGGCGGAACCACTTGCCCCCGCCAGCAAAAGTGCCAATACGCTGAGTTTCATTGATTTCATTACGTTTCTCCATGATTGATAACTCGCTGAATTATGGACTTTATTCTTATAAAAACTGTGATATTTGCACAGCTTTAGGAATACGTGGAGCTTAAAGGGAAAACCCCGTATCATTGCACGTTTTTAGTACGCCCAAATAAGTGAAGACAATGACGCAAACTTTTATCCCTGGCAAAGACGCTGCGCTGGAAGACTCTATCGCCCGTTTTCAGCAGAAATTAACCGATCTGGGTTTCAACATCGAAGAGGCCTCCTGGCTGAATCCGGTTCCGCACGTCTGGTCGGTGCATATCCGCGATCGCGATTGCCCGCTGTGCTTCACCAACGGTAAAGGTGCCAGCAAAAAAGCGGCGCTGGCTTCTGCGCTAGGCGAATATTTCGAGCGCCTGTCCACTAACTATTTCTTTGCTGATTTCTATCTGGGTAAACAGATTGCCGAAGGCGATTTTGTACACTATCCGAACGAGAAATGGTTCCCAATCCCGGCGGATAACGCGCTACCGCAGGGTATTCTCGATGAACGTCTGCACGCCTTCTATGATCCGGAGCAGGAACTGGGCGCTAGCGATCTGATCGATCTGCAATCAGGTAACGGCGATCGCGGTATCTGTGCCCTGCCGTTCACTCGTCAGTCTGACCAGCAAACCGTTTATATTCCGATGAATATCATTGGCAACCTGTATGTATCCAACGGCATGTCGGCCGGTAATACCGCTAACGAAGCACGGGTTCAGGGCCTTTCTGAGGTGTTTGAGCGTTATGTGAAGAACCGTATTATCGCCGAATCCATCAGTCTGCCGGAGATCCCGGCCGACGTGCTTAACCGCTATCCTGGCGTGGTTGAAGCTATCGCCAAACTGGAAGCGGAAGGTTTCCCGATCCTCTCTTATGATGCCTCGTTGGGTGGTACCTATCCGGTGATCTGTGTGGTGCTGTTCAACCCGGCCAACGGCACCTGTTTCGCCTCCTTTGGCGCGCACCCTGATTTTGGCGTGGCGTTGGAGCGCACCGTGACCGAACTGCTGCAGGGTCGCAGCCTGAAAGATCTGGACGTGTTTACCGCGCCCACCTTCGATGATGAAGAAGTGGCTGAGCATGCCAACCTGGAAACCCACTTCATTGATTCCAGCGGTCTGATTTCTTGGGATATGTTCAAACAGGATGCCGACTATCCGTTTGTCGACTGGAGCTTCAGCGGCAGCACGCAAGAAGAGTTCGCCACCTTGATGAGCATCTTCGATAAAGAAGGTGCCGAAGTGTACATTGCGGATTACGAGCACCTGGACGTTTATGCTTGCCGTATTATCGTGCCAGGCATGTCTGATATCTACCCGGCAGAAGATCTGCTGCTGGCAAATAACAGCATGGGCGCACACCTGCGCGAGACCTTGCTGCAACTGCCGGGCAGCGAATGGGAGCCAGAAGCGTATCTGGCGCTGATCCAGCGGCTGGATGATGAAGGTCTGGACGATTTCACCCGCGTGCGCGAGTTGCTGGGTATCGCTTCAGGTAAAGATAACGCCTGGTATACGCTGCGCGTGGGCGAACTGAAATCGATGCTGGCATTGGCGGGTGGCGATCTCGATCAGGCGCTGATCTGGGCGGAGTGGACGCAGGAGTTTAACGCATCAATCTTTACTCCAGAACGCAGCAACTACTATCGTTGTCTGCAAACGCTGCTGCTGTTGGCGCTGGAGCCAGAGCGCGATCCGGCTCAGTACCACACGGCGTTTGTGAAGATGTACGGCCAGGACGCCGTCGATGCCGCTTCGGCCGCAATGAGCGGTGAAGAACGTTTCAACGGCCTGTTTGCTATCGACAGCGACTTGCAAGCGTTGCCTGCTCACCAGGCGCTGCTGGCCGCTTACGAAAAGTTGCAGAAAGCGAAACGCCGCCACTGGGCATAAGTGTTACTGGCACGCTGGCAGAAACTTGCCAGCGTGATTATTCTCAGCATTCTGCATTTCCTGGTTTATTTTGGTCGTTAATTACGCGAAATTATATTTCATTTATTTCGCTAAATAAGCACTTTTCAACGATCCTAGCCTATAATTCTATAATTGTTGCGCAGGGGTTAAATAATAATTAACCATCAATTAAGCATTATTGATGAAAAAGCGACAATAAGTACAAAAAATTAACTCTGGAGCGGCGATAAAGCGCTAGGGTTTCAAAATTATTTGCAAAGATTAAAAATTATTTTTTATTTAAAAATCAATATATTAAACCCATTACCCCCATTAATTTTGCGGTTTTTCACCGTTTTACTTCCCCCCGTTATGATCCAAGTCAATTTTTACCCTATACTGCTTTGCTAGTATCTCATTGCATTGTTTTAACCCTTAAAAGTGAGAGTTAGTGTGAGAGCTGACAACCCCTTCGATATGCTGTTACCTGCCGCAATGGCGAAAATCGCCGAAGATGCGGGAGTGTATAAAGCCACCAAGCATCCGCTAAAAACGTTTTATTTGGCGATCACTGCCGGTGTCTTCATTTCTATCGCCTTTGTTTTCTATATCACCGCCACCACCGGCACCGCAGGCATTCCCTTTGGCCTGGCCAAACTGGTGGGGGGGATTTGCTTCTCCATGGGGTTAATGCTGGTTGTGGTCTGCGGCGCAGACCTGTTCACCTCCACCGTGCTGACCGTAGTGGCTAAAGCCAGTGGCCGCATCACCTGGCGGCAATTAGCGATCAACTGGCTGAACGTCTATATTGGTAATCTGTTCGGCGCACTGATTTTTGTCGCCCTGATCTGGTTCTCTGGCCAATATATGGCAGCTAATGGCCTATGGGGCCTGAATGTTTTGCAGACCGCTGACCATAAACTGCATCACACCTTTATTGAAGCCGTATGCCTTGGCATTCTGGCTAACCTGATGGTCTGTCTGGCCGTATGGATGAGCTACTCTGGCCGTAGTCTGATGGACAAAATGTTCGCCATGATCCTGCCGGTAGCCATGTTTGTGGCCAGCGGCTTCGAACACAGCATCGCCAATATGTTTATGATCCCTATGGGTATCGTGGTTAAGCACTTCGCCACGCCGGAGTTTTGGCAAGCCGTAGGGGCAGCACCTGAGCAGTTTGCTCATCTGACCGTAAGCAACTTCATTCTCGACAACCTGATTCCCGTTACCATTGGCAACATCATTGGTGGCGGTCTGCTGGTTGGGTTGACTTATTGGGTAATTTATCTGCGTGATAGCGAACAGAAGCACTAATCTGTCGGCTGGCACGCGCCGGGTTTACAAAGAAATCCACATTAGAAGGTAGGTGTATAATGACCGAACTTAACGAGAAGTTAGCTAACGCTTGGCAAGGTTTCAGCGAAGGTGACTGGCAGAAAGAAGTCAACGTGCGTGACTTCATCCAGAAAAACTACACTCCTTACGAGGGTGATGAATCCTTCCTGGCTGGCGCAAGTCAGGCTACTACCACCCTGTGGGACAAGGTGATGGAAGGGATCAAACTGGAGAACCGCACCCATGCGCCAGTTGATTTCGATACCAACGTTGTTTCTACCGTGACTTCTCATGATGCGGGCTACATCAACAAAGATCTGGAAACCATCGTCGGTTTGCAGACCGATGCCCCTCTGAAACGCGCGCTGATTCCCTTCGGCGGCATCAAGATGGTTGAAGGTTCATGCAAAGTGTATGGTCGTGAACTGGATCCACAAGTTAAAAAAGTGTTCACCGAATACCGTAAAACCCACAACCAGGGCGTATTCGATGTTTACACCAAAGACATCCTGAACTGCCGTAAATCCGGCGTGCTGACCGGCCTGCCAGATGCCTATGGCCGTGGCCGTATCATCGGTGACTACCGCCGCGTTGCGCTGTACGGTATCGACTTCCTGATGGCCGACAAACTGGGCCAGTTCAAGTCTCTGCAGAGCAGACTGGAAAAAGGCGAAGATCTGGAAATGACCATCCAGTTGCGCGAAGAGATTGCTGAACAGCACCGCGCACTGGCCCAGATGAAAGAAATGGCGGCCAAATATGGCTATGACATTTCTGCTCCGGCTAAAACCGCACAAGAAGCCGTGCAGTGGACCTACTTCGGCTACCTGGCCGCGGTTAAATCCCAAAACGGTGCAGCCATGTCCTTTGGCCGCGTATCCACCTTCCTTGACGTGTTCATCGAGCGCGACATCAAGGCTGGTAAACTGAGCGAAGCACAGGCGCAGGAACTGATCGACCACCTGGTGATGAAGCTGCGTATGGTGCGTTTCCTGCGTACCCCAGAATACGATGAGCTGTTCTCTGGCGACCCAATCTGGGCAACCGAGTCTTTGGCCGGTATGGGCGTTGATGGCCGTACGCTGGTGACCAAAAACAGCTTCCGTTTCCTGAACACCCTGTACACCATGGGGCCGTCACCAGAACCGAACATGACCATTCTGTGGTCTGAAAAGCTGCCGTTGAACTTCAAAAAATACGCAGCGAAAGTGTCTATCGACACCTCCTCCCTGCAGTATGAAAACGACGATCTGATGCGCCCAGACTTCAACAACGATGACTATGCCATCGCCTGTTGCGTCAGCCCAATGGTGGTCGGTAAGCAAATGCAGTTCTTCGGTGCGCGTGCCAACCTGGCAAAAACCATGTTGTATGCAATCAACGGCGGCGTTGATGAGAAGCTGAAAATCCAGGTTGGCCCGAAAGAAGCGCCAATGATGGATACCGTGCTGGACTATGACAAAGTCATGGAGCGCATGGACCACTTTATGGATTGGCTGGCCATGCAGTACGTGACATCGCTGAACATCATTCACTACATGCATGACAAGTACAGCTACGAAGCTGCGCTGATGGCACTGCACGACCGTGATGTTTATCGCACCATGGCTTGTGGTATCGCGGGCCTGTCCGTTGCCGCTGACTCCCTGTCTGCCATCAAGTACGCCAAAGTGTCCACCATCCGTGATGAAGACGGCCTGGCCGTTGACTTCAAAATCGAAGGTGAATATCCGCAGTTCGGTAACAACGATTCGCGCGTCGATGACATCGCTTGCGATCTGGTAGAACGTTTCATGAAGAAAATTCAGAAACTGCGTACCTACCGTAATGCGGTGCCGACTCAGTCGGTTCTGACCATCACCTCAAACGTGGTGTATGGTAAGAAAACCGGTAACACCCCAGATGGCCGCCGTGCAGGCGCTCCATTCGGCCCAGGGGCTAACCCAATGCATGGCCGCGATCAGAAAGGTGCAGTTGCCTCTCTGACCTCCGTCGCCAAGCTGCCGTTTGCCTACGCGAAAGATGGTATCTCTTACACCTTCTCCATCGTGCCTAACGCGCTGGGTAAAGATGATGACGTGCGTAAAGCCAACCTGGCAGGCCTGATGGATGGTTACTTCCACCACGAAGCCTCCATCGAAGGCGGTCAGCATCTGAACGTTAACGTGATGAACCGTGAAATGCTGCTGGATGCGATGGCAAACCCTGAGAAATACCCTCAGTTGACCATCCGTGTATCCGGTTATGCGGTGCGCTTCAACTCGCTGACTAAAGAACAGCAACAAGACGTGATTACCCGTACTTTCACTCAGTCGATGTAATTCACGCTGCCAGTGGTCGGGTCACACCGACCACTGGAAAAACACCAAGGCCGGATATTCCGGCCTTTTTAATACTCAACGTTACACGAGTCTGTTTTGCCAGATATCTCCCACCATAACCTCAAGCGCATGCCGCTTGCTGACGGTAAGGGTTATACTGAATGGATATCCGGCAAAACAGTTACCCGGCAAGTAACCGACCAACAGGAATCGTTTCACTCCGGCGCCGGGCCTGCTCTGTTGCCGCATCGCTGATACCTGTCTGGTGGTTACCAGCCTAATTTTAGACTGCGTTTAACAGTCAATTTTGGAGAGAACCCCGCAATGTCGTTAAAAGGCCGCATCCACTCATTCGAATCCTGTGGCACCGTTGATGGCCCCGGTATCCGCTTTATTGTTTTTTTCCAGGGCTGCCTGATGCGCTGCCTGTATTGCCATAACCGCGACACCTGGGACACGCACGGCGGGAAAGAAGTCACCGTAGAAGAGCTGATGACCGACACCGTCGCTTATCGTCATTTTATGAATGCTTCCGGCGGCGGTGTCACCGCGTCCGGCGGCGAAGCCATTCTGCAGGCGGAATTCGTTCGTGACTGGTTCCGTGCCTGTCATCAGGAAGGCATCAGCACCTGCCTGGATACCAACGGCTTTGTGCGCCGTTACGATCCGGTGATTGATGAGCTGCTGGACGTTACCGATCTGGTGATGCTCGATCTGAAGCAGATGAACGATGATATCCACCAGAATCTGGTGGGGGTTTCCAACCATCGTACGCTGGAGTTTGCCCGCTATCTGGCCAAACGCAATCAGCGCACCTGGATCCGTTATGTGGTGGTGCCAGGCTGGTCAGATGACGACCAATCGACGCACTTGCTCGGTGAGTTCACCAAAGACATGACCAATATCGAGAAGATCGAGCTGTTGCCTTACCACGAATTGGGCAAGCATAAATGGGTGGCGATGGGCGAGGAATACAAACTGGACGGCGTCCGCCCACCAAAAGCCGACACCATGGATCGCGTTAAAGGGATCCTGGAAAGCTACGGCCATAAAGTGATTTATTGAGCGGTATTGGTTGGTTCAAAAAAACCGGCGCTCATGCCGGTTTTTTATTTTCAGGCCGCCAGCGGTGTCTGATGACGATCTGGCTTTCTCAGCAGCATCAGCAAGTAAATCAACGCCACGGCGGCGATCGCCACAAACAGCAACCGATCGGAATAATTCTGCATCAGCAGAGAGGTCATTGACGGCCCCAGCAGGCTGCCGATGGTGTAACTCATCAGCAGCGCCTGATTCATCGCCACCAACTCGTGCGACATCACTTTTTCACAGGCCCAGGACATGGCCACCGGATAAAGGGTAAAACCGGCACAACCGAGGATAAACAGCGTAGGTGCCATGGCATAGTTACCCAGCATCACGATGCTGGCGAGGATCACCACGAACACCTGAATGCGTAATACCAGCAGGCGGCCATAGCGATCGGCCATCCGCCCTACCGGCCATTGGCCGACAATCCCCGAACTGACCAGCAGCGCCATCCAATATCCCACGTTGGCATCGCTCATGCCCTGATGAGCCAGATAAAGTGGCATCAAACCGTACAATGAACCGAGCAACATGCCAGAGATAATGCAGCCATTGATCCCCAGCCGCGCGCTGCGGCGCTTGAACATTGGCCAAACGGCAATCTGCTGCGGTTCGTCATCCTGATTATTCACGCGGGCAAACAGCATCGGTAACATTGCTGCGATCACAATCGCCGTCACCCAAGGCACCACGTTCAGCAGTTCGGTGGACACCATACTCAGCAACAGTTGCCCGGCCACCGTTCCAAGATAATAAACCATCATATAGGCTGCCAGCAGTTGGCCACGGTTGCTCAGATTACCGCTGCGCAACAGGGCACTTTCGACGATCACCCAGATCAACGCGCACCCTACCCCGGCAAAAAAACGCCAGCCCATCCAGCTCCAGAAGTCGAGAGACAGTGCCATACCGGCAGTCGCTACGGCAAACATCAGGCAGGAAAAATGGTAGCTACGGGTAAAACCAACGCGTTTGATCAGTTTGCCCGCAATCAGCGTGCCGACCAGGTTACCGGTAAAGTAAGAAGAACTGACCATCCCTACTTGCCAGGTTGACAACTGAGCATGAGTTAACCAAAGAGGGACTAAGGTATTCAACACGGCAATAGAAACCGTGAGCAACAACAGGCCGCAGAGCAATAACAGCACTGGGCGGGAATATGCGGACATAGTGAATTTGAAACCGAACGCGCTAAGAGTGCGCGCATCATGCCACTGGCGATAAAAAAGTCAATCGGTGGCTAAGTGATAACCGCACAATATGTTTGGTCATGCGCGAAATCTGCGGTTACGCCTGTTCGGGTAACGCCTTCTCACCGAGCGGGGAAAGTGAAATATGCCCGTGGAAACAGGATAACTTGCATAAACCACAGCCGTTGCAAAGCTCGCTGTCGCACTGCAATTGGCGATCGCCAGCGGCAGAAATGCCGAAAGCCAACGCCTGCTGCGGGCAGTTAATCGTACACATCCGGCAGCTATCCTGCCGCCCTAGACAGCTCAGGCTGATCTGCGGGCGCAACAGGGTATCGCAGGGCATTTGATCGCGCAGCGCTCCCGTTTGGCAGGCTGAGGTACATTTCCGGCAAGCATCGCATTCAGTGAAATCGATGTTCAACGCGGCCTTACCCTGATCGACATGTAATAGACCATACGGGCAATGGTTCACACAGGCACCACAGCCGTCACACAGCGCGCTGAATAACGGCTCAGGCACTGCCTGCGGCGGACGAGCTACCGCAGGCAGTGTCAGAGGTTCTGGCTGGCGTTTGCTGCGATCCATCCAGCCCGTCAGCAACCTGCGCCGGCTAGTGCCTTGCGGTGTCAGTTGCTGATTATTTTTCATCAGAAATACAGATCCCGCGTAACCACTGGCACAGGGCAATCGGCCGCCCAAGCAGCCAGCGTGACTTGCGCTAACTGTGCCAGCCCCTGGTAGAACGGATGCCCGGCGTGTTGCTGTAACAGCTCCAGATAACGTGGTGCCCACGGCAGCAGATGCTGTGCCAGTAGCCCACTCACCATAGCCTGCTGGTGCTCTTCCGCCAGCCAGGCCGCCATCATCAGCAACGTCCCGATATGGTCTTCCGGCTCATTATGCTCGCGCTGTGCTTCGATGCCATTCGCGCGCAGCCACTGGCGCAAACGCAGCGTCGAATCACCAAACAGCACGCTTTCTTTATCCAGATATACGGAACCCCAAGGTGGCGCAGGTAACGCATAAGGGCCAACAAACAGGCGTTGATAAGCGTCTGCCAGCGTCTCCGGCTGATCTTCTGCCATTCCCTCTGCGATCAAGGCAGCGGCCTCCTCGCAGCCTTCATACGGCCATTCCACAGCCCACTGTGGATCCTGCAATGTCGCCAGTAATGGCTGGCTCTCTTTGCTCTCCGGTGGTGCATACAGCAAAATACCCAGCACTCGGCCGGTTAACGCGATTTTCTCAAGCATCATAACGAGGGCTTCTCCAGAGGCGCAGCACGCTGCGCCCAGGTTAAACGTCAGCCAGCAACTGCCATGCCAACGGTCATATGCAGGCCGTAGAACACACCACGGCCAATCAACTCACCGGCAAAGACTAACACAAAGCCCAAGGTCAGCCCCATTACACCCGCATTGCCACGGCGCAACAGCGGACAAATCCAGCAACCCAGCCCCAACACCAGCAATACCAACCGCCAAACCATCAGTTGGCCGTATTGCGGGATCAGCGCCGAAGCCTGCTGTACCGAGCTGCTGATCGTCGCCAGTTCACTGCCTTGCAACAACGCAGAACAAAGGCTGAGCAACAGCGCCAGCACGCTCAGCATCACCAATTGGTAACGCCCAGCAACCTCCAGCCCAGCAGCGCGCAACAGCAGCACGCCCAACATCGGCCCACCGATCAGCACCGACAGGAAGAAGTTAAGGGTGGTGTAGCCGTTATGCCAGGTCGGTACCGTATCGATCTGGTAGACGCGCGTCATGGCATAGACAAACAGCAAGCCCAGTATCATGGTCACTGCCAGCCACATTTTCCCCAACGACTGCGGCAGTTTTTTCAACACGGCCAACAGCCAGTACAGGCCACCTACCGCAAAGAACAGCGCACCGCTGGCAATTTCGTTGCTCAACGCCGAAGCACCAATGCGGTTTAGCGAGTTGAAAGCGCGCAACGGTGTTCCCAAGTGCAGCACCGAAGCAACAAACGCAATGCCCATCAGCAGCCACAGGAAAAACATCGTGCCATGTACCGCTTTGCTCTGACGATCGGTCAGATTCCCGGTGATCAACGCCAGCCCCATGACTATCACGCCGCCCACCACGAACTGCCCTAACACGGTGAACACCATCAGCGGCCATTCATGCCATCCCATACCCATTTTAAACCTCCTTCGGATTGGCCAGATGGCCAGTAGTGTCACCACTTGGGCGGCTGTTGGCGTTCGGTTTCAGCACGATACAAGGCTTGGTGAAATGGGCTGCCGGTAACGGAGCCACTTCAGCCAACGTGCCATACTGTTTGCGCAGTTCGTCGATTGGGCCAAAATCCAGCGCACGTAGCGGACAAGACTCCACGCACACTGGTTTTTTCCCTTCGGCAACGCGCTCATAGCAACCGTCACACTTGGTCATATGGCCTTTTGCCGCATTGTACTGCGGTGCGCCATACGGGCAGGCCATGTGGCAGTAGCGGCAACCGATACAAATCTCTTCATTCACCACCACTAAACCATCTTCGCGCTTATGCATCGCCCCGCTTGGACACACCTTGGTACAGGCAGGATCTTCGCAGTGGTTACAGGCGATCGACAGATAATAGGCAAACACGTTCTGGTGCCAGCTATCGCCGTCCTGCTGCCAGTCCCCCCCGGCATATTCATAAATACGGCGGAAGCTGACGTCCGGAGTCAGGTTTTTATAGTCCTTACAGGCCAGCTCGCAGGTTTTGCAGCCGGTGCAACGACTTGAATCGATAAAGAATCCATATTGCGTAGTCATCAGCTACTCCTTACAGTTTGGCGACCTGCACCAGGTTGGTATGAGAAGGGTTCCCTTTGGCAAGCGGCGAAGGACGCTGAGTGGTCAGTACGTTTATACTGCCAGCATGATCGATACGGCTGCCGTCTGGCGAATACCAGGCCCCTTCCCCCAGCGCGACCACGCCCGGTAACATACGTGGCGTTACCTTGGCGTTAATGCGCACCTCGCCGCGATCGTTGTAAATGCGGATCAGGTCACCGTTAGCAATACCTCGCACTCTCGCATCAATCGGGTTGATCCACATTTCCTGGCGGCAAGCAGCTTTCAGCACGTCCACATTGCCGTAGGTAGAGTGAGTGCGCGCTTTATAGTGGAAACCGGTCATCTGTAGCGGATACTTGCTGCTCAACGGGTCGTCGAGGCTTTCAAAACCTGCCGCGTAGATCGGTAATGGATGTATTACGTCGTCTTTTGCCAGCTCCCAGGTAGCCGCCAGTTTCGCCAGCTCAGCGGAATAGATTTCGATCTTGCCGGAAGGTGTGGTCAGCGGGTTGGCCTGCGGATCGGCACGGAACGCTTTGTACGCCACGTGGTGACCATCGGGATCGCGCTGTTTGAAGATCCCTTGCTGCAAGAACTGTTCATAGTCAGGCAACGCCGGGATTTTCTGGCGGGATTGCTGGTAAAGATGGCGCAGCCACTCTTCCTGAGTGCGGCCTTCGGTAAACGCCTGCTCAACCCCCATACGGCGGGCGATCTCGCTGGTCATGTCATAAATATTTTTGCACTCGAAACGCGGTTTGATAGCTTGATCGGCAAAAATAACGTAGCCCATATTGCCGCTTGAAGCATCCAGGCAAAAATCGCGCTGTTCGGAAGCGGTGCAATCCGGCAGTACTAGGTCAGCGTATTTTGCTGACGACGTCATATGGTTGTCGATCACCACGATCATTTCGCACTTCTTGTCGTCCTGCAAAATATCGTGTGTCCGATTGATTTCCGAATGCTGATTAACCAGGCAGTTACCGGCATAGTTCCAGATAAACTTGATCGGCACATCCAGTTTGTCCTTGCCGCGTACCCCATCGCGCTTGGCGGTCATTTCCTGGCCGCGCAGGATGGCATCGGTCCACAGGAACATCGAGATGCTGGTTTTCACCGGGTTTTCCAAGGTTGGCATCCGCACGAACGGCAGCCCGTACGACCCTTCACGCGCCCCGCTGTTACCGCCATTAATCCCTACGTTACCGGTCAGGATCGGCAGCATAGCAATGGCGCGGGAGGTCAGTTCGCCGTTGGACTGGCGCTGTGGCCCCCACCCTTGGCAGATATAAGCCGGTTTCACACTGCCGATTTCACGCGCCAACTGGATGATGCGAGCGGCGGGGATACCGGTAATCTGCTCGGCCCAGGCGGGCGTTTTCGCCACGCCGTCTTCGCCTTGGCCCAGGATATACGCCTTGTAGTGCCCGTTAGCCGGTGCGCCGGTTGGCAAGGTTTTTTCGTCATAACCGACGCAATATTTATCCAGGAAAGGTTGGTCGACCAGATTCTCAGTAATCAGCACATGCGCCAACCCGGCCACCAATGCCGCATCGGTGCCGGGGCGGATTGGTATCCATTCATCTTCGCGCCCGGCGGCGGTATCGGTATAACGCGGATCAATAACAATCATGCGCGCATTCGAACGCTCACGCGCCTGCTCCAGCAGATAGGTGACGCCGCCACCGCTCATGCGGGTTTCGCCGGGGTTGTTACCGAACATCACCACCAGTTTGCTGTTTTCGATATCGGTCGGGCTGTTGCCATCGGCCCAACCACCGTAGGTGTAGTTCAGGCCCATGGCAATCTGGGCCGTGCTGTAGTCGCCATAGTGGTTCAGATAGCCGCCACAGCAGTTCATCAGGCGAGCAATCAGCGTAGCGCCCGGCGGCCAGGAGCGGGTCATGGTGCCACCCAGCGTCCCGGTGCCGTAGTTCAGGTAGATGGCTTCGTTGCCATAATCTTTGATGATGCGTTGCAGGTTATCGCCGATCAGCGTGAAGGCTTCATCCCAACTGATGCGTTTGAACTTGCCTTCACCCCGTTTGCCCACCCGCAGCATCGGGTATTTCAGACGATCGGGGTTGTACACGCGGCGGCGCATCGAGCGCCCACGTAGGCAGGCGCGTACCTGATGCAGTTCTGCGTATGCATCGTTGCCGGTGTTGTCGGTTTCGACATATTTGATTTCGCCATCGACAACGTGCATACGCAGCGGGCAACGGCTGCCGCAGTTTACCGTACAGGCGCTCCACACGACTTTTTCATCGGGTGGCATGCTGGCGGGTGTCGTTGAAGAGGTTTCAGCACCCGCTTGGCGGCTGAACGGCAGGGAGACCCCGCCAACGGCGAGGGCAAGGCCACCGATGGCGCTGTTCTTAACCAGTTTTCGCCGCGAGCACCGTAGGCCGGGCAATGGTTTTTTTTCGGATTCACTCATATTTGTTTCGCTCTGGGTTGCTTCAGTTAGCCAGTGGTATGGCAACAAGAAAATCTGCAATCAAAGGGTTACGGAATTCTGAAAGCAGATCGGCTTCAAACACGCAGGCAAAAGCGTTTTTATAGTGGCCTGCGAACAGCGAAACTATCCTCCTAAAGAGGTAGTTTCACTTTGTTCACAATCAATAATTAGTTGATATAAATGGCTTTAATGATAATGATTTTTATTTCAGAATTTATTGTGTTGAATTTGGTGGGAGTATTATCGAGGACGGACTTTTTTGGCTGTCCTAACAAAAAAAGCGCCCAAAGGCGCTTTTCAGTCAGGTTTAGAACTGTTTGTTAGCCGATATATTCCAGGCCACCCATGTAAGGGCGTAATACTTCAGGCACCTGAATGCGGCCATCGGCCTGCTGATAGTTTTCCAGCACGGCGACCAAGGTACGGCCTACGGCTAAACCAGAACCGTTCAGCGTATGCACCAAGCGCGGTTTTTTCTCGGTTTTGCTGCGGCAACGAGCCTGCATGCGGCGCGCCTGGAAATCCCACATGTTGGAGCAGGAAGAGATTTCACGATAGGTATTCTGCGCAGGCAGCCATACTTCCAGATCGTAAGTCTTGCATGCGCCAAAGCCCATATCACCGGTACACAACAGCACTTTACGGTATGGCAGATTCAGCAACTGCAGCACTTTTTCAGCATGGCCGGTCAGTTCTTCCAACGCCGCCATGGAATCTTCCGGGCGGACAATCTGCACCATTTCGACTTTATCGAACTGATGCATACGGATCAGACCGCGCGTATCGCGGCCATAAGAACCGGCTTCGGAACGGAAGCAGGGCGTATGCGCCGTCATCTTCAGCGGCAGATCGTCTTCGTCGAGGATCTCGTCACGCACCAGGTTGGTCACCGGCACTTCCGCCGTTGGGATCAGCGCATAGTTGCTGCTTTCTGACTCTTCTTCCAGCGGCTTGGTGTGGAACAGGTCTTCACCAAATTTAGGCAACTGACCGGTACCGTACAGGGTCGCGTGGTTTACCAGATACGGTACGTAGGTTTCCAGATAACCGTGCTTTTCGGTATGCAGATCCAGCATAAACTGCGACAGCGCACGGTGCATGCGGGCCATTTGCCCTTTCATCACCACAAAGCGTGCGCCGGTCAGTTTTACCGCAGCGGCAAAATCTAAGCCACCGGCCATCTCACCCAGTTCAACGTGATCGCGCACGGTGAAATCATATTGACGCGGTTCACCCCAGCGGAAAACTTCCAGATTTTCGCTGTCGTCTTTACCGTTCGGCACGGCGTCGTCCGGCAGGTTTGGCAAGATCAGGGCGTAATCACGGATCTCGTTCTGCAACTTATCCAGCTCGGCCTTGGCGGCATCCAGCTTTTCACCCAGTTCGTTCACTTCGCGACGCAGCGGCTCGATATCTTCACCGCGCGCTTTGGCTGCGCCGATGGATTTCGATCGGGAGTTACGCTCTGCCTGCAGTGTTTCAGTTTCTACCTGCAGAACTTTACGGCGTTCTTCTTGCGAACGCAGCAGGTCCAAATCGAGTTTAAAGCCTCTGCGAGCCAGTTTTACGGCGACTGCGTCTAGCTCATTACGCAGCAAATTGGGATCGAGCATGCTAATCCTGTGCTTGTTGTTATTGAAAGAGAAATTGTTGTTTTATACGGCGACGTTAAAGCCACATAAAAAGAAGAGTGATACCCGTTAACCTTACCGCAACGGCAACGCTAGCGGTAGCGTTTTGTCTGGCTATTTTGATCCTGCTCAGCGAGCCATGCCAACTTTTCACCGATTTTGCCTTCCAGCCCGCGCGAGCTCGGATGATAGTAGCGGGTAGCCGCCATTTCCGGTGGGAAATAGCTCTCACCCGCCGCATAGGCATTGGGTTCATCGTGGGCATAGCGGTATTCCGCACCCAGCCCCATTTCCTTCATCAGCTTGGTTGGCGCGTTACGCAAATGCTCCGGCACGTCGTAATCCGCCATCTCTTTGGCATCACGCACTGCGGCTTTGAAGGCGGTGTAAACCGCATTGCTTTTCGGCGCGCAGGCCAGGTAAACGATCGCTTGGGCGATCGCACGTTCCCCTTCCGCAGGCCCGACGCGAGTGAAACAATCCCAGGCGGCAATCGCCACCTGCATGCCGCGAGGATCGGCATTGCCGACATCTTCGGAAGCGATAGCCAGCAAGCGGCGCGCCACATACAGCGGATCGCCCCCGGCGGTGATAATACGAGCATACCAATACAACGCTGCATCCGGCGCTGAACCACGCACCGATTTATGCAACGCAGAGATCAGGTCGTAATAGCGATCGCCTTTATTGTCGAAGCGCGCGCTGCGTTCACCAGAAACCTCTTTCAGCAATTCCGGCGTTAATACCCGCATTCCCTGAGCATCGATTTCAGCCATATCGGCCATCATTTCCAGGCTGTTCAACGCACGGCGCGCGTCGCCGCCCACCAGTTCCGATAGCATGCGCTGGGTGTCTTCCGGCAGCACCACGTTCTGGCCGCCAAAACCACGGCCGTTATCCTTCATGGCCTGATCCAGCACCTGGCAGATATCCTCGGCGGTCAGCGCTTTCAACAGGTAGACGCGAGCACGAGACAACAAGGCCGAATTCAGCTCAAAAGAGGGGTTTTCCGTGGTGGCACCGATAAAAGTGATAGTCCCGTCTTCAATATGCGGCAAGAAGGCATCCTGCTGGCTTTTATTGAACCGGTGCACTTCATCGACAAACAGAATGGTACGGCGGCCAGCATCACGGTTTTGCCGCGCGCGTTCGATCGCCTCGCGGATTTCCTTGATACCGGAAGTGACCGCAGAGATCCGCTCAACGTCCGCCTGGCCATAACGGCCAATCAGTTCTGCCAGCGTGGTTTTCCCGGTTCCCGGTGGGCCCCACAGGATCATCGAGTGCAGTTGCCCGGCTTCAATCGCCCGTGGCAAAGGCTTACCCGGTGCCAGCAAATGCTGCTGGCCGATGTACTGCGCAAGCGTTGTTGGCCGCATACGCGCGGCCAAGGGTTGGAATTCATTGTGGGAAAAATCGAGTGACAGATTACTCACGCAGACCTCTACTTGCGCTGGTCATCCAGCGTCACCCCCTTCGGCGGGGTAAATTTGAATTTGGCAGCATCAACGCTGCTGTTCTGCTGGCTTTTTAGCTGGTAATCACTGCGTTGGCCGTCTTGTTCAACTGCGGTAAAACTCTTGATCGTACCGCTGTTGGTGACTGTGATCGCAAACTGTTTCAGATTGCCACTGCTAGCTTTTGGCGTCAGCTCAAAATCATCGCCTTTTTGCTTAACGTGGTACTGTTTCCAATCGTTGGCATTATTACGGGTAATCAGCATAAACGGCGTGTTGCCGGTAGCACCCTTCAGCCAGGTAGCAGTCACCTGCTCAACAAACGGGTTATAGAACCACAGGGTTTCGCCATCAGAAACCAGCACGCTCTCATCCGGAGAAGTCATATGCCAGTTAAACAGGTTCGGGCGTTTTACCCACAGCTCACCTTCCCCTTGTTGCACCGCAGCACCGTCACTGCTGGTCACCGATTGGGAGAAACTGGCGTGGAAACTGTTCACTTTCGCCAGGCGGTTTTGCAGATCCTGAGAGGCATCCGCCAGCACTGACGTGGACGCAAAGCCTGAAAGCAGGCAACAGGCAACTAACAGTTTTTTCATTATTCCAGATACCTTATGAAATTCATTTACCGCAGGGCAGTGCCACACGGATCAAATAACCTTTAACGTTCACCACTGTACCTGAAGCCCTGAACGGGCTGCCAGAACAATACTCCGAGAAATTCACGGGTTTACGCTTCTTTGCACAAGGGCCGCTAAAGCGGCCCTTTATGATTGCTACAACGGGTAGATATCAGCTATCAATCGTGACGCGGCGGAGCCAACACTTCGCGGTTGCCGTTATGCCCCTGCTCGCTGACGATCCCCTGCGCTTCCATCTGTTCGATGATACGCGCAGCACGGTTATAACCGATGCGGAACTGACGTTGTACGCCAGAAATAGAAGCGCGGCGCTTGTCCACCACAAACTCCACGGCCTGATCGAACAGCGGATCCAGCTCTTCATCACCGTCCAAGCCGCCAGCCGCACCACCTTCGCCTTCGTCACCACCGCTGAGGATCCCCTCTTTGTACTGCGGCCGTTCACGGGCTTTCCAATCTTTCACTACCGCATGCACTTCCTGATCGCGTACAAAAGCGCCGTGCACACGTACCGGAATGGAGGAGTTAGGTGCCAAGTACAGCATATCACCCATCCCCAGCAAGGATTCAGCACCACTCTGATCGAGAATGGTACGGGAGTCGATCTTGCTGGAAACGGTGAACGCAATACGCGTTGGAATGTTCGCTTTAATCAACCCGGTAATGACATCTACCGACGGACGCTGGGTTGCCAATACCAGATGGATACCCGCAGCACGCGCTTTCTGTGCCAGACGGGCGATCAGCTCTTCCACTTTTTTACCGACCGTCATAATCAGGTCAGCAAACTCATCCACCATCACCACGATGTAGGGTTCTTTTTCCAACATCGGCATCACGGTGCCCATGCTGTCTGTCGGTTTCCAGAACGGATCCGGAATCGGTCTACCCATCGCTTCGGCCTGATCGACGCGCTCGTTATAACCCGCCAGATTGCGCACACCCAAAGCAGACATCAGCTTATAGCGACGTTCCATCTCGGCGACACACCAGCGCAACGCGTTGGCCGCATCTTTCATGTCGGTGACCACATCAGTCAGCAGATGCGGAATACCTTCATAGACCGACAGCTCCAGCATTTTCGGGTCGATCATGATAAAGCGCACTTCTTTTGGCGTGGCTTTATACAAGATACTCAGGATCATGGCGTTGACCCCGACCGACTTACCGGAACCGGTGGTCCCGGCCACTAGCAAGTGCGGCATTTTACCCAGATCGGCCACCACCGGCTGACCGGAAATATCTTTGCCCAACACGATTGCCAACGGCGACGGATTATCACGGAATGCCGGGCAATCCAACACTTCTCGCAGATACACGGTTTGACGCTTAGCGTTTGGCAATTCGATACCCACGTAAGGTTTACCTGGGATCACCTCAACCACGCGCACCGCGGAGGTTGACAGCGAACGCGCCAAATCACGCGACAGATTGGAAATACGTGCGGCTTTGACGCCTGGCGCCAGATCCAGTTCGAAACGTGTAATCACTGGGCCAGGCAGAATATCCACAACGTCAGCCTTAACCCGATAATCTGCCAAGCTAGCTTCCACCAGACGGGCTTTCTGCTCCAGCTCAAACGAATCAACCGGTTCCACCTCTTTCGGGGCTTCAGTCAGCAGATCCAGCGTAGGCAATGGCGTCGTCGGCTTTTGCAGCGGCTGATCGTTACGCATCAGGAACGGGTGGATCAGGCTGTCCATCGCGGGCGCGGCAGGCTGCTGCTGTGCTGGTGGTTGATAAGGCTGTTGCGGCTGATAAGCAGGTACAGATGGCGTTTGAGGCCGTGGAGCCTGATAAGCGGGCGTTTCTGGCTCAAACTGACCGAAAGGCACATCATCTTCTCTTTCGCTTTGCAGTTCGATACGTTCTTCAAGCTGCGGCGACAGGGTGAATAAAGGCTCTTTTGGACCATCATCAACCAAGTCTGCCATCGGTGAGAAACTGAAGGCCTTGCTGGTGTCAACAAGGCGCGAGACTGGCGCGGGTTCAGACAGCGTATTCTCTTCACCATAGCGTGCCTGCTGTTGCTGCGCAAAAGCCTGGCCAAGAGCCGCTTCCTGCACAGCGCTTTCATCATCATGCTGATATTCTTCGCCATAGCGCTGGTTCTGCTGCTCGGCAAATGCCTGGCCCAGTGCAGCTTCCTGCAAAGCCTCGTCTTCCTGCAAATCGCTGGCAGACTGTTGCAAAGGTTCTTCGCTGCGATGACGCTGCACCTGCTCTGCCATGCGCTGCGAAGGCAATTTGATGCCATAGGAGGCCAGTTCACGCCGAGTGGGGATACGCACCGGATTCGGACGCGGTAATTCAGGGCCAATACCTTGCTTAATCTGGGAATTACCGTCGCTGGTGGCAGTAAATGCTGGCATAAAGGTATGGTTAACCACACTGGCTACGGTGCTTGCCGTAGCGGATGGTGGTTTTACTGCACCAAAGGAAGGTGCATCGTCGCTATCGCTGGCGCTAAACCCGGTTGAACCACTGAAACCAACGTGATCGCGCTGTGCGGCAGAAAAATCAAACGGCGACTGCTCACGCGGCGGCGCAACAGATGCCTGCCAATCCCCCAAGCGCGGCTCATCTTCGTCCTGATAAGGGTCTACCGTACGCGTCGTTTTCGGTGCGGGTGTTTCTTCCGGGAGCTCAAACGAATAGAGCGGTGGTGTGCTCTGCTCTTGCACTGGGCTCAACGGATGCTGACTGATCGAAGCAGGTGCTGCGGGTGCAGCCGTCACCGGAGCCGGAGTGGTTACCGGCATATCAACCACCGCTTGTACAGGCTCATCAGCAGGAAGTTCGTCATCAATGGCGCGCAAACCACTCAAAAGTGGATCAACATCATCTTGTTGCGCCATTTCACTGACCGAAGGCGCAGAGAACAGCACGTCATCATCGTCCGCCACAGCGGCTACGGCGGTGCTCTTAGCATCTGGCTCTGACTCATCAATCAATCCGTCGTCATCATCGTGATAATGATCGTCACGACGTGAACGGTTGGTCATGAAAGTAGCTGTTCCCAGTACCACTCCACCGATTTTTTCAGCGATAACCAACCAGGACCAGCCGGTGAACAGCGTTAATCCCACCGCCCAAATGCCCAACAGCGCCAAGGTGGCACCAATGCCATTAAACCACGGCAGCATGGCAGTGCTCAGCAAACTGCCAATCACACCACCGGAGGCGAAATAGTAGAGATCGTCGACATTCAGTGCTGCCAAACCACAAGAGGTGAGCACCAGCGCCAACGTACCGATCAGGCGCAACGACAGCGCAAAATAGTCAATATAATCATGATTGCCGCGCTGACGGAACCCAGCCCAGCATAGAATGAACATGATCGGCGGTATCGCGTAGGCGAGTACTCCGAAGGTGAAGAACAGAGTGTCGGCCAACCATGCGCCAACACCGCCGCCCAGATTATGGATCGGCTCGTGCCATGCAGTTTGCGACCAACTGGGGTCAGAAGGATTGAAACTGACCAGTGCAGCCATAAGGTAAACGGCAAAAATCGCTACCACGATCGACAAAGCCTCAAGCAAACGCTGCCCGCTGCTGAGCCTCTTCAGGGTAACTTCTTTATCTTCTGTGTATTCCTGGCTCAAGAAAGGCTCTCCAGGTTCCTGTTAGCTGGCATAGTAACAGCGCCGAGAGGCTTCCTCGGCGCCGAAACTGTATGGATAAACAGGAGTATAACGAATTTAATCAGGTTTTGCACCTGCGTCTTACCGTGTTTTGATAACCAGACGGTTACTCTGTTTCACTTCTTCCATCACCACGTAAGTACGGGTGTCATTAACCCCCGGCAAACGCAACAGAGTTTCGCCCAGCAATTTACGGTAAGCCGACATATCGGGCACACGGGTTTTCAACAGATAGTCGAAATCACCGGAAACCAGATGACACTCCTGAATTTCTTCAAGTTTCTGTACGGCTGAGTTGAATTGTTCAAACACGTCCGGCGCACCGCGGTTCAGCGTGATTTCCACGAAAACCAGCAGGGAAGCGTCCAGATAATGTGGGTTGAGCAATGCGGTATAACCATGGATAAAACCCTGACGCTCAAGACGGCGCACGCGTTCTAAACATGGCGTTGGGGATAACCCCACGCGCTTCGAAAGCTCGACGTTCGAAATTCGCCCATCCTTTTGCAATTCATTCAGGATGTTGCGGTCGATACGGTCAAGATCTTTACCCGGGCGTTTTTTATTGTCTGCCATTATTATTGTCTCTCTTATGTTCTTCCCTGCACTTGCCACACCCTAGCCAACGTCAATGTGCAAGGGCTTGTTCCAAGCGAAGACCCGATGTCTTTGATAAGCGGCTCATTCCCCTGAGACAGGGAATATTTCTGTAACACTTACCGCCGTATTGCTCCTTTTCACTACCATCTTCCGCCGTTGTACAGCCTGTCTGTCCACCCCATACAACGAATTCAAATGATGCTCACATGCAGAAGAGAACTCACTCCCCTAGAGCCAAATCCGCCCTCACCTGCCGCAACGATGTAATACGCTGCTTTATCGGCATAGATACAAACGGTTTACTGCTGGTCCGGGGATAATTTCTTCTTCCTATGATGTTTTCGCAAATGCGCAGCGGATTGTCAAAGTAAAAGAAGTAAAATCAGAAGAACGTGCCGTGAGGAAAACGGAGCGCCTCATTTTCAGTTAGGAATCTCCGCATTAAAAAGCCAGGAAATTAGCCACATAAAACCCACAAAGATATCATTTTTCACGCATTTATGAACAGATATAATCCTTGCATTGGGATTAATTAAATTACAACGTCTGGCGCTCAGGGAGTGCCATTAATCGACACCTGCTATCAAACAAATCGTTAACAACATTCCCTGATGCTTTTTTTACTGAAGTATTTTCCCTACAATCGCTACCACTGTCCGCCATCGTGGAAAAAGAGGTTATTCATGGGCACGGCTAAACATAGCAAATTACTGATTCTGGGTTCAGGCCCGGCTGGCTACACCGCCGCTGTTTATGCAGCGCGGGCAAACCTGAACCCGGTGCTGATCACCGGTATGGAGCAAGGGGGTCAGTTGACCACCACCACCGAAGTCGAAAACTGGCCTGGTGACGCCGAAGGGCTGACTGGCCCGGCGTTGATGGAGCGTATGCGCGAGCATGCTGAAAAATTCGAGACTGAAATCGTCTTTGACCATATCAACAGTGCCGATTTGCAGAACCGTCCTTTCCGCCTGTTTGGCGACAGCGGCGAATACACCTGCGATGCGCTGATCATCGCTACCGGTGCTTCTGCCCGCTACTTAGGGCTGCCAACGGAAGAAGCCTTCAAGGGCAAAGGGGTTTCCGCCTGTGCGACCTGTGACGGTTTCTTCTACCGTAATCAGAAAGTTGCGGTAGTGGGTGGGGGTAACACCGCTGTAGAAGAAGCGCTGTATCTCTCCAACATTGCATCTGAAGTGCATCTGATTCATCGCCGCGACAGCTTTCGCTCGGAAAAAATCCTGATCAACCGTTTGATGGATAAAGTGAAGAACGGCAACATCGTCCTACACACTGACCGTACTCTGGATGAAGTGCTGGGCGATCAAATGGGTGTCACCGGTGTGCGTATCCGCAGCACCAAAGCTGAAAATGAAACCGAAGAGTTGGCCGTTGCCGGCGTGTTTATCGCAATCGGTCACAGCCCGAATACCGCTATCTTCGGTGAGCAGCTTGCATTGGAAAATGGCTACATCAAAGTGCAGTCCGGCATTCATGGCAACGCGACCCAGACGAGTATCCCTGGCGTGTTTGCAGCCGGCGACGTCATGGACCATATCTATCGTCAGGCAATTACCTCTGCCGGTACCGGTTGCATGGCGGCACTGGATGCCGAGCGTTACCTCGACGGTATCGCCCAGGCTGAAGTGCGGTAAATCTTTCCTTCGTTCACTCCAAGGCGGCTTCTTAGCCGCCTCAGACTGCTGACAAAGCCAGATATTAGGGAGAGCGTGCCGAAGGGGTCGTAGCGGCGTAAGCCGCCGGAGCGCCCCTCGGTGCGCTAGGCCCGAGTATCTCTGGCTTAAAAACCACTTTGTCATCAACCTCCGCCTTATTTATCCCCAGCGTATTTCAAAGATCCCCCTGAATTGCCGAAAACCTGGCCGCAGCATATCCCCTAAATAATTCGAGTTGCAGGAAAGCCAACACACCTGCTGCTCGAAGTATTACGGGGATAGGGATATTTATTTTCAGTCTGCATGGTGACGAGGTAACATTAGCGTTCACTTGTTTCGCTTCAGGTCGAGGCAAACACTTTTTTAACAGTACGTTAACCTGACCTGTTACGGCAGGCATCGGCGACGCAGACTACCTGATGAAAAAAACCAGACAGTACCAATTAACCCGTTGGCTCAAAACCCAGAGTGCATTGGCGCAGCGTTGGCTGCGTCTTTCCATGCTGTTAGGCCTGCTCAGCGGCATTTTGATCGTCGCCCAGTCCTGGCTGTTAGCCTCCCTGCTTCATGCCCTGATTATCGAACATCAACCCCGCGCTGAACTTGTCTCCTCGTTTATCGGGTTGATTGCCGCCTTTGCGCTGCGAGCGCTGTTAAGCTGGCTGCGCGAGCGCGTCGGCTTTATCTGCGGGCAAGTGATCCGCAAGCGCATGCGGGCGCAGGTACTGAATAAACTGCAACAGCTTGGTCCTGCCTGGATCCAGGGGAAACCCGCCGGTAGCTGGGCCAGCATCATTGTCGAACAGATCGAAGATATGCAGGATTACTATGCGCGTTACCTGCCACAGATGTATCTGGCGGTCTTTATCCCGCTGCTGATCCTGGTTACCGTTTTCCCAGTTAACTGGGCCGCCGGATTTATCCTGCTGGCCACCGCTCCGCTGATCCCACTGTTTATGGCGCTGGTCGGTATGGGCGCCGCAGATGCCAACCGCCGGAATTTTGTGGCGCTGGCACGCCTGAGTGGCAATTTCCTCGATCGGCTACGCGGGTTGGATACGCTGCGGTTGTTTAACCGTGGGCGGGCAGAAACAGAACAGATTGCCAAGTCCTCGGAGGATTTCCGCCAACGCACCATGGAAGTGCTGCGTATGGCTTTCCTCTCCTCTGCGGTGTTGGAGTTTTTTGCTTCTATTTCCATCGCCGTGGTAGCGGTCTATTTTGGTTTCTCCTATCTCGGTGAACTGAATTTCGGCAGCTACGGCACCGGCGTTACGCTGTTTGCCGGCTTCCTGATGCTGATCCTCGCGCCGGAATTCTTCCAGCCGCTGCGCGATCTCGGTGCTTTCTACCATGCCAAGGCGCAGGCCGTTGGCGCAGCCGAAGCGCTGGAAACCTTCTTGGCCGCAGAAGGTGAGCAGGTGGGGAATGGGACTCAAATTATCGATACCGCAGCAGCGCTAACGTTGCAGGCACAAGATCTGGAGATTCTCTCCCCTAACGGCGTATTGCTGGCCGGGCCACTCAACTTTACGCTCCCGGCCAACCAACGTATTGCGCTGGTCGGGCTAAGCGGCGCTGGGAAAAGCTCACTGCTAAATCTACTGCTCGGCTTCCTGCCGTATCGAGGGTCATTGCAGGTTAACGGTACAGAACTACGTGAACTGGCGGCGGCAAGCTGGCGCCAACAGCTCGGCTGGGTGGGGCAAAACCCGCAGCTGCCAGCACCAACGCTAAGAGAAAATATTCTGCTTGGCGCGCCCGAAGCCAGCGAAGAACAACTACAGCAGGCGATTGAGCAGGCTTACGTCAGCGAATTCCTGCCGCATCTGCCCAACGGGCTGGAAACCGATCTGGGCGATGGCGCAGCACGCCTTTCCGTTGGCCAAGCGCAGCGGGTAGCCGTCGCACGCGCGCTGATCAGCCCACGCCGCTTGCTGTTGCTGGATGAACCGGCCGCCAGCCTGGATGCACACAGTGAACGCTGGGTGATGCAGGCATTGAATAACGCCTCACATCAGCAGACCACCTTGCTGGTGACACATCAGTTGGAAGATATCGAAGATTACGACCAGATTTGGGTGATGGACAGCGGGAAAATCGTTCAACAGGGCGATTATGCCACGCTCAGTACCCAACCCGGCCTGTTTGCCAATCTGATTGCCCACCGCAGCGGGGAACTATAATCATGCGCGTTTTATTGCCATTTCTGGCGCTGTACCGCAGACACAGCTTTCTGATTTGCCTGGGAATTATTCTGGCGATCGTCACCCTGCTGGCCAGTATCGGCTTGCTGGCGCTTTCCGGCTGGTTTCTGGCGGCTTCTTCACTGGCCGGGTTGGCCGGTTTATTGACCTTCAACTACATGTTGCCAGCGGCAGGCGTACGCGGAGCCGCGATCTTCCGCACCGCAGGGCGTTATGCAGAGCGCGTGGTCAGCCATGATGCAACCTTCCGCGTGCTGTCGCATCTGCGAGTGTTTACCTTCAAGAAGATCTTGCCGCTGTCCCCCGGTGGTATTGCCCGCTTCCGTCAGGCTGAATTGCTGAACCGATTGGTGGCCGATGTCGATACGCTCGATCACCTGTATCTGCGGGTGATCTCCCCGTTGGTCAGCGCCGCTGTGGTGATTATGGTGGTGACTTTCGGCCTTAGCTGGCTGGATGGCCCGCTAGCCTTCACCTTGGGTGGCATCTTACTGCTGTTGCTGCTGTTGCTTCCCCCAGTGTTCTATCACGCCGGTAAGCCGATAGGGGGCGAATTAACCGCACTGCGTAGCCAATACCGCACCGAGTTGGCAGCTTGGCTGCAAGGGCAGGCAGAACTGGTGATTTTCGGCGCGCTAGAGAGTTTCCGTACCAAACTGAATGCCACCGAACAGCGCTGGCAACAGCGTCAATGGCAGCAGGCTTCGCTGGGCGGAATCGCTCAGGCATTAACGATTCTTGCCAGCGGCCTCACCGTTACGCTGATGCTGTGGCTGGCGGCAGCCGGTATCGGCGGTGATACTCAGCCAGGAGCGCTGATTGCACTGTTTGCCTTTGCCGCACTGGCTTCCTTTGAGGCCATGATGCCGGTTGCTGGCGCTTTCCAACATCTAGGCCAGGTCATCGCCTCCGCAACGCGCGTCAAACAGATTATCGATCAGCAACCGGAAGTTATTTTCTCTGAGAGTGGGCCTGTGGCACAGCCGGGCGCAACGCTAAACCTGCATGACGTCTCTTTCACCTATCCAGGGCAACCGCTCCCGGTGTTGCATAGCATCGCGTTGAATCTTGCCGCCGGTGAACACATCGCGCTGCTGGGGCGAACCGGCTGTGGCAAATCCACCCTGCTGCAACTGCTGACGCGTGCCTGGAATGCTGACAGCGGTGAGATTCAGCTCAATGGCCAACCCTTGAACAGCTATGATGAAGCTACGCTGCGCGCCATGACTGCGGTCGTCAGCCAGCGAGTGCATATCTTCAGCAGCACGCTGCGTGAAAACCTGCGCATCGCCGCTCCGCTGGCAAGTGATGAGGTACTGAACAACGCCCTGCAACAGGTTGGGCTGGGCAAACTACTGGAAAACGAAGGGCTGAATGCCTGGTTGGGTGAAGGTGGCCGTCAGCTTTCCGGTGGCGAACAGCGCCGCCTGGGGATCGCCCGTGCGCTGCTGCATCAAGCCCCGCTGCTGCTGCTTGATGAACCTACCGAAGGGCTGGATGCCGAAACCGAGCAGCAGATTTTGGCTCTGTTACGCCAGCACTGCCGTGGCAAAACGCTAATTCTGGTGACCCATCGTCTGTATGGGCTGGAACATTTCGATCGTATCTGTGTGATGGATGGCGGCAAGATCGTGGAACAAGGTCATCATGCTGCCCTAATGCAGCAACAAGGTCGTTATGCCCAATTCCATCAGCGGATCAGTAATATATCGCTGTAAAACGGCCTGTAGGCAACGCTAAGAGGATTTATGCGTATTGTTAAGCTGTCACCGCAGTCACTGGCGTTTCCCTCACCAGAGAGCGCCCTGCGCGATCCTAACGGCCTGTTGGCGATTGGCGGCGATCTGACACCTTCGCGCCTGCTGGCCGCCTATGAACGCGGTATTTTCCCCTGGTACTCACCGGGGGAAGCGATTTTATGGTGGTCACCCGATCCCCGTGCCGTGCTGTTCCCGGCAGAATACCACGCCAGCCGCAGCCTTAAGCGCTTCCTACGCAGCAACCCGTTCCATATCACCCTTAATCACGATTTCGCTGCGGTGATTGCCGCCTGTGCCTATCGCCCGGACGAAGGGACCTGGATCGGCCCAGAAGTACAGCAGGCCTATTGGCAACTGCATCGGCAGGGTAAAGCCCATTCCATTGAGGTATGGCAAGGGGATGAACTGGTTGGTGGCCTGTATGGTGTCGCGCAAGGGGCGCTGTTTTGCGGAGAGTCGATGTTCAGCCGTACAACCAATGCGTCAAAATATGCCCTGATGGCGTTTTGCCGTCATTTTGCTGCTTATGGCGGAGAATTGGTTGACTGTCAGGTGCTTAACGCTCACACTGCCTCGCTGGGAGCAAAAGAGATTTCCCGCCGCCAATTTTTGCAGTTGCTGAGCAACCTTCAACGCAGGGTTTTAGCGCCGGAATGCTGGCAACCACAAGTGATACCCCCACAGCAGGTTGAACCACCCTCCCCAACTGACTAATTTTGCGGAAACGGTGCATTGTTCACCGACACATCTTTACATAATGTGGGTTTTTCGGCATTATCTTGCCGGTTAAAAACTAAGGTAGTTACACCTAGAGGATTCGATGGCCAAAGAAGACAATATTGAAATGCAGGGCACCGTTCTTGATACGCTGCCGAACACCATGTTCCGCGTTGAGTTGGAAAACGGGCACGTGGTAACCGCTCATATCTCCGGTAAAATGCGTAAAAACTATATCCGCATCCTGACGGGTGACAAAGTCACTGTAGAGCTGACCCCGTACGACCTGAGCAAAGGCCGCATTGTCTTCCGTAGCCGTTAATCGGCTCACCCGTTGCCAGCATTTGGCAACATTGAGGATGTGATCCCTCAGGAGCCCTTTCCGTTTACCCCCGCAGCAACGTTCACCACCGAGTTGTACCGGCGCGAGTAAACTGAGAGGGCTCACTCATTTCTGTTCCACGTGAAATTCACGTATAAAAAAAGCGATGCCGAAGCATCGCTTTTCTTTGTCTGCTTACCGCTTAGTGCACCGCACCTTCGTCGGCTTTACGCATTGCAGCACTGAGGAAGTGATAAGTCAGCTGTTTTTTGTCCTTATCCAACTCAACTTTCACCGAACCCCCGTCCACCAACGAACCGAACAGCAGTTCATTAGCCAGTGGTTTCTTCAGGCTTTCCTGCATCACACGCGCCATTGGGCGAGCCCCCATCGCACGGTCATAGCCTTTCACTGACAGCCAATCACGCGCTTCGTCACTCACTTCCAGCGACACGCCTTTTGCATCCAGTTGCGCCTGTAGTTCGACAATAAACTTGTCGACAACCTGCTGGATCACCGCCGGAGACAGATGGTTGAACCAGATAACGTTGTCCAGACGGTTACGGAATTCCGGCGTGAACACTTTCTTGATCTCTTCCATCGCATCAATGCTGTTGTCCTGCTCGATCAGGCCAATCGATTTACGCTCTGTTTCACGCACACCGGCGTTGGTGGTCATCACCAGGATAACGTTACGGAAATCTGCCTTGCGGCCGTTGTTATCGGTCAGGGTACCGTTGTCCATGACCTGCAACAGCAGGTTGAACACGTCCGGATGCGCCTTCTCGATCTCATCTAGCAGCACCACCGCATGCGGATGCTTGATGACCGCATCGGTCAGCAGACCGCCCTGATCGTAACCCACGTAGCCTGGAGGTGCGCCAATCAGGCGGCTGACGGTGTGACGTTCCATATACTCGGACATATCAAACCGCAGCAGCTCAATATCCAGCGCTTTTGCCAGTTGCACCGTGACTTCGGTTTTCCCGACGCCGGTCGGCCCGGCAAACAAGAAGGAACCTACCGGTTTGCGATCCTGGCCCAAGCCAGCACGGCTCATCTTGATCGCCTCGGTCAAGGCTTCGATCGCCGGATCCTGGCCAAACACCAGCATTTTCAGACGATCGCTCAGGCTCTTCAGCACGTCGCGATCGCTGGCAGAGACGGTTTTTTCCGGGATGCGTGCAATACGCGCCACCACAGATTCAATATCCGCCACGTTAACGGTTTTCTTGCGTTTGCTGATCGGCATTAACCGGCTACGCGCGCCCGCTTCGTCAATCACGTCAATCGCTTTATCCGGCAGATGACGGTCGTTGATATATTTCACCGAAAGCTCAACCGCAGCGCGGATCGCCTTGGCGGTATAACGCACGTCATGGTGCGCTTCGTACTTGGTTTTCAGACCATTGATGATCTGAATGGTCTCTTCCGGCGTCGGTTCGGTAATGTCTATTTTCTGGAAGCGACGTGCCAAAGCACGGTCTTTTTCGAAAATATTGCTG
This sequence comes from Serratia sp. HNCC26DJ206, assembly GCF_057180605.1. Lineage (NCBI taxonomy): Bacteria > Pseudomonadati > Pseudomonadota > Gammaproteobacteria > Enterobacterales > Yersiniaceae > Serratia > Serratia sp. HNCC26DJ206. Next base: position 91,687 of record NZ_JBXUGP010000009.1, read on the forward strand.
AATTCCTGATAGGTGGTAGAACCGATCACCCGGATTTTGCCGCTCGACAGCAGCGGTTTAATCAGGTTAGCGGCATCCACCTGCCCACCGGAAGCCGCACCGGCACCGATGATGGTGTGAATTTCGTCAATAAACAGGATACTGTTCTGATCCTGCTCCAGCTGTTTCAGCAGCGCTTTGAAGCGTTTCTCAAAGTCACCACGATATTTGGTCCCTGCCAGCAGCGAACCGATATCCAGCGAGTACAGCGTGCAGTCTGCCATCACTTCTGGCACATCCCCTTGCACGATACGCCAGGCCAGCCCTTCGGCAATCGCGGTTTTACCCACGCCGGACTCACCCACCAGCAGCGGGTTATTTTTACGGCGGCGGCACAGCACTTGAATAGCACGCTCTAGCTCACGGTCACGGCCAATCAATGGATCGATGCCGCCCACACGGGCCAGTTGATTCAGGTTGGTGGTGAAGTTTTCCATACGGTCTTCCCCTCCGGACTGCTCTTCGTTTACCGGGTTTTCCGCATTCGGGGCCTGGCCCGGCTCATCTTTACGCGTACCATGTGAAATGAAGTTCACCACGTCCAAACGGCTGACGTCGTGTTTGCGCAGCAGGTAAGCCGCCTGCGACTCCTGCTCGCTGAAGATCGCCACCAGCACGTTGGCGCCGCTGACTTCGCTACGACCAGAAGATTGCACGTGGAATACCGCACGTTGCAGCACACGTTGGAAGCTGAGCGTCGGTTGAGTGTCGCGCTCTTCTTCGCTGACGGGCAACGTAGGCGTTGTTTGTTCGATAAAGGCTTCCAGTTCCTGACGTAATGCCGCCAGATCCACCGTACATGCCTCAAGCGCTTCTCGCGCGGCAGGGTTGCTGAGCAGTGCCAGCAACAGGTGCTCCACGGTCATAAACTCGTGTCTGTGCTCACGCGCTCTGGCGAAAGCCATGTTTAGACTGAGTTCCAGTTCTTGATTGAGCATAGGCACCTCCCAAATAGATTACCTTTTAGTCTGTTTACCAGACTATTTTACTTGCCACTTTGCGCCAGGGCAGTGTTCGCCTCCTTACGTAACGTACTGCATGTACGCTCCGGGCTACGATGCGCTGCCTACGCCCAAACTGGCTACGCTGATAGCGCCTATTGAATCGGACTCCATTCAGGCCTTTTCCAACGTACAAAGCAACGGATGCTCATTCTCCCTCGCGTAACGGTTCACATGAACGACCTTGGTTTCCGCCACCTCGGCGGTGAACACACCGCAGATCGCCTTACCTCGATAGTGAACCGTAAGCATCAGTTGTGTTGCACGTTCAATATCATAAGAAAAGAACTTTTGCAGCACGTCAATCACAAATTCCATCGGTGTGTAATCATCGTTGTTAAGTATAACTTTATACATAGATGGCGGTTTTACCGCATCGATTTGTTTTTCTTCAGCCAAGTGTTCAAAATTTAGCCAATCATTGCTCTTACCCATCGCGGTTCATCTTCTCTAACCATGACCCCAGATATGGGGGCACGTTCGGGTTATTCAAAGGGAATATCTCTACTATTTTACCATCTTCGTGGCCAGCGCGCCGCAGCTTAAACCAGATAAAACAGACCCGATTTCCTGCACAATTTGTTACCAAACAATGTCAATAGCGTTAACTGCTTCAAACTTTGGTGAACTGCCCGGTGCTGTCAAAAGCCGATCCCTTGACGTGATGATCATTTGCTCTAGAGTGTAATTTCGTGAGCTGCTGGTCTTTTGACCACCCTACACTCACCAAAATCAGTTATTCATCTCACCTAAAATATTGCGTTGCGAGGGATGTAGAAGCATGGAGACGGGTACTGTTAAATGGTTCAATAACGCCAAAGGCTTTGGTTTTATTTGCCCTGAAGGCGGCGGCGAAGATATTTTCGCTCATTATTCAACAATCAAGATGGATGGCTACCGAACGCTAAAAGCTGGCCAGCAGGTCAGATTTGACGTTCATCAAGGGCCGAAAGGGAATCATGCGAGCCTTATTATGCCGCTGGAAAGCGAGGCACTGGCCTAGACGCCCTTCAAAGCTCTTCTGCACTGCCACATAAAAATGCCAGCCAACCTATGACTGGCATTTTTTATTAGTCTACTACTCAGGCTACTCACGCGCCAATGCATCGATCGGGTTCAGCCTGGCCGCACTGCGTGCCGGTAAATAACCGAATACCACGCCGATCCCCGTAGAACACAGAAACGCACTCAGCAACGCAGCAGGTGGGAAACTGATCTGCCAGCCCGGCAACACCACTTGAACCAGCAGGCCGATGGCGAATGACAAGGTAATCCCCAGCGCGCCGCCCACCAGGCAAACCAGCACCGCTTCGATCAGAAACTGCTGCAATACATCGCCAGAGCGCGCACCCACCGCCATACGGATACCGATTTCACGCGTCCTTTCCGTGACCGAGACCAGCATGATATTCATCACCCCGATGCCGCCAACCACCAGCGAGATCACCGCCACCAGCGTCAAGAATAACTGCAACGTGCGGGTGGTTTTTTCAGCAGTTTGTACCAGGCTGTCCATATTATAGGTAAAGAAATCCTTCTTACCGTGGCGCAACGTCAGCAGGCGCGTCAGTTGTTGTTCCGCCTCCTGGCTGTTGTAATCCTCACGAATGCGCACCGTGATTGAATCAAAACTGTCTTTTCCCACCAATCGATTCGCCATGGTGGTGTAAGGCACCCACACGCTCAGCGCCTGGCTGCTGCCAAACATCGACGGTTTCTCTTTTGCTACCCCGACCACCGTTGCGGGCATATTGCCGACCAAAATCACTTCACCCACCACATTTTTCTGGTACGGGAACAGGCGGCGCTGGGTATTGGCGTCGATCACCACAATCTGCGCCTGAGATTGCACCTGCATAGGATCAATGCCGGTACCCTGAGTAAATGCCATGCCGTAAACCCGGAAAAACTGCTCGCTAACGCCGGTGACGTTAGCCGCTACATCAATATTGCCAAAACGCAGCCGCATACTGCTGCCGATCTTGGGTGACAGCGCGTTGACGTAGGGCTGTTCACGCAACGCCTCCAAATCGTCATATTTCAATGCCTGGCGGTATGCCGGATCGTCATCACCAAAATCTTTGCCCGGATAGACATCCACGGTATTGGTACCGATCGATTTGATATCTGCCAGCACCATTTGTTTAGCAGCATCGCCGATCACCAGGATCGAGACCACGGAAGCAATACCGATGATGATCCCCAGCATAGTGAGCGCGGTACGCATTTTGTTGGCCGCCATCGCCCGCCACGCCATCACCAGCGCTTCACGGAAACGGCCAAACATCTGCTGCCAGGAAGGCGCTGGGGTTGCCAATTCCAAGGTTTTGGCCTGCACATTGCCGCGCACGGCCGAGCCAGAGTCGGCAATGATTTCCCCATCGCGGATTTCAATAATCCGTTCGGCTTGGCGTGCCACAGCCGGATCGTGCGTCACAATAATTACCGTGTGCCCCTGCTCGCGCAGTTGCTTGAGGATGGTCATGACCTCTTCGCCGGAGTGGCTGTCGAGTGCGCCGGTCGGTTCATCCGCCAGGATCACCTGCCCGCCGTTCATCAACGCCCGCGCAATACTGACGCGCTGCTGTTGGCCGCCAGAAAGTTGGCTTGGCCGATAAGCGATACGATCGCCCAGTCCCAGGCGTTGCAGCAACGCGGCGGCCCTTTCCCGCCGGGCGGCTTTGCCTAAACCGGCATAAACCGCAGGCACTTCGACGTTATGCGCTGCACTCAGATGGGGTAACAGATGATAACGCTGGAAGATAAAACCAAAGTGCTCACGCCGCAGTTGCGCCAGCGCATCACCGTTGAGAGTGGCCACATCCCGCCCGGCCACCCGATAGGTACCGGCGCTGGGCTGATCCAGGCAGCCGAGAAGGTTCATCAGCGTCGATTTACCGGAGCCGGAAGCCCCCATAATCGCCACCATTTCACCCGCCTCAATGCTCAGGCTGATGTTCTTCAGCACATCCACCGTCTGATCGCCAGAGAGATAGCTACGCCGGATACCGCTCAGTTCCAACAACACCGCCATCATTGGGCCCCTAAGCCGCCGCGGCTGATAATCACTTCGTCACCCAACTTCAGCCCACTGACGATCTGTACATCAACGTTATTGCGTATGCCGATGGTGACTTCACGCTGTTCTTCTTTCCCCTGTTTCAGTAGCGCAACGTGATAACGATTGTCGGCAATCTGATCGCCCAATGCCGCCAAGGGGATCACCAGCGCATCGCTGACGCCAGAAAGCTGAATATGCACCTGAGCCGTCATTTGCAGGCGTAATACCCCTTCCGGGTTCGGCACTTCAAAGCGCGCATAGTAGAAAATGGCGTTGTTGACCTTTTCCGGCGTCGGCTGAATATCTTTCAGCACGCCGTTGAAGCGTTTGTTCGGATCGCCCAGCACGGTAAACCAGGCTTTCTGGCCCGGCTTCAGGTTAATCACATCAGCCTCAGACACCTGCGCTTTCACCAGCATGGTGCTCAGATCGGCCAGCGTCAGAATGTTGGGTGCCTGTTGCGCGGCAATCACCGTCTGGCCCTGCAAGGTGGTGATCTGCACCACATCGCCGTCCATCGGCGCTTCGATGCGGGTATAAGCCAGGTTGATTTTTGCCGTATCCAGGCTGGCCTGATTTTTCATGATCTGCGCTTTGATGGTATCCACCTGCGCTTTTTTCACCGCCAGTTCGGTCGCATATTGATCCAGATCCTGACGCGATACCGCCAGCACCTTGGCCAGTTCGCGGTTGCGCTGCAAAGTCACCGACGCCAACTGCTGTTCCGCCTGTGCCTGCTGCAATTGGGCATGCAGTTGTTGCAGGGTCGCTTCGCCTTCACGGATGCTGTTTTGCGCCTGCTGCGGATCGATAATGGCCAGCAGTTGGCCCTTTTTCACCTTATCGCCAATCTCGACCTTCAGGCTCTCCAGTTGACCGCTGACCTGAGCGCCGACGTCAACCTTACGTACCGCATCCAACTGACCAGTCGCCAATACGTTCTGTTGCAGATCGCGCTGGGCAACCTTGACCGTTTTAAAATCCGCCGCCACAGGATGGCTGGAGCGCCAATAAACCAGCGCAGCTATCACCGCCAGAACAGCCAGGATGAGCGCCCAGCGTTTTTTACGTCCTTTCAACCACGTCAATGTCTATTCCTATCAGTCTTTGGCTACCAAAAGTGGTAACGCAGATAAATTATCACGTTTAACACGGTCTTCCTTAACACTAATCAGCCCGGCCGCGCGCCAGCCAAATCACCCGCGAGAACATTTTTTTCAGCAGCGGCGGCACAGAATCGATGCCCCATGTTCCCGCCTGCTCCGCAACTTCAATCGCCAGATCGGGCTTGGAAGAGTGATGCACCGCCTTGAGGATCACTTTCCGCACTGGCATCTGCACCTTGAGCGGCACCGACGCAACCCGGTGATAAACCGAGCTGAAGCCCTCTTTGTACATAAAGTGCTCCATGTCCGGCGCTGGCAGCACCGTCAGGCGATCGCGTTCATTGTCCTCATGGTTATCCAGCAGGCTGCGCACGGCATTGGCGTATTTTTTCCCGGCTTCGTCCCCGTCAACCAAAGCATGCCATTCAATTCCCATCCGGCGGGCAAACTTCAGCAGCGGCTTCAAGCCACATTGAGCAAACTCGATCACCCGTACGCCTTCGGCCTCAAAATGGTAACCGCATTGACGCGCCAGTTCGTTCAGCAGCCAGACTTCGGTTTCCCCTTCCACCAACAGCCAACAACGAGCAAACAGTGAAGAGGGACGGTTAAAGCGAATATGGAACGCAATACGCCGCCCATCTTCCGGGCTCAAGCCACGCGGCCCAAGGCGATAGGTTGCAACGCGGGCGGATTCCCGCACCAGACGGCAAATATGCTCCACTGGCACCAGCGAAACCAGTGCGCTGGAATTGGTGGTGGTGATCCGTTGCAACGGCATCAGGTTAAACAGACTCCAGGCAACCGACAGCATAATGGGGTGCAAGCGCGTTTCCGGGTCTTCCACCAGCAACAAGGGCCGAGCATGAGGATCGAGCTTAACGTTGCCCTTGGCCTGCAACAGCGTAGAAAACATGCCCAGCAGGATCAGGCGCATACTGCGGCTGTTGGGTTCGGCGATCATACGGTTGAGACTGTCTAGCGAACGCCACGCCTGCTGCTCTTCGGTCTGGCGATGGTGGCGTGGCCCTGCCACTTGCGAGCCCAGTTCGGCAAAATAGTGTTCCAGCAGTTGCTGCATCGCCGCCAGCCCTTGGCGCAGTTCGGAGTTGGTCAACTTTTGCGGGTTATGCACCAGTTCACGCGTCAGTTGATTCAACTGCAGTGCCAAGGCTTCGTTGTCGGCGGGAAGGTGATCGTTAAGCGAACGGGAGCGCAAGCGGCGGATAAAACGCGCATCCCGCAGGCGCAGCACCGGATGAATGCGGATCAGCGCATGCACCAGTTGATCGATATGATGCAGGTGCAGCGCATTGCCGTCGGCATCAAGAAAACGGCGCCAGGTACACACCGTTCCATCATCTTCCAATTCACCTTCACAGCAATAGTGAATACGCCCCAGATTATCCTCGCCCTTCGACCAAAGCGGTGACAGATGGCGATAGCGCGGCAGGTGTGCGTGGCCGATATCTTTTTCGCAAAACGTGAAAATAATTTGCAGATGGCGCTCTTTGGCGGCTTCATCACCCGGAGGAAAGTGAAAGTCCCGAGCTTCAAAGCGGTACAGCGTTTGCTCCGGTGCCAGAAGAAAGGTCATCGCATCCAGCAGGCTGGACTTACCCCAGGCGTTCTCACCAAGCAATACGGTGTTGTCATCAAGCATCAATGAAAGCCGGTTGATACCACGAAATCCTACAATCTCAACGCGTTCTAAGAACATCATCCACCTCGCATGCGCACTCTACCCAAGAGTGAGTGAGCGTCGCTAATCCCCTTGCAACTTCAAGTACCAAGGGTAAATCACTCTACCAATATGAAGACCATCCCCCTTGAGGATGGTCAAAAAAACCTTTTCAGGTCAAGCAGACATCATCATATCTGTTGCTTTACTCCAGCGTTCATTTTAGTTAGCGTGTTGAGCTTGCCGGGTTCCCGGCCTCTCCCTGATTAAAGGACACTCGTTTCATCATGTATTCAGGACTGCTGATTATTCTGTTACCGCTGGTCGCCGGTTATCTTATTCCCTTGCGCAGCAAACCCCTGATTCAGACTATTAACCGTCTGCTGAGTTGGATGGTGTACGTCATTTTGTTCTTTATGGGCATCAGCCTGGCATTTCTGGAGAACCTCAGCAGCAATCTGGTGCTGATATTCCAGTATACCGGGGTGTTTTTCCTGTGCATTTTCTGCGCTAACCTGCTGATGTTGTTTGTGCTGGAGCGCCGCAGGCCGTGGAAAAACACCCACAAGCAGGAAAAACTGCCTTCGCGCCTGCATATGGCGCTGGAATCCCTGAAGCTGTGCTTCGTGGTATTGGGGGGATTTGTGCTGGGCCTGACGCAGTGGTCGTGGCTGCAATTCGCCAGCAAAGGCAGCGAGTATGCTCTGCTCTTCCTGCTGTTATTGGTCGGTATTCAGTTGCGCAATAGCGGTATGACATTGCGCCAGATCGTACTCAACCGCCGTGGCATGATCGTGGCGGTGGTGGTTGCGGTCAGCGCACTGGCTGGCGGCGCGCTGGCGGCGCAGTTGCTGGGCCTACCTCTGAAAACCGGGTTAGCGATGGCTTCCGGCTTCGGCTGGTATTCCCTTTCCGGCATCCTGATTACCGACGCTTACGGCCCGGTATTGGGCAGCGCAGCCTTCTTCAACGATCTGGCGCGCGAACTGGTGGCCATTATGCTGATCCCAACGCTGGTGCGCCGCAGCCGCTCCTCGGCGTTGGGTTTGTGCGGCGCCACCTCGATGGACTTCACCCTGCCGGTTCTGCAACGCAGCGGCGGGTTGGAAATGGTGCCTCCAGCGATCGTACATGGTTTCCTGCTGAGCCTGCTGGGGCCGGTGCTGATGGCGTTGTTCTCCTGACCTTTTCACCTTGCGTTCCCACCGCCCCTGAATAACTCGAACTGCAGGAAAGACCACGTACCTGCGGCTTGAAACATGACGGGGCGCAAAGCGTAATAATTCCCATCCGCGTGCTAATTTGTCCTACATCAAGTTTAGGTAAGGTTTTAATAAAAAAGTCTTTTTAAGCTCACCCTGCCGTTCTATGCTCAAAAACAGGCATTACAAATGCAACTTTGAAAAGGAAGCGATTATGTTCTGTGTGCAATGTGAACAAACTATCCGGACACCGGCAGGTAACGGCTGCTCTTACGCTCAAGGGATGTGTGGCAAAACGGCAGAAACCTCCGACCTGCAAGATCTTCTGGTCGCTGCGCTGCAAGGCCTCTCCGCCTGGGCGTTACAGGCTCGGGCGTTAGGCATTGTCGATCACGATATCGACAGTTTCTCTCCACGCGCTTTCTTCTCAACGCTGACCAACGTGAATTTCGATTCCGACCGCATTATCAGCTACGCGCGTGAAACCATTGCCCTGCGCGAATCACTGGCCGCACGCTGCCGCCTGCTGGACGCCAGCGTACGCGTCGATCATCCGCTGGCGGCCTTGCAACTGGCTGGCAACGATATGCCAACGCTGTTGCAGCAGTCTGCGCAGTTTGCACTCAATACCGATAAAGCCGACGTAGGCGACGATATTCACGGCCTGCGCATGCTGTGCCTGTATGGCCTGAAAGGGGCCGCTGCCTATATGGAACACGCCCATGTACTGGGGCAGTTCGACAACCAGATCTACGCCGATTACCACGCCTTTATGGCCTGGCTTGGCACTGCGCCGCGCGATGTTGATACCCTGCTGAATAACGCTATGGGCATCGGCAAAATGAACTTCAACGTCATGGCTATGCTTGATCATGGCGAAACCTTGGCGTATGGCGATCCTCAGCCCTCTTCGGTCAACGTGCGCCCGGTGGCGGGCAAGGCCATCCTGATTTCCGGCCACGATCTGCAAGATCTGCGCCTGTTGCTGGAACAGACCGAAGGTAGCGGCATCAACGTTTATACCCACGGCGAAATGCTGCCAGCCCATGCTTACCCAGAACTGAGAAAGTTCACCCATCTGGTGGGCAACTACGGCGGCGGTTGGCAAAACCAGCAGACCGAATTCGCCAAATTCCCTGGCCCGATTGTGATGACCTCCAACTGCATTATCGATCCGAACGTCGGCAATTATGGCGATCGCATCTGGACGCGCAGCATGGTTGGCTGGCCGGGCGTCAAACATTTGGAAGGGGACGATTTCAGTGCGGTAATCAACCAAGCGCAGCAGCTCAACGGCTTCCCGTACAATGAGCTTGAGCACCTGATCACCATCGGCTTTGGCCGCCAGGTGCTGTTGAACGCAGCCGATACGGTAATCGACCTAGTCACACAGAAAAAACTGCGCCACGTCTTTTTGGTTGGCGGCTGTGACGGTAGCCGTGACGATCGCAGCTACTTCACCGACTTTGCCCGCAGCGTGCCGCAGGATTGCCTGATCATGACGCTGGGATGCGGCAAGTACCGTTTCAACAAGCTGGACTTCGGCACTCTGGAAGGCCTGCCACGCCTGCTGGACGTCGGCCAATGCAACGATGCTTACTCAGCCGTGATGCTGGCGGTAAAACTCTCCGAGAAACTCGGCTGCACGGTGAACGATCTGCCACTCAGCCTGGTGCTGTCCTGGTTCGAACAGAAAGCGATCGTCATCCTGCTGACGCTGCTGTCACTGGGGGTGAAAAATATCGTTACCGGCCCAAGCGCACCGGCCTTCCTGACCGATAACCTGCTGGCAGTACTGAATGATAAATTCGGCCTGCGCCCGATCACTACCGTAGAGCAAGATATGCAAACACTTCTTGGCTAATGCCATTTTCCGGGGCTGCAATAGCAGCCCCGTTTTTTATTTTTGAGGTGCCCGATGACCCCACCCAGCCCACTTTGCCCTAATCCAATGCAGGTGCATTCCATCCAACAGGAAACCGCCGACGTCTGGACGCTGAACCTGATTAACCCTGATATTTACCTCTACCAACCTGGTCAGTTTGCGCTAGTCAGCATTCGCAACAGCGAAGATACGCTGCGCGCCTATACCCTTTCCTCTTCACCCGGCCTAAGCCGTTTTATCAGCCTCAGCGTGCGTCGCCTGCCCGAAGGCACCGGTTCGCGCTGGCTGACGCAGGAAGTTAAACCCGGCGATGTACTGTGGCTGTCAGACGCACAAGGGGATTTCAGCTGTGCCCAGCACCCTGGCGACCGCTATCTGATGCTGGCGGCCGGTTGTGGCATCACGCCGGTGATGTCGATGTGCCGCTGGCTGGTGGCCAACCGCCCGCAGTGCGATATCCGGGTGATCTACAACGTGCGTACTCTGGCAGATGTGATTTTTGCCGATGAATGGCAAGATCTGTGTACCGCTCACCCACAGCTGCGACTGACGCTGATCGCCAAACAAAGCGCGCACTCTGGTTTGCTGAACGGCCGTATCAGCGCACAATTTTTACAACAGGTAGCGCCAGACATCACTGAGCGTATCGTGATGGCCTGTGGTTCCGAGCTTTATATGCAGCAGGTGGAGCAACTCTGTGAGCAGCTTGGCGTCCCGGCTTCACGCTTCCACAAAGAGCAGTTCCATACCTCAGCGGAACAGCACAACGAGCAAGGCGAGCAACTGACGCTGCGCATCGGCCAACCGCTACGCGAATTCCGCGTGCCGGTCGGCAGTACGCTGCTCGCGGCGCTAGAGGCCCATAAACTGCCGGTCCTTGCCGCCTGTCGCGCTGGCGTATGCGGTTCCTGCAAAACCCGCATTGTGGAGGGGCACTACACCACCAGCAGTACCATGACGCTGACGCCAGCAGAAATCGAGCAAGGCTATGTCTTGGCCTGCAGTTGCCAGTTACAGGGCGATGTGACTCTCGCCTGATCGGGTATCCAGCGCGCGCTGCATTTTCTGCTTTTTCAGCGCTGTAATCCGGTTATGATGGAAGCCATTTCTCTGATTGGCGATAAGGATTCGTATGCTCATAGATTTACGCAGTGATACCGTTACACAACCTAGCGCAGCCATGCGCAGCGTCATGGCTAATGCCGAGGTCGGTGACGACGTGTATGGTGACGACCCAACGGTGAACGCACTGCAAGCAGAGGCCGTCAGGCTGTCCGGTAAAGAAGCGGCGCTGTTCCTGCCCACCGGTACCCAGGCGAACCTGGTAGCCCTGTTAAGCCACTGTCAACGCGGTGAGGAATACATCGTTGGCCAGCAGGCGCACAACTACAAATATGAAGCCGGTGGTGCCGCGGTGCTGGGCAGCATTCAGCCGCAGCCGATCGAGGGTAACCCAGACGGCACTCTGCCATTGGACAAAGTAGCGGCAGCGATCAAACCCGACGATATCCATTTTGCCAAAACCCGTCTGCTGAGCCTGGAAAATACCATCAGCGGCCGCGTGTTACCGCTTGATTATCTGCAACAGGCCTGGCAATTCACCCGCGAGCACCATCTGGCACTGCACATCGACGGCGCACGCATCTTCAACGCCGCCGTGGCGCTCAACGTTCCGTTGCAAACCATCGTGCAATATTGCGATACCTTCACCATTTGCCTGTCGAAAGGCTTGGGTGCGCCGGTAGGATCGCTGCTGTGCGGCAGTGAAGAGTTTATCCAGCGTGCCATCCGCTGGCGCAAAATGACCGGCGGCGGTATGCGTCAGGCCGGTATTCTGGCGGCAGCGGGCCTGTATGCGCTCGAGCATAACGTGGAACGTTTGCAGGACGATCATGACAACGCCAAATGGCTGGAACAGCAGTTGCGCAACATCGGCGTAGATATCGCCGAGCCGGGCGCACAGACCAACGTCCTGTATCTGCGTCAATCCCCAGAGATGGCGGCTAAACTCGGCCCATGGATGCGTGAAAACGGCGTGTTGATCAGCTCAGGGCCGCTGACGCGCATCCTGACTCATCTCAACGTCAGCCGTCAGGATCTGCAGAAAGTGGTCGATTTGTGGCAGGCATTTCTGCATCAGCATGCCTGAAGCCGTTTAACCGCAATCCCCTGACGCTTTTCAGGGGATTGTCGATGCAAGATCTCAAACCACCATGCGGCCATAGAACCAGTAACCGGCTCCCAGGATAACCAGCAGATTCAGCACCACGCTGAGCATAAAATAAGTCTTAAAGGGTTGTTTTTGCGTTTTATGCCGGAACAGCTGTTGGCCTAAAATAGCACCTAACCAACCCCCTATCAGCCCGAACAGTAGTAGCGTGATTTCCGGCACGCGCCGCCATCCTTTGCAGGCAGCAAGTTTATCGCCACCATAAACCAGCAGCGTCAACAGGTTAACCAGCAACAACCAGACCCACAGAGGGTTTGAAAAGTACAGGCAGCCAACGGATACCAGCACCAGGGAAAGATAACAGAAATGATTGATTTTCATGGAAGTTCACGAACTCATAGCAAGATACGCTGCGTATAGTGGACTGACGTCAGTTCAAATGCAATGCTGAATACCCACACAAAAAATGCATTTAATCAGTAAATTTGGCATCCTGTCACTCCGCTTATACCAACGTTAATGACACAAGGCAGCATTGATGATACCCCAACGTATTCTGGTTCTCGGAGCCAGCGGCTATATCGGCCAGCATCTAATCCCCCGCCTGGTGGAACAGGGCCATGAGATCACCGCCGCAGCGCGTCGCATAGAATGGCTGGAAGAGCAAAACTGGCCACGCGTGAATTGCCGCTACGTGGATATCTATCGCCCAGAGACGCTGACCGCAGCCCTGTGGCAGATTGATGCTGTCTACTACCTGATTCATGGCATGGGTGATGGCGATGGTTTTATTGAAAAAGAACGCCAGGCGGCAGAAAACCTGCGCATCGCCCTGCGTGGTTCTAAAGTCAAACAGGTGATTTTTCTCGGGGCGTTGCAACCGGAGGGCGAAAGCTCGCCGCACCTGATCGCCCGTAAGTTGACCGGTGAGATCCTGCGCCAGAGCGGTATCCCGGTAACCGAATTGCGTGCCAGCATCGTCGTTGGCCCCGGTTCCGCAGCATTCGAAGTGATGCGCGACATGGTCTATAACCTGCCGATCCTCACCCCGCCGCGCTGGGTGCGTTCCAAGTCTTCTCCGGTTGCACTGGAAAATCTGCTGGTCTATATGACCGAGTTACTGCAACACCCGGCACAGGAAAACCGTATTTTTGACGTCGCCGGGCCGGAATACATCAGCTATCAAACCCTGTTCGAGCGCTTTATCGTCATCAGTGGCAAAAAACGCTGGCTGATCCCGATCCCGCTGCCAACACGTTTTATTTCGGTGTGGTTTATCAGCATGATTACCTCGGTTCCCACCTCGATTGCCAGCGCGCTGATCCAGGGGCTGAATCACGATCTCCCTGCCGACGGCAAGCCGCTGCAAGCCTTGATCCCACAACGGTTGCAAACCTTTGATGAAGCGGTAAAGGAAACGCTGCGCCGCGAGGATGAAGTGATCGACTCCGCCGACTGGGGTTACGATCCCGAAGCTCGCGCCCGCTGGCGGCCTGGCTACGGATTTTACCCGAAGCACGCAGGTTGCACGCTGGATACGCAAGCCTCTAGTGCCGCCTTGTGGCATGTGGTTCAGCAACTGGGCGGCAAGGAAGGCTACTTCTATGCCAACATCCTGTGGCAAATTCGCGCACGCATGGATGATATGGCGGGTAATGGCATCGTTTATGGCCGACCAGCGCGGGATACGCTAGAGGTTGGCGATCTGGTGGACGGCTGGAAGGTGATCACCATGAAGCCGCTGCGCCAGTTGGCGCTGATGTTCGGCATGAAAGCACCGGGCCTTGGCAGGCTGACATTCAGCATCAAAGATTTTGGCGACCACCGCCAGCTTGATGTACGTGCCTGGTGGCACCCTGCGGGTTTCAGCGGGCTGTTGTACTGGTTTGTAATGATGCCTGCGCACCTGTTTATTTTCCGCGGTATGGCTAAGCGCATCGCCAAACTGGCCGAAGAATACGACCACCGGCGCCCTTGAACATGGCGGAGTGCCTATTTACCGATCAACCGCACAGTTTGCCGCAGCGGTTGGGTGCTTTCCGATTGCATAGCGCACAGATTCACGAAAGAATGGCGCCCTATTTGCCGGGGAGTAGCAACTCCCCGCTCAGCATCCTGATTTTTTGGTGAGAACTCGAGTTCGCTATGAAGGTATTGGTCACCGGTGCAACCAGTGGTTTAGGCCGTAACGCCGTTGAATATCTCCGCCGCCAGGGCATAAAAGTGCGTGCCACCGGCCGTAACCAGGCAATGGGCAGCCTGCTGGAAAAATTAGGCGCCGAATTCATTCATGCCGATCTCACTAATCTGATCTCCTCGCAGGCCAAGGCCATGCTAGCGGATGTAGACGTGTTATGGCATTGCTCCAGCTTTACTTCCCCGTGGGGCACGGAAAAAGCCTTTGAACTGGCCAACGTGCGTGCCACTCGTCGCTTAGGTGAATGGGCGGCGGCTTACGGCGTTTCGCAGTTTATCCATATCTCTTCACCGGCGATTTACTTCGATTACCGGCATCATCGCAACGTGGGTGAGGATTTCCGCCCACTGCGTTTTGCTAATGAATTTGCCCGCAGCAAAGCCGCCGGTGAACAGGTGATCCAGCAACTGGCGTTGTCCAACCCGCAAACCCACTTTACCATTCTGCGCCCTCAAGGGCTGTTTGGCCCGCACGACAAAGTGATGCTGCCGCGCCTGCTGCAAATGATTAAGCACTATGGCAGCCTGCTGCTGCCGCGCGGCGGTAATGCGTTGGTGGATATGACTTATCTGGAAAACGCGGTCCACGCCATGTGGCTGGCGACCCAGAAAGAAAATACCCCGTCAGGCCGGGCTTACAACATCACCAATCAGCAGGTATGCCCATTGCGTGTGGTGGTGCAGCAACTGATCGACGAACTGGGCATGAAGTGCCGCATCCGCTCAGTGCCTTATCCGATGCTGGATATGCTGGCGCGCGGCATGGAAAAGCTGAGCAACAAAAGCGAGAAAGAGCCGGTACTGACCCATTATGGCGTAGCCAAACTCAACTTCGATTTGACGCTGGATACCTCTAGAGCACAACAGGAATTAGGCTATCAGCCGCTGATTTCGCTGGAAGAAGGCATCAGCCACACGGCCCGCTGGCTGAAGGATCACGGCAAACTGCACGGTTTATGATCAGCGAACTGCGCCGTACTTTGCCAATAGCGCATCAATAATCGCCTCACTTTCTGCATCCGGCTCACCGCGATAATCGCTGGGCCGGAAATGCATCTGAAATGCCGCCACCACATTCCGCTGCTGCTTTGCATCCCACAGTGGATCGATGCCGTAACCATAGCGTGCCAGCTTCTCCAACAGCGTAGCCATCGGCACTGGTAGCTGTTTATCGCGCCCCGCCAGATAACGTTCTACCACCGGCTTATCCGGCCAGGCACCGATGCCCGCCTGCGCCAGCTGCTGCCAAGGGAATAACGGCCCCGGATCCTGTTTACGCTGCGGAGCAATATCGCTGTGGCCCACCACATCCGTCGGTTGCATGGCATAACGCTGTACAATATCGCTACTGAGGCGAATCAGCAGATCGATTTGCTCGGCGGTATAGGGTTGCCACTGTTTGCCCAGCAAAGTACGACTGAAACCTGGATTGACGATCTCAATCCCGATCGAGGTGTCATTCAGGCTGCTACGCCCGCGCCAACTGCTGGCTCCGGCATGCCAGGCGCGCATCTCTTCAGGAACCAGTTGAAAGGCGACGGGTTTGCCCTCGCGCAATGGCGGATGCTCAGGCAACAGATAATGGGCGCTGACGTGTTCATCGGTCAGGGTTTTCAGCGAAGAATGGAAATCCTCGGCGGTGTAGTGCATCACCAGGAAACGGATACGCTGATCGGCTCCCTGCGCCTGATGCTGGGTTTCCAACCGATAACTGCCGCGATCCACCAGCGTGTCGTGCCCTGAACTTTGGCAGCCCACCAGCAGCATTAGCGCTATGGCAACGATCCCTAACCTGATGTTCACCTGTTTCTTCCTGTGTTCTTCACGGATTTCCTGATTAAGGATATCACCTCAGCCGGTGCACGCTATACGCCGATTACCGGCAGCACGCCTTGATTACGCACAAATTTCCAGCGATTTAAGAAAATTCGCTACCAATATCACACAGTGCGCGACAAATCCGCCATTCGTGCGTAAGTCGCGGTATCTTGTGCTATTGTTTCATCGTTATGACGCACAGTAATAAATTTTAACTCACAAAGATTGCATAAGTATTCTGTGGAAGTTAACATTCGCGGCATCAATGTCTATTCAATTCCGGCGCATGAGTATTCAACTAAAAGATATCAATTGCTTTTACGGCGCACACCAGGCGCTGTTTAACATCACCCTGGATTGCCCAGCAGGGGAAACCTTAGTGCTGCTTGGTCCAAGCGGCGCGGGGAAAAG
This sequence comes from Serratia sp. HNCC26DJ206, assembly GCF_057180605.1. NCBI lineage: Bacteria > Pseudomonadati > Pseudomonadota > Gammaproteobacteria > Enterobacterales > Yersiniaceae > Serratia > Serratia sp. HNCC26DJ206. The sequence continues at coordinate 108,257 of NZ_JBXUGP010000009.1, forward strand.
TTCATTGTTGCGGGTACTGAACCTGCTCGAAATGCCACGTTCAGGCCACCTGCAGATCGCGGGCAATCAGTTCGACTTCAAGCACGCGCCGGGTGAAAAAGCCATCCGTGAGCTACGCCAGAACGTCGGCATGGTATTCCAGCAATATAATCTCTGGCCCCACCTGACCGTGGTGCAGAATCTGATCGAAGCTCCTTGCCGCGTGCTTGGCTTGACCAAGGCACAGGCGATGGAGCGTGCCGATAAGCTGCTCAAGCGCCTGCGCCTGACCGACTTTGCCGATCGTTTCCCGCTGCATCTTTCCGGTGGTCAGCAACAGCGCGTGGCCATTGCCCGTGCGCTGATGATGGAACCCCAGGTGTTGCTGTTCGATGAGCCAACCGCCGCGCTGGATCCGGAAATCACCGCCCAGATTGTCAGCATCATTCGCGAACTGGCCGGTACCGGTATCACTCAGGTGATCGTCACCCACGAAGTTGAAGTCGCGCGTAAAACCGCCAGCCGTGTGGTGTATATGGAAAACGGTCATATCGTGGAACAGGGCGATGCCAGCCACTTTGCGCAGCCGCAAACCGCTGAATTTGCCAACTATTTATCACACTAATAAATTGATTTGCTGTTTTTAGGGGAGTTTGCGATGAAAAAATTCATCATTGCCGCCGTTCTGGCTGGCATCAGTGTTTCCGCCTCTGCGGCTGAAACCGTCCGTTTTGCTATGGAGGCCTCCTATCCTCCGTTCGAATCTATCGGTGCGGACAATAAAATCCAGGGCTTTGACATCGATCTGGCTAATGCCTTGTGTAAAGAGATCCAGGCCGACTGTAGCTTCACCAACCAGGCCTTTGACAGCCTGATCCCCAGCCTGAAGTTCAAGCGTTTCGATGCGGTAATATCTGGGATGGATATCACTCCTGAGCGTGAAAAACAGGTGCTGTTCACCCAACCTTACTATGCCAACTCGGCGTTGTTCATCGTCCAGAAAGGCAAAGTGGCCGACGTGGCTGCGCTGAAAGGTAAACGCGTTGGCGTGCAGAACGGCACCACTCACCAGAAATACCTGACCGACAAGCACCCGGAAATCACCACCGTGCCTTACGACAGCTATCAGAACGCCATTCTGGATCTGAAAAATGGCCGTGTTGATGCCGTATTCGGTGATAGCGCCGTGGTCAACGATTGGCTGAAGCAGAACGCGGAGTTGGCTACCCTGGGTGACAAGGTGACGGACAAAGGTTACTTCGGTACCGGGCTGGGCATCGCCGTACGCCTGCAAAATACCGAACTACAGGGCAAGTTCAACGCCGCCCTGGATAAAATCAAACAGGATGGGACTTACGAAACCATCTACAAAAAATGGTTCCAGCAGTAATCATCATCCATGAATGAAATCCAACCTTTAGCAAGCGCCGCCGGGATGACCGTCGGCCTTGCCGTTTGTGCCCTGGTCCTCGGGCTGATCCTGGCGATGCTGTTTGCCGTCTGGGAGTCATCGCGCTGGAAAGTGGTCAGTTGGCTCGGCACCGCCTGGGTGACCCTGCTGCGCGGCCTGCCGGAAATTCTGGTGGTGCTGTTCATCTATTTCGGTTCATCGCAGCTGTTACTGATGCTGTCGGACGGCTTTACCCTGAATTTTGGCCTGTTCCAGTTGCCGGTACAGTTGGCTATCGATAACTTCGACGTCAGCCCGTTCCTGTGCGGCGTGATTGCCCTGGCCCTGCTCTATTCGGCCTATGCCTCACAAACGCTGCGTGGCGCGCTGAAAGCCGTACCACAGGGCCAATGGGAATCCGGCCAGGCGCTGGGCTTGGGGAAAGCGGCGATCTTCTTCCGCCTGATCATGCCGCAGATGTGGCGTCACGCGTTGCCTGGATTAGGCAACCAATGGTTAGTGCTGTTGAAGGATACCGCGCTGGTATCGCTGATCAGCGTCAACGATTTGATGCTGCAAACCAAGAGTATCGCCACCCGTACTCAGGAGCCGTTTACCTGGTATGTGATCGCAGCGGCGATCTATTTGGTCGTCACCCTGCTCAGCCAGTACATCCTCAAACGGATCGAACTCCGTACGACGCGTTTTGAACGGGGGCCATCCTGATGCTTGAGTTCTTACCCGAGATCCTCAAAGGGCTGCACACCAGCCTGACGCTGACCATTGTGGCGCTGTTTGTTTCGCTGCTGTTGTCGCTGCTGCTGACGGTGATCCTGACGCTGAAAACGCCAGTGCTCACCCCATTGGTGAAGATCTACATTACGTTGTTCACCGGTACTCCGTTGCTGGTGCAGATCTTCCTGATCTACTACGGCCCAGGCCAGTTCCCGGCGATCCGCGAATATCCATGGCTGTGGAGCCTGCTTTCGCAGCCCTGGCTGTGTGCGATGATCGCGTTGGCGCTAAACAGTGCGGCCTATACCACCCTGCTGTTCCACGGTGCGGTGCGCGCTATCCCGGCAGGCCAATGGCAGTCTTGCGAAGCGCTGGGCATGTCGCGCAAGCAAACGCTGCGGATTCTGCTGCCGTTTGCCTTCAAGCGTGCGCTGTCGTCCTATTCCAACGAGGTGGTACTGGTATTCAAAAGTACCTCGCTGGCTTATACCATTACGCTGATGGAGGTAATGGGCTACAGCCAACTGATGTATGGCCGCACTTATGATGTGATGGTGTTCGGTGCCGCCGGTATCGTTTACCTGTGCGTCAACGGCTTGCTGACGTTGCTGATGCGCCTGATTGAACGCCGCGCGCTGGCATTTGAACGTCGCAACTGATTGCACCCTGCTCCATTCGGCCCTGCTCAATGCAGGGCTTTTTTATACGCATAATTAAATTTTAAGTCATTTAAATTGCATATAAATTCATTAAATGGCATATTAATCCGCATAGCCATCCAAAATACCGTTAGGTAAAAACCAATGATGGCGCGATAAAAACCATTTCTGACAGGAGTTTTACCCATGAAAAAGCTATTGCTTGCCGCCACCATGCTGGCCGGGATCGCCTTTAACGCCAGCGCTGCGGATACCATCCGTTTTGCCTCTTCGGCCACCTATCCGCCGTTCGAGTCTCTCGATGCCAGTAACCAGATCGTCGGTTTTGATATCGATCTGGCCAAGGCGCTGTGTAAACAGATGCAAGCTGAATGCACCTTTACCAATCATGCATTTGATAGCCTGATCGCCGCGCTGAAATTCAAAAAATACGATGCGGTAATTTCTGGAATGGACATCACGCCAGAGCGCAGCAAGCAGGTTTCTTTCACTCAGCCGTACTATGCCAACTCAGCAATCGTGATCGCCGAAAAAGGGAAGTTCAACTCGCTGGCGGATTTGAAAGGCAAAAAGGTCGGGATGGAGAACGGCACTACTCATCAGAAATACATGCAGGATAGACATCCTGATATCAATACCGTCTCTTATGACAGCTACCAGAATGCCGTTCTGGAGCTGAAAAACGGCCGTATCGATGGCGTATTCGGTGATACGGCGGTGGTCAACCAATGGCTGAAGACGAGCCCGACTCTGGCACCGGTGGGTGAGCATGTCACCGACGCGGCTTACTTTGGCACCGGGTTAGGTATTGCCGTACGCCCAGATAATCAGGCGCTGTTGGCCAAACTGAATACCGCTCTGGAAGCCATCAAAGCAGACGGCACCTACAAAGCGATCAACGATAAGTGGTTCCCACAGTAAGCTGACCATTTACGTCTTACGGGCCTGCTTGTCGGGCCCTTGTTACTTGCGCACCAGCAGCGTCAACACTTCATAGTGTGCGGTATGTGGGAACATATCGAACAGTTGCACACGCTCAATACGGTAATCCACTAACATCACAATATCCTTCGCCATAGTCTCTGCGTTACAGCTCGAATAGAGAATATACCCCGGAGCCATGCGGTTGAGATAATCGCACAGGTCTTTGCCGATCCCCCGGCGCGGTGGGTTAACCACCACCAGTTCAGGAACGCTGCCTTCTGCGGTAGCAAAACGGGTTGAATCCAGCGCCTGAAAATCAACCTGCTGCAAACCCAGCGTTTGTGCCGACAATCTGGCACAGGCGATGGCCTCGGCGCTGATCTCGATACCGGTCAGGCGAGTTTGCGGCTGCGCGCAGTGCAAACCAAAGCCGCCCACGCCGCAAAACAGATCCCATAGGCTGTTGATACCCAAAGCATGCACCCAATCGCGCGCGGTCGCGTACAGGCGGCTGGCAACCTGCGGGTTAGTCTGGAAAAAACTCTGCGGGCGAATATATAGCGGTATCTGATTGAACTGCTCTTCCAACGTTTGCTGTTCGGTCAACGGGATTTCGCATTCCCCCTCCATGATCGCCATATGCACTGGCTGAATATTGGCGGAGATAACCTGCAACTGCGGTAACTGCTGCTGTAACCAAGGCAAAGCAGCACGCAGCTGCGCCAGCTTGCTCTCTGAGCGCAGCACAAAGCGCAGCATCATGCCGCCATTGCAGGTGCTTTCAGTCAACAATAAGAATTTCAGCTCACCGCGCTTACGCGCCACGTTGTAGGGCGTTAACCCAGCACGGGCAATAAAGCTTTTTAATAGGCTAAATACCGGTGCAAAACTGGCGGGATAGAGCGGGCAGGCGCATAAGTCAACCGGTGAGCCATCACGGTGCAACATCCCCAACAGCGGGCGTTCAACGCTGCCGCTGACCACCATTTTCGCCTTGTTGCGGAATGCACTTTGCTCACCGGCAATCGGCTCCAGCCACTCCGCAACCGGGTGCCCAGCAAGCAGCGATTGCAGGTGATACTGTTTTTCAGCCAGTTGCTGCGGGTAAGGTTTTTCCAGCCACTGACAGGAACGGCAGGTGCCCGCCGAGTACAAAGCGCAATGCATGAATATTAACCGTGAAATCAGGATGACTAATGAGGGCGCAGATTGTAGCACTGTATACCCACAAAAACTTACTTGTGGGTGATGAAAAAGCGCCGCCTGGTCAGGCGGCGCGTTGAGTCAGGTTAATCGCTAAATACGGCGATCAGCCACGGGCGGCCCTTTGCAGCTCACGCGCACGCTGTTTCTCTGCGCGCGCCATAAACCACCAGGCAATAAAACCGAGCACACCAACCACCAGCAGGATCAGCGTCGCCAAGGCGTTAATTTCCGGGTTGACCCCCATACGCACGCTGGAGAACACCAGCATCGGCAGCGTAGTGGCGCCTGGCCCGGCAACGAAGCTGGCAATCACTAAATCATCCAGCGACAGGGTAAACGCCAACATCCAACCAGAGATCAGGGCTGGAGCAATCATTGGCAAGGTGATCACAAAGAACACTTTCAGCGGCGTTGCCCCCAGATCCATCGCGGCTTCTTCGATCGAACGATCAAGCTCACGCAAGCGCGAACTGATCACTACCGAGACATAGGCAGTACAGAAAGTGACGTGTGCCAGCCAGATAGTGAACATACCGCGCTCTGATGGCCAGCCAAACGCATGCCCCATGGCAACAAACAGCAGCAGCAACGAAAGACCGGTAATCACGTCCGGCATTACCAGCGGTGCCGTCAGCATAAAGGCAAAACCGGTTGAACCACGGAAACGGCCAAAGCGCACCATCACCATTGCAGCAATGGTACCGAGGATCACCGCCGCCGTGGCCGACGCCGCCGCGATGGTCAGGCTCAGGCCAACGGCGCTGATCATCGCCGAATCATTGAACAACTCGATATACCAACGGATTGACCACCCAGCCCAAACGGTGACCAACTTCGAGCTGTTAAACGAGTAAATCACCAGCATCAGCATCGGTGCGTAGAGGAAGGTGAAACCTATCACCAGAATGGCGATACGCCATGGTGAACGCACGACCGGCAAGTTATTCATCCCTGCCCTCCCATTTCCTTGTTCTGGTGCTTGTGGAACCAGATAATCGGTACAATCAACAGCAACAGCATGATAGTGGCAACCGCCGAGGCTACCGGCCAGTCACGGTTGTTGAAGAACTCCTGCCACAGCACGCGGCCGATCATGATGCTATCCGGCCCACCGAGCAGTTCCGGGATCACAAACTCCCCCACCGCCGGGATAAATACCAGCATCGAACCGGCAATAATGCCGCCGCGCGTCAATGGCACAATCACGCTGAAAAAGGTTTTCAGCGGCTTGGCACCGAGATCCAACGAAGCTTCCACCAGCGAATAATCGAGACGCGTTAATGCGGTATAAATCGGCAACACCATAAATGGCAGATAGGAATAAACCACGCCGATATACACCGCCAGATTGGTATGGAGGATCACCAACGGCTGATCGATCACCCCTAACCACATCAGGAAATTATTCAGCACGCCGTTATTTTTCAGGATCCCCATCCAGGCATACACGCGGATCAGAAACGACGTCCAGGACGGTAAAATCACCAGCAACAGCAGAATATTACGGGTCGATGACTTACTGTGTGCCACCGCCCACGCCAGCGGGTAGCCGATCGCCAGGCAGCATAGCGTGGAAATAGCTGCAATCTGCAAGGATTGCAGATAAGCATCGATATACAGCGGATCCTCGGCCAGCAGCAGATAGTTGGCAAAGTTCAGCGCGATATCAAGCTTACTATCCGCCCAACTCATCAGATCGGTATAAGGCGGGACTGCCAGCGCCAGTTCCGAGAGGCTGATCTTGAACACGATCAGGAATGGCAGCATAAACAGCAGCACCAGCCACAGGTACGGTAACGCGATCACCAGTTTGCGACCATGAACCATCTGCAAACGCTGGATAAAGGCTTTTAGCGCACCGGGCGTGCGTGCCGGGGGCTCCGGCGTACGTTCAGAAAGCAATGTCATAATAGTTTACTCCTTACCTTCTCAACTACACCGTCAAGACCACACAACTGTCGGTTTCCCAGCATAGGCGCACTTCGTCACCCCAGGTTGGCATCCCTTTACGGAAGCGATGACCATTCTGCAACTGAGCGCTGATCATCTGCCCGCTAAGCAATTTCACATGGTAGATCGACAAGTCGCCCAGGTAAGCAATATTCACCACCTCACCGACGGCAAAGTTACAGCCATCTTCCGGCAGATCTTCGCACAGCATGATTTTTTCTGGGCGCAGAGCCACCTGGATCGGCACCCCGTCCACTACCGAGGAGTCAGGATCCACTTTCAATGCATGGCGCAAGCCGGGGCTTTGCAGGATCAGGGCATCATCCCGCCGCTCTTGCAGCACGCAGTCGAACACGTTGACAGAGCCGATGAATTCGGCGCTGAAACGGCAGTTCGGATGCTCATAAATCTCTTCCGGCTCACCAATCTGCACGAATTTCCCACGGTTCATGATGGCAATACGCCCGGCCATGGTCATCGCCTCTTCCTGATCGTGGGTCACCATCACGCAGGTCACGCCCACGCGCTCCAGGATATCCACCACCTCAAGCTGCATGCGATCGCGCAGTTTTTTATCCAATGCCCCCATCGGTTCATCCAACAGCAGCAGTTTTGGCCGTTTAGCCAAGCTGCGTGCCAGTGCCACGCGCTGACGCTGGCCACCGGAAAGCTGATGCGGCTTACGCTTCGCGTATTCCTGCATGTGCACCAGTGAAAGCATCTCCGTGACGCGCTCGTTGATTTCCGCACGCGGCATTTTGTCCTGTTTAAGGCCAAAAGCGATATTTTGTTCCACCGTCATATGCGGGAATAGCGCATAAGACTGGAACATCATGTTCACCGGGCGTTGATAAGGCGGGACGTGGGACATGTCCTGACCATCAAGAACAATCTGCCCTGCGGTTGGCTGTTCAAAGCCAGCCAGCATGCGTAACAGCGTGGATTTTCCGCAACCGGAAGGGCCAAGCAGCGCAAAGATTTCGCCTTTATAGATCGTCAGGCTGACGTCTTCGACCGCATTCTGGCCATCAAAGGTTTTGGTGAGGTTACGAATTTCCAACAGAGGGGTGAATACCTTCTGCGATTTGGCTTGAGGACGAGGAATGGCGTCGTTCAATCGGGGTGCTCTCCGGTTAAAGCAGTACAAATAACCACAGCAATTGCCATGGCCCAAAATGGCAAAGCAGGCGGGAATAACCCCCGCCTGCTGGTCAGATAATATCAAGCCCTACCTGCAGAGCTTTTAAACATTACTTCCCGCTTTTAACTTTAGTCCAGGCGCGGGTAATAACACGGTCAACTTTCGGTGACTGTACGTTCAGTGCAAACAGCTTGGCACGAATATCCGCTGGCGGATAAATGTTTGGATTATCACGCACCTCGGCCTTAACCAGCGGCGTGGCTTCATTCACCGCATTGGCATAAAAGACGTGGTTGCTGATGTCCGCGATAATTTCCGGCTTCAGCAGGAAGTTCAGGAACTGATAGGCCGCATCTTTGTTTTTCGCATCTGCTGGCATAGCGAACATGTCAAAATAAGCCAGCGCCCCTTCTTTCGGGATGGTATAAGCCACGTTTACACCGTTCTTCGCTTCCTTGGCACGGTTGGCTGCCTGCATCACGTCACCGGACCAGCCGATCGCCACACAGATATCCCCGTTCGCCAGATCGTTAATGTATTGCGAAGAGTGGAAATAACGGATGTTCGGGCGCAGTTTCATCAGTAAATCGTTCGCCGCCCCGGTGTAATCTTCCGCATTGGTGCTGTTCGGATCTTTGCCCAGATAGTGCAGTATGGTGGCATACACTTCGCTTGGCGCATCCAGGAACGACACGCCGCAGCTTTTGAGTTTTTCCAGGTTTTCCGGTTTAAGGATCAGATCCCAACTGTTAACCGGCGCATCTTTACCCAGCACGGCTTTCACCTTATCGACGTTATAGCCGATACCGGTTGTCACCATCATATAAGGGATGCCGTACTTGTTGTCTTTATCGTTGTTGGCCACCAATTTCAGCATCTCGGGGTCGAGATTTTTGTAATTGGGTAGCTTGCTCTTGTCCAGCGGTTCAAAAATACCGGCTTTGGACTGGCGCTCAAGGAAGTTGGACGAAGGCACCACCAGATCATAACCGGTACTGCCCGCCATCAATTTGCCTTCCAATACTTCATTGGAGTCAAAGACGTCATACACCACTTTAATACCAGTTTCTTTCTGGAATTTAGCGAGGGTATCCGGCGCAATATAGTCGGACCAATTGTAGATGTGCAGCGTATTCTCCGCGGCTGATGCGGTGACGGAAGCCGCCATCAGCAAACCGGCGACAACACCCGATAACCACTTTTTACGTTGGTTGACCATCCGTAACTTCCTCCAAAAACAAGGGGGTAAATTTGTATCCTGAATGGATACAAAACCTTCGACTCATCGAGCGCAATCGTTACGATCGCGAATGAATGGCTATGCAATTGATTACATAAACTTTTTTCATCTGCACAGCCCGCGCGCGCGCAAAGAGAAACGCAAGCCCTTAACAGAATCAGCAGCATAACCGGAGTTGCCGGGGTGTACCAGTCTTCACAGTAAAAAACGCCTTTTATCGATTGTTTATGCACTAGTTCTTTATGTGATACGCCAATTGCGGCACAAACAGCGAGAAATATAGGGCTATAAGAGAAAAATGCAGAACATTTCATTACAGGGGGAAACAGGAGCAGCATGCCGCCGGAGCTACGGCATGCATAACGTACAGCGGGAATCAGTGCAACATTGGCTGGCGGGCAGCAGTAGCCGGGTTCTCTTCTTCATCCCCCATAAACAGCAGATCATTCGCCCTGGCTTCCAGGATCACCATCGAGATCTGTTCTTCACCCTGCTGCATAAAGTGAGCAAACTGTTCGTAAGCCACGCCAACGGCAATGCTCAGCGACTGGCAGACGATCAGTTTTGGCAGGTTATCATCCTGAATATCGACAAATGCCTTGATGGTCAGCGAACTGGCATTGATCTGGCTCAGATCGGCCACCAGCGGGATCAGCGCCGTCGGTTTTACCTCCGCCAGCGCAGAGAACAAAATCACATCATCGACCAGATCGATTTTGGCATCGAATACGCCATCGAAGTTTTGCATGTGTGGCAGGTGCAGCGCCTGGCAAGAGTCACATTCAAAGAATGAGATACCCAATTGATCCAGCCAACGTCGTAATAACGCCAAATCGGGGACGATGAGTGAATCCATAAATAGCCTGCCTCACAATATTCAAAACGTGAAAAGGCGCATAGCTTACGGAATATTCAATCGATATACCACGATCAAAGGCACTAAATTCGTTAATCAGATAATTACGAATGATGCAAGACAAGTTTGCGCCAGAAAAACCAGGGATTTACCGCCGTTGAGATCCCCCTACCGATTTCAACCGAAAGCCTGGCTTACAACTCTGTTCGATGTATTCGATCATCATTCCGGCAATATCCAACCCGGTAATGGTTTCTACACCTTCCAGCCCCGGGGAAGCATTCACTTCCATCACCAACGGCCCACGATCGGCGCGCAAAATATCGACCCCGGCTACGTCCAACCCGAGCGTCGCGGCCGCTTTGATCGCCGTAGTACGCTCCTTGCCGGTAATATGCACTTTGCGAGCCGTACCACCACGATGCAGGTTCGAACGAAACTCGCCGGGTTTTGCCTGCCGCTCAATGGCTGCCACCACTCGCCCGCCAACCACCAGACACCGGATGTCACTGCCTTGGGCCTCACGAATATATTCCTGCACCAGAATATGGGCATTCAGGCCGCGGAACGCGTCGATCACGCTCTCCGCCGCCTGACGGGTTTCCGCCAGTACCACGCCAATGCCCTGAGTACCTTCCACCAGTTTCACCACCAGCGGCGCACCGCCCACCAGTTCGATCAGATCGCCGGTATCATCCGGTGAATGGGCAAAGCCGGTAATCGGCAGATCGATTCCCTGGCGCGCCAGCAATTGCAGCGAGTGCAGTTTGTCGCGCGCGCGGGTAATGGCGGCAGATTCATTCAGCGGATAACTGCCAAGCAATTCAAACTGGCGCAGCACGGCGGTACCATAAAAGGTCATCGCCGTGCCGATACGCGGGATCACCGCATCGTAACGCTCCAACTGGCGGCCACGATAGTGGATGGTCGGCGCCGCCGGATTGATATTCATATAACAAGAGAGCGGATCGATAATATCGATACTGTGACCGCGCTGTTCCGCTGCTGCCCGCAGCCTTTTGCACGAATACAATGAACCATCACGCGAAAGAATGGCAATTTTCACTCGTCACCCCAGGGACGTTGTCACCTGCACAGGCAGGCCTTCACCCATGGCCGCAGTCACTCCTGCGGGCCGTGGTCTTTTTTATCCGTTGGCGGCGCCTTCTCTGGCGGTTGGCGATCGCGCAGTAGCGGGCTGAACCCTTGTGCCATACGCCAGACCAGATACGCGGCAGCCGGAACCATCAGCGCCACACCAAGGAAAATCATACCAACCGCCGCCTGTTGCGAAGCCAGTATGCCGGGCAAGCGCACATAGTCATTAATACTCAGGTAGGCAAGCACCAACAACACCATGCCCAACCCTTCGAGCACCAATACCGAGCGTGGTAAGTCACCGAATGAACGCATATTTTTCTTCTCCAGACTTGCTGTGCTCAGTGTAGTGAATTCCCCGCCGCCGCAACAGCCCCTGATGATTAATCGGTTCTATGAATCAAACCAACAGGCAGATCCTGCTTTTTTTTACCTGCGGCAACGGGCATAGTAAGGGCCAAGAACGTGAGTGATCGCGTTACTGATGTCTTTTTATGACGGATGGAATGTCGTTACAATAGCGGTCAATGATTTGAATAACAGACTAGGAGTGTGACATGTTTGCTGTAATTTTCGGCCGTCCCGGCTGCCCTTACTGTGTCCGTGCTAAAGAGTTGGCAGAAAAATTGACTGAAGAGCGTGACGATTTCAACTTCCGCTATGTTGATATTCACGCTGAAGGTATCTCCAAAGCCGATCTGGAAAAAACGGTCGGTAAGCCGGTAGAAACCGTACCGCAGATTTTTATCGATGAGAAGCACATTGGCGGCTGCACTGATTTTGAAGCCTATGCCAAAGAAAATCTGAACCTGTTTCAATAACCGTTCGCGGTAAAACAGTGAAAAGGCGCCTCAGGGCGCCTTTTGATTCATTACTGCCTGCCACGCGAGTGAAGCTGCTGCAGCGCATGCATAATAACCCGCATGAACAAATATAGCATGGCACCAAAGACGCACCAGAACACCGCACTAACGATATACGCCAACTCCTGCCAAAGTGAATAACCGGGCGTCAGCCAGAAATGACGGATAAACAGACAAAGTGGCACCGCATAGAGCGCCCCGAGCAGTGGACACAAAATGCGTTTCTTGCTCGACAGATAGCTGGCAATAGCACCAGGGATCACAAACAGCAGCAACCCCGTCTCACCATTATGAGCAGACTCTGAACCGCTAAAAACCCCGCCCTTCTGGCCCAGAAAAACCAGGCTAAACAGCAAAAAACTGCTGCAAATACCCAGCCAGTAGCGATAGCTTGTCATACACTTCTCCCCTTTAGCGATGTGACCACTGGCTACATCGTAAAAACAGTCTTCTCACAGACGTTGTGATACGCAGCCAAAGCTGGCAACGCTGACTGAACTTTTCCTTGGCTATAAAAAGGGTTAAATGCATCGGGCGGCGCATACAGGCATGCTTTATGCTGGCTGTCGCGCGTCATAGAGACTAGAATAAGCGCCGCTGATCGATGGTCTGAATTGCCTTCCGCTGGTTAGCTGTTCTATAAGTTTTTATCCCTATATTCTATAGGTAAATTTATATCTTATAGTTTTATACATCAAGAATTTACTGGTAAACAATAAGTTATCCTACGTGAACATAAACGTCGCTAGTTTGTTAAGCGGTAACTATATCCTGTTACTGTTTGTGGTACTCGCCCTGGGGCTCTGCCTTGGAAAGCTCCGCCTGGGTTCCGTTCAACTCGGTAATTCCATTGGCGTTTTAGTGGTATCGCTGTTGCTCGGCCAGCAACACTTCGCCATTAACACCGAAGCCCTGAATCTCGGTTTTATGCTGTTTATTTTCTGCGTTGGCGTTGAAGCCGGCCCGAACTTTTTCTCGATTTTTTTCCGCGACGGCAAAAATTACTTCATGCTGGCGCTGGTGATGGTCGGTTCAGCGATGGTACTCGCCATCGGTCTTGGCAAACTGTTCCAATGGGATATCGGCCTCACCGCCGGTATGCTCGCCGGTTCAATGACCTCTACGCCCGTGCTGGTAGGGGCTGGCGATACGCTGCGTAACACCATTACCAATGGCCCGGCGCTGCTGGTGGCCCAAGATCATCTGAGCCTGGGCTATGCCCTGACTTACCTGATTGGCCTAGTGAGCCTGATTTTTGGCGCACGCTACCTGCCCAAATTGCAGCATCAGGATCTCCCAACATCCGCCCAACAGATTGCCCGCGAACGTGGCCTGGATACCGATAGCCAGCGCAAAGTCTATCTGCCGGTGATCCGTGCCTATCGTGTTGGTCAGGAACTGGTTGCCTGGGCAGACGGCAAAAATCTGCGTGAACTCGGTATTTACCGTCAAACGGGCTGTTATATCGAACGTATTCGCCGCAACGGTATTCTGGCCAACCCGGATGGTGATGCCGTGTTGCAGGTCGGGGATGAAATCTCTCTAGTGGGTTATCCTGATGCTCATGCACGCCTGGATCCCAGCTTCCGTAACGGTAAAGAGGTGTTCGACCGGGATCTGCTGGATATGCGCATCGTTACCGAAGAGATCGTAGTGAAAAACAGCAACGCCGTGGGTAAACGCCTGAGCCAGTTGAAACTGACCGATCACGGCTGCTTCCTGAACCGCGTGATCCGCAGCCAGATTGAAATGCCGATTGACGACAGCATTGTGTTGAACAAAGGTGACGTGTTGCAGGTTAGCGGTGATGCACGCCGTGTGAAGAGCGTGGCAGAAAAAATCGGGTTTATCTCTATTCACAGCCAGGTCACCGACCTGCTGGCCTTCTGCGCTTTCTTTATTATCGGTTTACTGATTGGACAAATCACCATCCAGTTCAGCAACTTCTCATTCGGCATCGGCAACGCTGCCGGTCTGTTGATGTCTGGCATTATGCTTGGCTTCCTGCGCGCCAACCACCCAACGTTCGGCTACATCCCGCAGGGTGCGCTCAATATGGTGAAAGAGTTTGGCCTGATGGTGTTTATGGCGGGCGTTGGCCTGAGTGCTGGCGCGGGCATTGGGAACAGCTTGGGTGCCGTTGGCGGCCAGATGCTGATTGCTGGCTTAATCGTCAGCCTGGTACCGGTGATCATCTGCTTCCTGTTCGGTGCTTACGTCTTGCGGATGAACCGAGCCCTGCTATTCGGTGCCATCATGGGGGCGCGAACCTGTGCCCCGGCGATGGAGATCATCAGCGATACGGCACGCAGTAACATCCCTGCGCTGGGTTATGCTGGGACCTACGCTATCGCTAACGTATTGTTAACTCTGGCAGGTTCGCTCATTGTAGTGATATGGCCAGGTATATGGGGATAACGCATCAACAAAAGAAATGATTCAGGGCTAAAATATTTTGGATTTTTTTATCGACCGCCAGAACTTTTCAATCTGACGATAGTCTGAATTAGTGCCACTGCTTTTCTTTGATGTCCCCAATTTGTGGAGCCCGTTAGTCCCGCCGTTTCAGGTTCAAGACTAGCGGGTTTTTTATTGCCTGAATTTTAGTGCCCTTAAAAAAATCACTTACAATGCAATGAATTACTCGATGGCGACAAAATGGCGGCGCATTTTTTATGGGCGAAAAAAAACCTGCTTTCGCAGGCTTCTTTCAGATCCACAGCGTTCCCTGGTTTTCCCTAGTTGGATGCGGCGGCACAATATCAATTTTTCCCGGTGTCACTATTTGGCGTTGAATTGATTCCAAGGTCACAAAGGTACAACTACAGTTTATATTCTGACATTGGTGATAACGTTCTTTGGTGTTCTCACTCAGATAGCGACTTGTGCGGGCATGTGCTGCGGTTCTGCAAAGCGGGCAATGCATCATTATACTATCCCCTCCTCTCTTCCTCATTTGCCACGACAATATCGCGCACGATCAAGAACAAAACCACCTTTAAGTGAATTTACAAAAATAATTCACATTATGATAATTCATAAGAAACATCAGACAGCAAAACCTCCAATTCTGCCGCCGTCGTAAAGCCGCTGTTACCCAGGTTATGCACCATCTTGCTGACTATCCAGGGTTGGGCGTCGATCACCTGCTTAAATCCCTTCACGCGGACGGGGTTTCCGGCACCAGTTCGGCACGGCCCATGGCAAGCGACAGCGAGAACTCCGCCACACCCCGTTGCAGCTTTTCCCATTTGGTCTGTGCGGCCCGCATCGCGGCTTTTTGGGTGGCGTACACCGTGGGTATCGCGAACACATTATCCTCCGCCCCCACCAGATATTCCCCCTCCCGAGGCGGCCGGTTCATACTCAAGCACCGCCCCGTCGGGGAATGCAATATGCAATACATCAGCAGAGGCCGATGGGCCGGGAAGTCATCAGAGAAAATACCGGGCAGCACAAAGGTACAAAGGTAGTAGTGTCCAGTTCACCGCCGAGCGCCAGGAGCAACACCTGTTCCCCTTCGGACGGGGCCCACCAGGAGCGAGATCGCGCCGCCCGGCAGGTGAGCAAGGGCAGCCAGTCGGTGAGGTTGTCGCCGGTCTCCACGCGGCAAAGCGCGTGCTCCAGGTCAACGGCATTCACGGTGCCAATGCGGATCAGATTGCGCAGCAGGCGCAGGATGTTGGTTTGAGTATTCATGGGGGGAAGGATGCCGCTCTAAACGTATGGCGGCAATTTAGAACGGTTGGAAGATCACAGGCACAACAGAGGCTATTCGAGCGCTAACCTATCTTGACTTGTCATTTTTTCTCAAAATTAAGCGAACAATCTTAAGTCGCTCGCTTAAAAATGTGTTAACTTCTGGAATGCTTTTTAATACACGATGCTACTCTAGCAAGTTAATTGTACCTTTATCATATGGTTTAGCCTGACCACCAATGTCGGCCCCGTCTTTCAATATATTTCTCCAATAGCTGACCGTCATATCAGTATTGATAATGCTTTTCACTGTATATATATAATCTTCTATATCAGAGCGCATGGAGCCAGGTTCAATATCACTCACCTTTTGAACCCTGCCATCAGAGCATAAAACCGCAACCCATGTTTTCTCGGTGGACTCACTGTATAAAGGCAATACTCTCATCGCAATAGCAGCCTTACCATCAGGTAATGAAAACCTGAATAAAGGTAAAAAATAGCGTTCATCAACGCTTGAATTCTCCTCAGTAATAGTTACCCTGCTTTTAATCACATCCAACTCTTCTCGTGGTGAATTTTTATCTTGCGACCGCCATTCACCTACTGCAATAATTTGCTTTAATTGCAGCGCATGTTTCTTGTTGAACTCCAGTGATTTACGAGGTATATCACCATTAGCATCATAATTAACGCTAGCCGGTACATATGTATAGGGTAATTTAACCTCATCAAATGCTTGTAGCATTTCAACTGTTTTTGGCTGGGGATCACCAAGGCAGCCCTGTGCATTTGCAACGCTAGACACGATAAAAAATGAAAGCAAAATGAGTCTCTTCAAGTTTTCCCCTTATGTAAAGTAGAGAGTAAGTATTGGGCATATATCGTTACTCTATAATTTCCCACATAGTGTTCCAGTATTCAATGAGTGCCCACAGAGCTCACCACACAAGGGTTTTGTCATGCTCGCTGCATCGATTCTTTGCATAAATCGCTAATTGTTCATGATCGACATCAGGAAACGATGGTGATCGTCTCGGTGTTTCCGCTCACCGAGTTGCAGGGCTGCATGGTGGATACGCTGGAAGAGTGGGACGACGTCAACCCCTATGCGGTGCGGCCCTTTGGCTATCGCCCGGTGTGGATTGGTTACGCCCCCTCGGAGGCCAACGGCGGCGACAGCGCCGGATGCGCGGTTATCACCCCGCCGATGGTGGCCGGGGGCAGGTTCAGGGTGCCGGAGCGCCACCAGTGGCAGGGGATGAACTTTGCCGACCAAGCCCAGAAGATTAAAGACCTCACCGAGAAATACTGCGTGGAATACATCGGTATCGATGCGACCACCGTCGGCAAGGGGTGTTCCAGTTGGTGCGCGAATTTTTCCCCGCTACCCGTGAAATCAAATACACCCCGGAAATCAAGACCTCGATGGTGCTGAAAGCCAAGGACACCATCGGGCGTGGTTGCCTGGAATACGACACCAGCCACACCGACATCACCGCATCGTTTATGGCGATACGCAAAACCATGACCGCCAGCTGCGCGCGCTCGACCTACACCGCCAGCCGCAGTGAAGAAGCCAGCCATGCGGATCTGGCCTGGGCCATCATGCACGCCCTGTTAAATGAACCGTTGACCGCCGGGAGCGGCCACAGCAGCCCGAACATTCTGGAGTTTTACTGATGAGCAAGCGCAAGAGCCGCAAGGCATTGACCACAACACAGCACGCAACCCCACCCACCGCCGCGCAGAACGTGGAGGCGTTTACCTTTGGGGAACCCTCGCCGGTGATTGACAAACGGAAAATCCTCGACCACCTGGAGTGCTGCGGCAATGGCAAATAGTACGAACCGCCGATCAGCTTTGACGGGCTGGCGCGCAGTATGCGAGCCGCCGTACACCACAGCTCGCCGATGTTTGTGAAGCGTAATATTCTGGCGTCCACCTTTATCTCGCACCCGCTGTTAAGCCAGCAGGAGTTTAGCCGCTATGCGCTGGATTATCTGGTGTTCGGTAATACGTTCCTGGAACAGCGCAAAAACCAGCTCGGTGAACCACTACGCCTGCAATGTTCCCCAGCCAAATACACCCGCCGGGGCGTGGAGCCGGATACCTACTGGTTTGCGCAAGACTGGAAAGAGGCGCACCAATTTGCACCTGGGAGCGTATTCCACTCGATCTAACCGGATATCAACCAGGAACTGTACGACCTGCCGGAATAGCTGAGCGCGCTTAATTCGGCGTGGCTGATTGAAGCCGCCACGCTGTTTCACCGCAAGTATTACCAGAACGGCGCACACGCCGGTTACATCCTGTATATGACCGATGCAGCGCAGAGCACCAGCGACGTTGACCGAATGCGGCAGGCGATGCGCGACACCAAAGGGTTAGGCAACTTCCGCAACCTGTTTATGTACGCGCCGAACGGCAAGCCCGACGGCATCAAGATTTTGCCGTTGAGTGAGGTCGCCACTAAGGATGATTTTTTCAATATCAAAAACTCCAGCCGCGACGATCTGCTGAGTGCGCACCGCGTACCGCCGCAGATGATGGGGATCATCCCGAATAACACCGGGGGATTTGGGGATGTGGAAAAGGCGAGTCAGGTGTTTGTGAGGAATGAGTTGATGCCGTTGCAGGAGCGGATGAAGGAAATTAATGAATGGATAGGTCAAGAGGTAGTTCAATTCAAAAAATACGCACTAAACATCGAATAAGATAAGTAAATTTTCATTTGCTTTCAAATGGATAACACCTCTTATTAGTTGTTCAAAAATTAACTAGTCAAAAATTATTTTTTACAATATATTAAATGAGAGCATATCATGCTGAAAACAAATGGAATTACTATCATGACAGTTGAACTTAGAAAATTCTCAATCAACAAGCTGTACGGATATAAGAATATTGAATTGAACTTTAACAAAAAAAGTACAATTATAATTGCTGAAAATGGCGCTGGCAAAACGACACTTATAAATGCCCTTAAATCCACATTGAAAGGAGAGTTAGATGAATTACGCAAGATTAAATGTGAAAGTATCTCTATAGAATTTAGTGATAAAAATTTTCTTATAAACGTTTCCGAATTAAGCTTCTCTGATTTCCTATCAAACGCAACGTTGCCTCCCCGTTTTTTTGAAATCACCAGAAAACTAAGTAGCGGGCAAGTAGACGATGTTTTATCATTTATTAGATACAAGTCATTAAGGGAGGCAAAAAGCACTAGTTGGTATAAAAAAATGTACGAATCCAGCCCATATAGTCATTCGGATATTGATGATGTTTTGGAGTATGTAAAAAGAACATTAAAATCATTTTACGCCTCTATTGATAGTGTAGATTTATTCCCTCAAGAAAAGAAAGTCAAGTCTAAGGCAATTCAAGAAATTGAAGAAATAAAACTTAAAATGAAGGATATTGACATAATATATCTACCAACCTATCGCCGTATAGAAAAAGCAACTCTAAGAGATAGCTTTACGAGAGAGGATAATGAAAGAGTGGTGCTTCGCGATGGTGAGTTTGTAAGAGTTCGCGAAGAATCATCAAGTTCAAATATGGAGTTTGGGTTGTATGATGTAGAGTATAAACTGAAAGAAATAAGCTCCTCGATTGAAAGACGGTCTAGCTTGGGTTATAGAACGTTGAGTGCGACCATTATTGAAGATATGATGACCGGAAAAATCAGCACATCTGCAAAACATAAACTCCCCTCAGTTTCTGAGCTATCTCGTTTTTTAGGTCGAGTTGTTAATAAAGACAAAGAAAGTAACAGACGAATTATTCAAGAAGTAACTAATATTATGGAAAGTAAAGAGCAATTGACCTCAAATAAAATGCTTACTTACTTCCTATCAAAGTTAAAGGCAGTAATAGACTCAACAAAAGAGCTAGAATTAAAAATAGAAAGTTTTGTTGGTATTTGTAATAAGTACCTTCAACTCTCTGACGACTCTAAATCTTTGAATTTTGATGTTGAATCACTTCAGGTTATTGTGAAGGATTTACATACGAATAATACAATTGAGTTAGAAGACCTATCTTCAGGTGAGAAACAGATTATATCCTTGATGGCTCACATGTACCTTGATCACACAAAAATGAAGATAGTATTAATTGATGAGCCTGAACTTTCATTATCATTAGAATGGCAGGAGCATGTGCTTGTGGATATCGCAAACAGTCCTTCTGTAATTCAAATGTTAGCAATAACACATTCTCCATTTGTTTTTGATAATGAATTAAAAACCGAAGTTAAATCACTTAAAGTTGTTAAATATTGAGGTCTTTTGACATGGCCGTTGACCGTTTTAAAATGATGATGGACTCTATAAGAAAACCATGTGTTTTGAGATTGAAGTTAATCAAGAACAAAGAATCAGGCAGGATATTATTTGTATTTGAAGGTGACGATGACTATGACTTCTATCATCATGCTTTAAATCTTTGTAGTTTTGAAAAAGAATACTCACATATAAATGGCGCAGGTAAAGAACAGTCAGTAGCTCTTTATGATGAGCTCTTTGAAGAAAAAAATGACAGTCTTTCTGAAACCTATTTTTTTGTCGATCAAGACTATTCATTATATTGCCATTATAGTAAAAACATAATGACACTTCCTTTTTATGCTATTGAGAACCCACTTTCTGACGATAGAGTGATAAAACATTTTTTAATATCAACATTTAAGTTAGATGATAGGAATAGAAATATTATCGATAGTGTAATGATGCACTATACCAAAGCCAAGGAATGTTTTTATAATGAAATAAAAAACATTTCCATTCAATTATTTATGTCTAGAATACTTGGGTTGGGTATTGAGTTTCCGAAGAATGATGAAATTTTTGATAAAATAGAAAAGGATAAGGTTATATTAAAAATAAAAGAAATCCCAATAATAACCAGTCGATTGGAAAATCTCAATGAAGACGAAAAGATATATTATGATATTATATCGACATTAGATAGAGATCAATTAACTAGAGGTAAATATGTTTATTATTTTATTAGTGAATGGCTTATGCGGATAAAAAAATACATCCATTCACGAATAGATAATGCAAATATTGACCTTGAAAAAGAAACTAACATTGAGTTAAGAAGTAGTAGTAAAAGATTAGCAAAAATTCAGTACGACCACAATGACATTTCGATAGCAAAGCTATCTCCAAATTGTAGAAAAATTAAAGAATTAGATACATTCTTAAAAAGAATAGAAACCCTTTGATTCTAAATCACCACCTCTCGATGAGGTGGTTTAGAGCTATCCTTTATTCTCGTCATACTTCAATCTGTATGGGTGTTAACTGCTTCCGTTCGCACCAGTCACGTAGTTTGCTATACGCTTGGCGATTCTCGGTCTTGCCGCATAAATACAACTCAATTATTTAGGGTATATAGTCTATGAGGTCTCTTAATGATGCGCGCAATGCTATCCCCGCCTCGCCTGCCCGCTTCATGTGTCACTTTTCATGCAGTTGCGTGATCCGGCACGATCTGCGCCAGGGCAGGCTCTACGCGGGTAAAAACCACACCGGATCATCATGCAAATTCATGCACTCAATGCATGCATCCCTACTATCAGCAGTATCAACTCAGCTTCTATCCGATAATTTAACTGGCTGGCCATCCTTTAAATCAATCAAATTCTCAGGCTCAGACACAAACCACGCATAAGAACCCCAAGCCAACTCAGAGATTGATTTTTTGAACGGCGTACTCCCCCTATCCATAAAAGCGGTTAGGAACGCTAAGTGACTTTCGCTGAAACCTGCCTCCAGAGCCAATTTTGTTAACGTACTCTTCCTCTCTCTATTTATTGGTCCGTCAGTAGCTACGACCTCAGTAAACACAACTAACATATCTGCGCCACTGCTATCATGCCCTAAGTCGATAAGGATTATATCGGGAAGTGCTTTAGATGCATCAATTCTTAAACCTAATGCTTTTGCTAATCCTTCATCACGAGCAACGACTTTATTACCAGATTCCGATAACCAGAGAATGGCCGGAGATTTAAGAAAGGTTGGAGCAAAAACCTCAATAACAGCCTTAGCTATCACACTTGAAGGTCCTGGTGCCAATGTCCTTTGCTCACCATTTGGAAAAGTAACAACTACTGCATCTTCTGCAATCGCAGCTCCTGATTTCATAAGACGTAATCTAGATAATGCGGCTTTATTTAAATAGGTACTTTGCCATTGTGTTATAGCAATATCTAAATCACTACCAATCAACTCTTCATCAAATAAATTTGCAAAAGATGGTTCAAGACTATACTTCGGCTTCGATGACGTTGTAGGAATACCACTTCGTTCTATTACCACACCGCAAGGTATAAAACCTGAACGAATAGTTTCGTCTCTGACAGGCTCTCGGGAATTAGCTGCATACCAAGCATCAATTGGGCGATCTTTTTTACTAGATAAAGTCATCTTGACCCAATTCTTGCGACTCGCATCATCAACAATACTCGCCTGTTTTGTCCCCATATCAGTAACCTGACTTGGTCTTATCCAATTATCAGTACCATATATGGCTCCAGCATAAAACATAACATACAGTGTTTTAGCAGCCATCTCACGTATAACGTAGTTTCTATTCTCCGTACCTTCTGGAAATATAATCGGAAGTCTTTCTGCTATAACTTCCAATTTTGGGACTTTTGGTAAGCTCACTGTAAACTCACTCCGTAGAATTTTGATATTACTTTCTCAATTTTTTCTTTAGAACCACCAGAAAATACCATCCTCTCTATTTTTAACATTTCCTCGACACTTGGAAGAGGTATGGAATTAAGCTCATAGGCGGAAACAGCAACACTACCACTAATACAGCGAAATGCACGATCCACTATTTTTGAGTTTAATATTGCAGCAATAGTTTCTGGTTTTACATACGTAAATAACTCATGCGAGTAAATCATATTAATATGATTTTCAACAACAACACCGTGACTTTTATCTATAAAATCCTGTGGGAGTACAGCAGCTAGTAATCTTCTGCTCTGTTCTTTTGATGTTGTTCTTTGCACCAAAACACACTGCTGTGATGTCACCAAATGTGATTGATCTGAATAAACATCAATATAGGGAACATGATTCCGACGGTCTGCACTAAATTTAAATCCAGAGCTCGTAATAGACTCAGCCCAGATAAGTGGGAAACTTTTTTTGGTTGGCTCCGTGCGTAATTGGGATTTGAACCTGTTCCAAACCAATTGGCCAGTAGACACACTATACCCAAGATCAGATAACCGATTCGGCATCAGCTTTATAGCATTCAAAAAGTCTGCATCTGCTGAATTTCTTGGTAGTAGCCAGGCTTTCCCACCATGTTCTATTTCTACATGACCAATTTTTTCAATTTTAGCATCATTAAGACCTTTCGGTATTAATGAAGATACTTCAGCAAAATTATTATGCTTACCTAACTTAAATGTAGTAAGAAGCGTTTCTTGGAGAACATCATCGAAAACACCTTCACGATCCGCCACAAAATCAAAAGCACAAGGTGTTGCCTCATCTGTTAATAGCGTTCTTAATGCCATGAAGTACTGACCGCCTAAAAATGATGTCGGCGTTAAATATGCTACTATGCCACCTATCGGCTTTGCTAGCCTAATAGCTAAATCAGTAAAAAGACCGTATAGGTTCGCGTGTCCATAAAGGGAGCGAGAATATCTTTCTCGCATTTCCACATCTAATGTAACCCTACCATATGGTGGGTTACCTATAACAAGATCGAAGTTACCTATATTAACCTGCTTAAGAGCATCACCTATAATTATAGTATCTTCTGGTAATCTCCTTTTAGCAGCAATGCATAGTGGCATTAATGCGGCCTCAAGGAGACTCAGGCTCATCCATGCAGCAAATGGATCAATCTCAATACCCTTAAGACGCTTTACAATGCGTCTTAATATCCATTCAGGCGAAGAGCCATTATCTTTCTGTAGCATTCTTAATGCGACAGGTGCTAAAAAAGCACCACCACCACAAGCAGGATCAATAACCGAACCTTTAGAAAAATCTACACCTGTATTTTCAGCTAAATCCAGTAAACGAGATACCAAAGGCGGAGGGGTATAATAAGCGCCGATTTCCGAACGATAGGATGAAGGTAACATTACCGTATAGATAGAGCCGATCAAGTAACCTGCATCTTCTACAGGAAAAACAGCGATCAACTCACCCGTACTTTTGGCTAACTGCAATGCATCGCATGACACTTCAGCCAAAACCACAGAATGTGGTATCTGTTTGATTTTAATTGAACTATCTTGAGATTTAGCAAGGCTATCCCAATATGTACTGATTATTTGAGCGCAATATGAACGAGCTTGGACAAGTCTATCTTTATCAGCTTTATAGTTATCAGCATAACCTCGAGCCATAGCCTTACAGGTTTTATACCGTTCTAGTAATGTCAGCTCACTATCAGTGAGGAAATCAAATTGTTGAGCGTTCATCAGGCTATCCTACTGTTATAACTATATTTTCAATCAAAATCTCGGTTCATATGCATAAAGATCATCTAAAAATTGTGGCATATGGAAGCGCTTCACAATCTTAACATTGCAACGACCTATACGGCAGCATACAAAAGTTGCATAGCTTTATAAATTTAATTATTCGAGCAATACCGAATCATTAACAAATTTGGGCTTAACATGCTCAGTAAGGTCATCCTTGGCATTTCCTGCAAGTTCTGAGATCCAAATCCGTGCTATCTCTTTATCTTTTGCTTGGCTCTCATAACAAACCCCAAGGCGGGCGATAAGTTCAATGCGTTCCAGGATCACCAAGTCTTCAATGTCTTGCCGATGCCCCCTTTTCCTCCGACATTAATTAACTGTATTTATATACAGTATCACTGATTAATTCTGATCACGCAACCCATTATTCGAAGCTTGCCCAATCCTTGACCGGTTCATATTGCATTGATATGTCACCGAATTTCACTTTTGCACCGCGCACCAACGCTCGGCTTTGATGTTTTGTCGTGCTAACGCTGAGTAAATCTGAGGCAATCTGTCACGCTCCGCCGGGATTAAGCGGGCCGAAGGAGCCACATTGCGCCCCCGATAAGCATCGCGACTGCGTTGAGATCGGTTCGCCTGTGGGGTATTAGCCCTGATCCGCGCCATAACCGACCATGTCACGGTCATGTCCTGCCAGTCAATAACGGTTTCCGGTGCATGTTCCAACACCACCACGTCGTCTACAGGCTCACTATTCTGCGGATTTGCTGCTTCGCTGCTGCCGACCCACCCACAGTTATTGACAGGACTCCGAGGCGCGCCAGAGGCGCTTTTTAAGGTCAAGCCCTCAAGGTCAACGGCTTTGGCGACAATGCGCCATTGCGTAGTGCGGGTCTCATGAATGTGCGTGCTGCCCAGATGCGGCGCGAAAATACCGACCACCTTCTGCACCTCTTCGTCATAGGTATTGAGTTCATCGGCCACACGGCGCGCCACACGCACGGTCTGTTCCTTGCGGGGGATATTGGCCCCGCCCTGCGCCAGGATATAGGCGGCAAAATCCCCAGCATCAGCAGCAGCGCGAACAGCCTCAACGCTGTCGTCAAACGTATCAGCCAAACTGATAGAACGGATACGGCGGCATTCACGGTAAGCGCCCATGGAAGGCAGGCCGATAGAGTGAAACTGAGGAATGCGCCAAGTGGATGCCCAGGCAGTCACAGCGGCGGCGGTCTCAGACAGCAATTCCCCGGTTTCGTGGTCGCGTTCACCGTCCAGGGCATAGCCATCGATATTCTTTGCGATGTACTTCGCAATATAGCCCGCTGCACCGCCTTTATTGAGGTGCTTGCAGTCAAAACGGTTCTTTGCTGCGCCGCGTTCGTCGCCATCCTCGGCCATGGCATAGCGGCACATGATGTCGATCACCGACTGGCGCTGTTCCTTGCTGGTGAACAGCATCATGTGCCAGTGCGGGGTCGCGTCGTGATGCTGTTCAACCACCCGCACGCCATACACCTGCAGGTCGTTATCTTTAAACGCGGTGCGGATCTTGCTCCACAGCGTCACCAGATAACGCTGGCCGTCTTTGGGGGTGTAAGCTTCCGCATCCCAATTATGATTAAACTGCACCTTGGGGTTAGTTTTGCCGAGGGTGCGCGTCGGGTGGTATTTCGATGGCGTGGTGATGGTGATAAACAGCCCTTTGTGCCCCGACTCGGCGGCCGCTTTCTCGATACCGGCAATCATCGCCATTAACTCCATCCGACGGATCTCCGGGTTGGAGATACTCGCCAGCACTTTGTCGATCAGGCTGATGCGTTCGCCGGTGTCGGCATTCTCCAGTTCCCGGCTGTTCAGATAATCCAGGTTAGACTGGCGGCGCGCTTTCACTTCGCGGATCGCCTGCTTGCTGGCATAGGCGGAAACACCCCGATTCACATTGCCAACCGCAATCAGCAACGCCTCACGCCAGCGGGTGCGCTGGGCTTTGAGCTGACACTCCCACCACTCGGCATTCACGAGCCGTGACAGGCTGGCTACCGCTGACCGCGTATCCAGTTTGCCTTTACGGTATTTGCGCCAGTGCATCGGGGTGACATTGAAGGTGCGGGCCATTCCAGCAACCTGCGCATAAAACGCCGCCTGGGTGGCATCCTCTAACAGGCCAGTATTATCACCCGGTGGCTACAGCATCATTCTGAGCGGAGAAGGCCAACCGGTTTGCGTGGTAAGAACCCTGGCTCTACGCCTTGTGCGATTCTCCGAAATAACCGCAGAGCAGGCGAGTAAAGAAGGTGAAGGCGATCTAAGCCTGGATGACTGGCGAGCCGGACATCAGGCTTTTTTCGAGCGTGAAGGAACCTATGCTGAAAATATGGAACTCGTCTTTGAAGAGTTTCAGCTTGTCGAAGTTTTGTAATGGATGCATTCCGAACGACTACGCATTCCACTGGAGTGTGTAGTCGAAAACCTGAATTACATTAATGTAAGCCTATTGTATTTGTTCGTGACACCCTCTTATTATTCATTCCCTACACGACTACTCATAAACTGAAGGTATTACCCATAACCATTACAGGACAATGACGTTAATAAGTTGAGAAAACTCCGTAAATGATAGAAATAAGGCTTTAGTGATGACGGTGCAATCATTTGTCTTTATAGTTAACCTGCCTTGAGGTGCATTTAAGCCTCTGTGCTATTAATACATAGAAAATGTATTAACTATGATTAACAATAGCAATTTTTTAAGGCCATTTAAACTATTTAACCATAAGGATATCAGTATGAAAAAATTAAATACCTCTGAAGCTTCAATTGTTATTGGCGGGGCAACCACCTGTTCTAGCGCAATCGAAAAAAGTACGGTAGGCGATGCTATTGTCTGCACTGAAGTTACAACTTGCAAAACAACGGGTAAATACGGTAATAATGTTATAACCTCTAACGTTGTTATTGACTGCCTGCCAGAATAACCATCACTTCCTGTTGTAGTATTATGACTTGCACTTGAGTTAGCAAGCCATGTTACAAGGTGCAGAACTCATGTTCTGTGCCTTATTACTTAAGAACACCTTATTCTAACAATCATTTCAGAGCCCCAACTTAATTGTTAAGCTGTTACGGCGATAGTTTCTCAAACTCTCGTATTAAAATTAGCCATCAATAATTCTTTTTATAAAACACATCTATTCTCGCTACGGATACCATGGTTATTCGCTGAATAAAGCCCCTAACAGTCACCACTTATTTCAAGCCTGCAATGCGGACGCCAATACATAAGAAATTCTAATGATTAATCTCTAACCTACCCCAATGGCCTATTATAAATAGCCGTAAATCATTACGGTGGCGAGAAACGCGTTTTTTCTGCTGCCTAAATTCGATGAGATTTAAAAGTAATTACTTATTAAATACGTTGAAGACACAACACACTCGGCCGGTGAACCAAGACAGTTAGCAGATGGAATTCTCTCCGCACGACAACACATGTACTTTAGGTGCCAACTTTGATCTGATTGCGCAACAGGTGCAGGAATCAGTCGGTGTGCTCTTGAGATAAAGCACCTTTCTCAGAGAAAAGTAACAATGTGATATAATGACGAAGAGAAACAAACAACAAACTTTATTTCCCAAGAAGAAAAACACTTATCAAGCCCTATATAATTCTATATTATGAAAACAACACTCACTAACGAGGGGGGTAATAATGTTTGATTCTTTCACAACAGATGAAAGTAAAGCTTTGCTAATGTTTTTATTTGTTTGTCTGATGATCACTAGAATGGGAGGCTTTGCGTTTTTATTTCAAGTAATACTGAGAATTTTAAGGGTGGATTTTCGTAGCGAAAAATTAAAAAAATATAATGACAACGCCTTTGATACACAAATTTATCGACTTTTAAATGGAATCAATGTTGCCTGCGTGGATGATGCAAAGTTGATAGAGGAGAACATTGAGAGTGGTCGATTCCGACGTACATCATTTTGGTTCACCGGTTTCTTTGGCCCTATGGGGCATAAAAAGATAATTGGCTTTGACTTTATTCTTGTTAGCTTTGTTTTTACTTTCAGCGTTATCTATGGCATGACCCTACTAACAAATACTATTTTAAATTATAAAATAGGATACGCCACCTTTAACTTAAAAAATGAGAGACTGTATATTTCCACTGATGAAATATACAACAAAAACGCAGAGGTAATAATAGATAAAAAGCATTGCAGACAATATAAATATGCTCTATCAAATATTTACAACGAGGCTTGTGATTACATAACGCCAACTTCAAAAGAAAAATCAAACGCATTGATTGATGCTATAGAAAATGAAAGAAAAAATGCCATTACATCCCTGCTTCTTGGGTTAAGTTTTCTGTGTATAGCCATAACCTTACTTCTTGGCTTTATTACATTCAACTCGTTAAATAAAGAGATATGTAACATTAAAGATAACGTTGCAAACGGTGTCACTTAGGCGACGCAAACAGCTCTATCGACAAGGGTTGAACACCCACTTTCTTTGTTGTTCCAAATACCTCTCCACGCTTTAAACATAAAAATCTGCCGGTCAATGCATACCGGCAGATTAGATTGATGAAAAAGAATACCTGGCAATGCTAACGGATTTATTTCACTACCGCGCGCCCAATAGTCTCGCTGGCAGACCATATGCGGTAACGTACTTCAACCTCTTTCGGCACGTAAACCACGATCGGCAGCCTGCTGTTGTAACGCTGCATCGCTGCATCTCCCAAGTTAGCGGCAACAAACTCCTGCCGCTTGCTGTTATCCGGGCAGGCCATCATCGTGGATGCGGGTGCCGAAATTTTTGCCAGCACCAAGTAGTCATAACCCCAACCGGCCAGCGTTCTGCTTTCCAAAGAGCCTCCCATCATGTGCCGGTTACAGTCTACTTCCAGCGTTTTACCGATCAACAGTTCTACTTTGAAGTTCTGCTCATTCTCCTGTTTCGGCAGGTAAATTACCTGACGGCTCATCCCCTTCTCTGCTTTTGGGAATGGCGCGACCTTTTCCAACGGTTGCAGGCTGAGATCGCCATTTTCGCTGGCTGCTGTTGCGGCAACCGCGCTGGCAGAGGCCACCATCAGCAGGCTGGCAAACGCAAAAGAAAGCTTGTTCATTTTTTATCCCTATGATTCATGGCGTAATATTGAAGTACGTTAGCACGATATACAGATCCTGATTATAGGTTAAATCTGGATATCCTCCCGTTTTGCCAAGATCGCGCGTCATAACTCACTAAGGTTTTCTTAAGCCGGAATTATTACAGTAGTATTATTCTTTACCGCCAATGAGCTACCGCGTGAACACGTCGAAATCATCAGAACCTTCATTAAATCAATCCTCAACAGCTATGCAAATTAAGAGTGATGTCCTTTACTCCCTGCCAACATCCTTTTACCGTTGGCAGGTTTTTGGCTTGCTTGTGGCCGGAATGGTATTGATCTGGTTATCACGTAATGAGCAGTTGGACTGGGCGCTCAGTAATTACTGGTATGACGCCGCAAGCCACCGTTTTCCTTGGCAGAACAACTACTGGTTGGATCTGATCAATCATCGGCTCTTGAAGATCGGGGTTATCACCGGTGCAGTGCTCGCGCTTTTTTGGGGTATTTACCGCCGCAATACGCGTTTGATCGTCACTATGTTATTGGTTGGTGTCGGGCCATTGGTTGTCGGTATGTTGAAAGCGGTCAGTGCCCATTCCTGCCCGTGGGATCTGCTGGAATACGGTGGCAAAGCCATGTCGTTTCCGCTGTTTGGCACTACACCCGCGTTTCCAGGACCAGGCCGTTGTTTTCCCGGTGGTCATGCCTCCAGTGGTTTTGCCCTGATGGCGCTGTTCTTTCTGTTTTATCCGCAACGTCCGCGCCTCGCTTACTGGTGCTGGTTGGGCGGTATCGCCTGCGGCATGCTGATGGGGTTTGGTCAGATCATGCGCGGAGCTCATTTTCTTTCCCATAACCTGTGGGCTGGGTGGTGGGTCTGGTTCAGCCAACTGGCTGTTTATTGGTGGGTTAGCGGCTATTTCAGCCGTAAGACGAGGTAAGACATCATGATGGATCAATTGAACTACTTTCTTTTCGCCTGGATCAATGCCACTCCGGCCAGCCCGGAATGGTTGATCGATCTTGCTACATTTTTTGCACGGGATCTGATCGCCATTATCCCGTTACTGATTGTCGCTATGTGGTTCTGGGGGCCGCAGCAGCAATTGCATTCACAGCGAGAAGTGGTGGCCAAGGCGACAATTGCTCTGTTATTTGCCATGAGTGCCTCTGCCTCTATTGGTATGTTACTGCCACACGAACGGCCATTTGTGGTCGGTGTTGGCTATACCTTCTTGACGCACGCGCCAGACAGTTCTTTCCCCAGCGATCATGGCACCGCCATCTTCACTTTCGCGCTGGCGTTCCTGTGCTGGCACCGTACCTGGTCCGGTATTCTGCTGATGATTGCTGCGGTAGCCATTGCCTGGTCACGCGTATTCCTTGGCGTTCATTGGCCGTTGGATATGGTTGGTGGCTTCCTGGTGGGGCTTGTGGGCTGCCTGTTCGCACAGCTGGTATGGAATCTGTTTGGTGAGGCGATCGCTAACCTGCTGACACGCCTGTATCGCTTTCTGTTTGCTTTCCCGATCAGCAAAGGATGGGTGAAAGAGTAATACCTCCACAGGCAGGGGCCACTTGCCTCTGCCTGTCTCCGCTTTATCTCTCTCAGCGTGAGTGCAGGGCTGATGTTATTTAAATAACATTGGTGAGCTATCACCTCTCTAAATCCCAGTAACAGCAGCTATCAATCAGCAAAGCTGAATGTTAGGATAATCACATTCAGCTATACGTTAACGACCTCAGAGGGATCACTATGACCACCGAACAGATTGACTATGCCCACTATATCGACCACACCCTTTTGGCGATGGATGCCACCGAAAGCCAAATAGCCAAACTGTGCGAAGAAGCACAATTACATAACTTTTATGCCGTGTGCGTAAACTCCGGTTATGTTCCGCTGGCGGCGCACCTGTTGCAGGAAAGCGAAGTGAAAGTCTGCTCAGTCATCGGCTTCCCGCTGGGTGCAGGTCTGACCGTCGCCAAGGCGTTCGAGGCCAAAGCGGCCATCGCAGCAGGCGCTCAGGAGATCGATATGGTCATCAACGTCGGTTGGTTGAAAAGCGGCCTGCTGGACGACGTACAAGCCGATATCGCCGCAGTGCGCGAGGTTTGTGCGGCAATTCCGTTAAAGGTTATCTTGGAAACCTGCCTACTCAGCGATGCGCAAATCACGCAAGTCTGTGAGATGTGCCGCGAACTCGATGTTGCTTTCGTTAAAACTTCTACGGGCTTCAGCACCGGCGGTGCACGCGAAGAGCACGTCAAACTGATGCGTGCCACCGTTGGCAGTGAGATGGGCGTGAAGGCCTCCGGAGCGGTCCGTGACCGTGCCACCGCCGGGAAAATGATCGCCGCTGGCGCTACACGCATCGGCACCAGCTCAGGCGTGGCAATCGTATCAGGCGACAGCGCCGTAGCCGGTAGTTACTGAATATCGACACCGAGATTGATGCGGGGTAGCGCTGCTCGTGCGCCCCGCATTGGGGTGTGGAATGCTTAGCAACAGGAGAACAGATGGAAAAGCGGCGTGAAGATCGTATCAATCGGTTAATTCAGGCATTAAAGCGTTCCGACAAGATCCATCTAAAAGAGGCTGCCGCGCTGTTAGGCGTCTCGGAAATGACCATTCGCCGCGATCTCAATGCCGAGCCTGCCGCCGTAGTTTTGCTTGGCGGTTACGTGGTAGCGGAACCGCGCAGCCATGGCGTAACCCACTATTTTGTCTCTGACCAACAGGCTAAGCAGGTAGCTGAGAAACAGCGCATCGGCATGCTGGCCGCGCCGTTGATCAATAAAAACGATACGGTATTTTTTGACTGTGGCACGACTACGCCAGCCATCATTAACGCGATTGCGGACGACCTGGCCTTCACCGCCGTATGCCATTCACTTAATACCTTTTTGGTATTGCAGGCTAAACCCAACTGCAAGGTGATCCTGTGTGGCGGCGAGTTCAAGCCGAACAACGCCATTTTTGCCACGGTTGGCCAGCATAATGAACTCGAACACATCTGCCCCAACATTGCCTTTATCTCTGCGGCGGGTATTAACCTGCAACAAGGTGCCACCTGCTTCAACTTTGACGAACTGGATATGAAGCACAAAGCCATAGCCATGGCGCAGCAAAAGATTCTGGTGGTGGATCACAGCAAATTTGGTCAAACCAGACCGGCCTGCATCGGCCCGCTGACACAGTTTGACCGGATCATTACCGATCGCAAACCTGAAAGCGAGTTCACCAAATTCTTCAGTGAGCAGGCGATCGCCATCCGATTTTAGCTCGCGCCTCGTGATTTTCTGTACGAATTAACAGCAATTAAACCTAAGAAATAGCTTATTATCCATAATTGCAGGTTAATGAATTGCAATAGCTTGCCGTGGTTATTATTTCTTACGAAATAAAATTGCCGAAAATTAAGTCAAATCCCCCCGATTGAGAATATTATAACCAGGTTTTAAACCGTAATATTGACTTCACTTTTCTGCGTGAAATATCGGCAATCATCTTTATTTATATGACAAATAAATATGCATTCCTATCCGTTCTAAATTTCAATTAATTGACTCTCCAATACAACCTTGAGCTGCATTAATTCCTTAATAAACAAAAAATTAAACCAAGACAGTCTGTGTTTTAAGCATGCCAGACAAGATGAATATGGCTTTCAACTAAGCTAAAGCAATACATTAAATTATATCGCTAGACCTGAGCTGATAAGCAGTTTTTTATCTGGCTAAACACCACATAGTCCGGTTCAATCACACACTCTTTCTTAGCGCGCTTTCAGCATGAAAGCTCTTACAACTGCGCAACATATGCACGAAAAATCAATAAAAAAACGCCCTGATGCACAAATAGCGTATTTGAGAGTGCGATCACGGTTGTTTATGCTGTAAATCGTTATCTTGCCGCCAACAAAAATCGGCAGGCAACGTTCCTCCGGCAGAAGTCACGGTTTCCAGCGATTAAACAGCAGAAAACCATTGAGCCACTTATCCGGCAAATAATGCCAAGGGTAATTAGCATAATAAACAACCAGGGGTGGTCATATAACCTCACATCACTCTTTTTGCTGAAGAAATCTGATATTTCGTCAGCAGGTTTCATTCTTAAATTTTTCGTTTAAATTCAAATTAACGTGTTCACCTCGGAGATATTTATGGACACTACACAGACCGGCACTATCGCCTCTGCGGCTTCGGTTTCCAGCAGCACCTGGCGCAAATCTGACACCATGTGGATGTTGGGCCTGTATGGCACCGCCATCGGCGCAGGCGTGCTGTTCCTGCCCATCAACGCGGGTATCGGCGGTTTGATTCCTCTGATTATCATGGCCATTATCGCCTTCCCGATGACGTTCTTTGCTCACCGTGGCCTGTGCCGCTTCGTACTGTCAGGGAAAAACCCTGGCGAAAATATCACCGAAGTCGTAGAAGAACACTTTGGTATCAGCGCCGGGAAGCTGATCACCCTGCTCTACTTCTTTGCGATCTACCCTATCCTGCTGGTTTACAGCGTGGCGATCACCAACACCGTTGACAGCTTTGTCACCCATCAGTTGGGGTTGGTCTCACCACCGCGCGCTGTTTTATCCCTGATCCTGATCGTCGGGCTGATGACCATCGTGCGCTTCGGCGAGCAGGCGATCGTCAAGACCATGAGCATCCTGGTATTCCCGTTTGTTGGCGTACTGATGATGCTGGCGCTGTACCTGATCCCTAACTGGAGCGGTGCCATCTTCGAGAATGTTTCTCTTGCAGGCTCCAGCAGCGGTTTGGGGCACGGCCTGGTGATCACGCTGTGGCTGGCAATCCCAGTGATGGTATTCTCCTTTAACCATTCGCCAATCATCTCCGCTTTCGCAGTGGCAAAGCGTGAAGAATATGGTGCGGGTGCCGAGAAAAAATGCTCACGCATTCTGGCTTACGCCCACATCATGATGGTTCTGACGGTGATGTTCTTCGTATTCAGTTGCGTCTTGAGCCTCTCTCCGGCCGATCTGGCCGAAGCCAAAGCACAGAACATCTCAATCCTGTCTTATCTGGCTAATCACTTTAACAACCCGATGATCGCCTATATCGCACCGGTTATTGCCTTTATCGCCATCACCAAATCGTTCCTGGGCCATTATCTGGGTGCCCGTGAAGGCTTTAACGGCATGATCATCAAATCCATGAAGAGCCGCGGCAAAACTATCAGCAGCAATAAGCTGAACCGTATCACGGCGATCTTCATGCTGGTGACCACCTGGATCGTTGCCACACTGAACCCGAGCATCCTGGGGATGATTGAGAACCTCGGTGGCCCAATCATCGCTATGCTGCTGTTCCTGATGCCGATGTACGCCATCCGTAAAATCCCTGCCATGCGCAAGTACAGTGGGCACATCAGTAACGTCTTCGTGGTCGTGATGGGGCTGATTGCCATTTCCGCCATCTTGTACACCCTGTTCGGTTAATCACGCTCAACCGGCGCTGTATGGCGCCGGTTTTTTGATATCGCCCTTTCTATTACTCAAGCCTGTAACCGGCAGAAGATGGTTAAGACTATGATCAGCGTTTTCGATATGTTCAAAATTGGCATCGGCCCATCCAGCTCCCATACCGTCGGCCCTATGAAGGCTGGCAAACAGTTTACCGACGATTTAATCGCCCAAGGGCAACTGTACGACACCACGCGGGTAGTGGTTGATGTTTACGGCTCGTTGTCTCTGACCGGTAAAGGTCACCATACTGATATCGCGATTATCATGGGCCTGGCGGGGAATCTGCCGCATAGCGTGGATATCGATAGCATCGCCGGTTTTATCCGCGACGTGGAACAGCGTGGCCGCCTGCCGTTGGCCAATGGTGAACACGAGGTGGATTTCCCTCGCCAAGGCGGTATGAATTTCCACAGCAACAATCTGCCACTGCATGAGAACGGCATGCGCATTAGCGCTTATGCTGGTGAGCAGTTGTTGCACAGCAAAACCTACTACTCCATCGGCGGGGGTTTTATCGTTGATGAAGAACATTTCGGCCAACCGATCAGCAATGCCGTGTCAATTCCCTACCCTTATCATTCCGCGCAAGATTTGCAGCAGCACTGTAAGGAAACCGGGCTTTCGCTTTCCGGGCTGGTGATGCAAAACGAGCTGGTGCTGCGCAGTAAAGCCGAAATTGAGGCGCATTTTACCGAGGTGTGGCAGGTGATGCGCACCGGGATTGAGCGCGGGATGAATACCGAAGGTTTACTACCGGGCCCAATGAAGGTTCAGCGCCGCGCCGCTGCTTTGCGGCGTATTTTGGTGACCGGTGACAAAAATAATATCGACCCAATGAACGTGGTGGATTGGATCAATATGTTCGCTTTTGCAGTGAACGAAGAAAATGCCGCCGGTGGCCGTGTGGTGACCGCACCGACCAACGGTGCCTGTGGCATCATCCCCGCCGTATTAGCCTACTACGATCGGTTCATCCGCCCGGTTAACACCAACTCTTATAGCCGCTTCTTCCTGGCTTCTGGAGTGATTGGCACATTGTACAAGATGAATGCGTCGATCTCTGGAGCTGAAGTGGGTTGCCAAGGGGAAGTGGGCGTCGCCTGCTCCATGGCGGCGGCCGGGCTGGCTGAACTGATGGGTGGCAGCCCGGCACAGGTGTGCATTGCCGCAGAAATCGCCATGGAACACCATCTGGGGCTAACCTGCGATCCGCTGGCCGGGCAAGTACAGGTGCCTTGTATTGAGCGTAACGCCATTTCTGCGGTGAAGGCCGTCAATGCCGCACGCATGGCGCTACGCCGCACCAGCGAACCGCGCGTGTGCCTGGATAAGGTGATCGAAACCATGTATGAGACGGGTAAAGACATGAACGCCAAGTATCGTGAAACCTCACAGGGCGGCTTGGCGATCAAAGTGGTGGCGTGTCATTGATTTGAGCGGGGGCCACTCATGTGGCCCCGTTTAACTTCAGCCAAAAATACCGCCAAACCACTGGCTCAGCTTCATCATGACAAAATCCCACATGCGGCTTAAAAAGTTCCCTTCTTTAACCTCCTGCATTACCACCAGCGGATGTTGCTCAATGGTTTTGCCATCGAGCAGAAAATCGATAGTCCCCACCACCTGATTTTTCGTCAAAGGGGCTTCCAGCGTTGGTTCATTGAGCTTGTAACTGGCTTTCAGATTCTTCATCTGCCCTTTCGGGATGGTCACCGCAGCGTCTTTAGCAACCCCTAGCGGCACTTCACCCACGTCGCCAAACCAGACTTTCTGGGTGACAAAAGCTTTGTCGGCCTTAATGGGAATGGCGGTCTCATAGAAGCGGAAACCCCACGCCAACAGCTTCTCGCTCTCGCTGAAACGCACGCGATCGCTCGGTGCCCCCAGCACCACCGAAATCAGGCGCATTGGGCCATCGGTCGCCGACGCCACCAGGTTATGCCCGGCACCGCTGGTATAGCCGGTTTTGATCCCGTCAACGTTCAGATTCGTGCTCCACAACAGACGGTTGCGGTTGATCTGGCGGATTTTGTTAAAGGTGAACTCTTTCTCTTTATGAAGCGCATATTCATCCGGCACGTCACGGATCAGCGCCTGGCTCAGCAGTGCCATATCGCGCGCGGTGCTGTATTGCCCTTCGGCATCCAGGCCATGCACCGTCAGGAAATTCGTATTCTGCAGGCCCAGAGATTTAGCGTAGTTATTCATCAGCCCAACGAACGAATCCTGGCTACCCGCCACAAAATCCGCCAGCGCGATGCTGGCATCGTTACCTGATTGAATGACAATACCTTTATTCAGTTCCGACACCGGCACCTGATCGCCGGGTTTGATAAACATCAGCGAAGAACCACGCAGCACCGGGTTGCCGGTAGCCCAGGCATCTTTGCCCACGGTGACCAAGTCATCCGGCTTGATTTTACCCGCCTTCATCGCCTGGCCGATCACATAGCTGGACATGATTTTAGTCAGGCTGGCAGGATCGAGGCGGGTATCAGGATTGCCTTCTGTCAGGATCTTACCGCTGTTGTAGTCCATCAGCACATAGGCTTTGGCATCCACTTGTGGTACGGCTGGTGCTTCTGCCGCCTGAACGGCGGGAACAACCAAGAGCATGACACCTACGCCGAGGGTCAGTTTTTTAAAAGAGGTGGAAAAGTTTTTTTTCATCATGACGTCGCCAGAATGTCCATTCAAACCATTGAAATAGCGTTAACCTTCAAACTTGTTTACGTTTTCGGCCAACCAGCGAGAGTGGCTCGATGCAACGCTGCCAACCGTAAAACCTACGCGGCTCACGTTTGGGCCAGCGTTGTACCGAAAGTGCCTCTGCAGTGAGTTTATTCGGTTTCTGTTATTCTTGCAGGGATTGGCCTGATTTCTCTGCACTTTTACATAACTGTACGCTTTAGTCGGTGAATTGGCTAAAAATCATGCCATTCGCTTTCATCGTGGCGTGCTAGCTTAGGCAAACATTCAACAAACTGTCGCCAAACGGTCATCCATGTTTCTTACGCTCTACGCTATTTCACCGTACCTACCGGAGAAAACTGATGGACTTAGCCCTTTTCGACCTGGATGAAACACTGATCGATGACGACAGCGCCAGCCTGTGGATCCGCTGGCTAGTGGCTGAGGGATTTGCCCCTGCGGAGTTGGAACAGCAGGAACAGCAACTGATGCAACTCTACTATCAGGGCAAATTGCCGATGGAAGATTACATGCGGGCCACGCTGGTTCCCTTGACGGGGCTGAGTACCCAGACCGTAGCCGGTTGGGTACAGCGCTATATCCGTCGCGATATCCTACCGCGCGTCTACCCCGCCGCGCGTGAGCGCATGCTGTGGCACCGTGAACGTGGTGACTACATTCTGGTCATTTCTGCCACCGGTGAACACCTGGTGGCCCCGATCGCCGCGCAACTGGGGGCCGATGGCGCACTGGCGATTGGTGTTGAAGTGGTTGATGGCCGTTTTACCGGCAACACTTACGGCACCATAACCTATCAGCAGGGCAAAGTGATCCGCTTACGGCAATGGTTGCAGCAGCATCCTGAACTGAAGTTTGAGCACAGCCATGGCTACAGTGACTCCATCAACGACCAAGCCATGCTGGAGTTTGTCGACAGCGCCACGGTAATCAACCCCGGCAGCGATCTGAACGAACTGGCCGTCCTTTCTGGCTGGGAAGTGTGCCACTGGGAACGCTGACGATTTGCGTATCACCTAGCAAAAAATGCCTTTCGGTGTGACAAAAACCGCTTTATCGCGTAGGTATTAACGCGACTTTCTCAAATACACGAAGAGGCGTTTTATGTTGACCATTTGGGGCCGTGCAAACTCGAATAACGTAAAGAAAGCACTCTGGTGCGCCGCTGAACTGGGGTTGAAGTACGACCATATCAATGCGGGTGGCGCTTACGGCAAGGTGAATGAACAGCCATACCGCTCACTCAACCCCAACGGGCTGGTGCCGTTGCTGCAAGACGACGATTTCGTGCTGTGGGAATCCAATACCATTGTACGCTATCTGGCGGCCAAATATGGTCAAGCACCCTTTTATCCGCAAGATTTGCAAGCGCGCGCCGCCGCAGAAAAATGGATGGACTGGCTCACCTCAACCATCGCAGCACCATTCCGTACCCTGTTTTGGGGCATGGTCCGCACCCCGCCCGAACAGCGCGATCATGCGGCTATTGACGCGGCGATCGCCGAGTTGGAACAGCACTTTGCTATCGTCGAACAAACGCTGGCGCAACAACCCTACCTTTCTGGTGCCGCATTCGGCATCGGTGATATCCCACTGGGCAGCTTTATCTATGCCTGGTTTGAACTGCCGATTAAACGCCAGCCGCGCCCGCATCTGGAGCGTTGGTATCAGCAACTGTGTGCCCGCCCCGCCTACCAGAACACGGTAATGATCCCTCTTACCTGATGCTATACATCACGGCGTTTAACCCATTGAATTTAAAAAATTCGCCGCTAAGCTGGAGTAATCACCAAGGAGGAAACATGAACATCACCGTAACAGATGCCCTGCGGGCAGAAGATACCGAAGAAATCCGCAATCATTTAAAAGATTACAACCGCACATTCGTCGGCGACATCCTGAACAAGAACATCGGGGTTTTTGTCTTGGATGATCACGGCAACAAAATGGCCGGGTTGACCGGCAGCACCGTAGGTCATTGGTTGAACATCGATCTGTTATGGGTTTCCGAGGCACTACGCGGCGAAGGCGTTGGCAGTAAGCTCATCAAAGCGGCAGAGCAACAGGCCATGGCTGATGGTTGCAAGTTCGCGCGGGTAGATACCTTCAGTTTCCAGGCTCGGCCTTTCTACGAAAAGCTGGGCTACCAGTTACAGATGATATTGCACAATGCTCCAGTGGAGCATGAACGCTACTTTTTCACCAAATCTCTCACGGACTGACAGGTAACCGGATGGAAACCCAAACCATGGTGGTAAACAGCGTCGCGTACAAAGCGGGTAAGCGACTGGGCGACATCACTATTGATGATATCAGTGAGGTGGTTAAAGAGCCGGACACCTTCGTCTGGCTGGGACTATGGCAACCCGAAGATGCCTTCATGCGCAAGATCCAGGAAGAGTTCGGCCTGCACGATCTGGCGATCGAAGATGCGCTGTGTGCCCACCAGAGGCCAAAAATTGAAACCTATGGTGACTCACTGTTCATCGTGGTGAAAACCGTACAATGGGAGAATAACGAGGTGGAGTACGGCGAAACCCATTTCTTCGTCGGTAAAAACTTCCTGATCACGGTACGCCACGGTGCCTCTTCCAGTTATGCCCCGATCCGGGCCAAAACGGAAGAGAACCCCAAGCAGCTGTGCCATGGGCCAGGGTTTGCACTCTATTCGGTGCTGGATTTCATCGTTGACAATTACCGCCATATCGTCGGCAAATTTGAAGAGATGATCGAAGGCATCGAATCCAATATGTTCAAGTCGGAGTTTGATGAAACCGCAATTGAAAACGTCTACAGCCTGCGCCGCCATCTGCTCGGCCTGCGCAACGCGGCGCTACCAATGGATGAGATCTGCAATCAGTTGATCCACCTGCATGATGATGTGATCCCCAAAGAGCTGCGCGCCTATGTGCGGGACGTACAGGATCACGCCCGGCAGGTCGCCAGCACCCTGGACGATATGCGCGAAATGCTGACCAACGCCATGCACGTTAACTTGGCGCTGGTGACCGTAAAGCAAAACGAAGTGGTCAAACGGCTGGCAGGTTGGGGGGCAATTCTGGCCATCCCAACGGTGATCTTCAGCCTGTATGGTATGAACTTTGCCGATATGCCAGAACTGAAATTCCCTTGGGCTTATCATACTACGCTGGGCGTGACCATCGTCGGCTGCGTTCTGCTGTATAGGAAACTCAAACGTTCCGGCTGGTTATAAGCCCGGCACCTATCCCAACAAAGCGGCCTAACTGAGTAGCGGTCGCTTTTTATTGACGCCTCTGCCCCTAACTCGCTTTCATGCCGCCGGATCCCACATGATTAAAAAACGTACTCAAAGCCACGTTTTTATCCATTTGGTAACTTTTTTATGCGAACTTACCTGAATAGATTACACATTCGAAATCATTGATTAACAAAATTAACCTAAACCGCATTTTGTAACAGGAAGTTTTCAAAAAGAAGGGTTCACCTGTAAAACTGATCATCGCCCTTTTGATGCAAAAAACCTATCCCATTGTAAATTAATAAATTTTCATCCTCACCCCCCTTGGTTTCTTAGTCGGGGGTTTTATAATAAAGCATTAAGTTTCATCACACTTTCATATAAGGAATGTCGGAAAAAACTCGCAATTCCCCTCTTATTCCGGTAATCTCGGCTGCGTTTGTGCTTGGTTTACATGGATTCAGTACCAAACATCTTAAATGTGTGCGTTCATGCACATTTTCAGCGGTAACTGATTGTCCTGTCAGCTTGCGCCGATTAGTCTCATTTCGTTTGGCATTTTTCAGATAGCGACTTTTGTCGTTAAGGACTTCAAGGGAAAACAATTACAATGGTCAAATCTCAACCTTTTATGAGATATTTTTTGCGGGTGCTCCCTGCAATTGCAGCAACGGTTATGCTCTCCGCCTGTAGCTCAATGAATACTTCGAAGTTAGATAACTCACAAACTGAGATGCATGCAGTTAATGACAAAAACAGTCTTTTACTGCAAGCCTCTCAGGATGAATTCGAAGCCATGGTGCGTAACGTTGACATCAAGTCAAAGATTATGGACCAGTATGCCGACTGGAAAGGTGTCCGCTACCGTTTAGGTGGTGATACCAAGCGCGGCATTGATTGCTCAGGTTTTGTTCAGCGCACTTTCCGCGAACAGTTCGGTATGGATTTGCCTCGCTCGACTTATGAGCAAGAAGACATGGGCAAGAAAATTCAGCGTACCAAACTGCGTCCTGGCGATTTAGTGTTGTTCCGCGCCGGTTCTACTGGCCGCCATGTGGGTATCTATTTGGGTAACGATAAATTCGTTCACGCCTCGACCAGCAGCGGTGTCACTATTTCCAGTATGACGGAAACCTATTGGGACAAGCGTTATCGCGAAGCCCGCCGAGTGCTTGGCAGGAGCTAAGCACGTAGTATCTGAATCAGTCCTGAAAACCAAACAAACGAGACAAGACGCTGCCCTAGGGCGGCGTTTTTTATCACTGCACCGATCGCTCACGGCGTTACTCACCCACACAATTTTACTTGTTTATCTAAAGGAAACTGCACGGTCGGGGAAAACTAGCCTATTATCGTCACAGGGCAAACGATAGGATGATGCGTTCTTTACGCTGTACTTGAGAAGTGCCACATATCAGGCCTGATGAATAATGACTCAAATAGTATCAATGAGATATATTAATCGTCACCATCATAACAGCGAAAAAACGTTACGCCGTGCTCAGGGGGCAAGTTATGGGCTTAAAGAGGGCATTTACCCGCCATGTTTCACAGAAACGGCGCAGCCTGATCACAAGCAGCATTACCGCTCTGGTATTTTTTATTGTTTTCACTTCTGCCACCTTATTCCTGATTAATCACCAACGTTTGCAATATCAGCATCAGTTCGAAACCCGCACACAAAAACTCACACTAAATTATCTCGATCGTCTGAAAGACATCATGCAAGAGATCATGCCACTTACCGGCCAGCCCTGTGTTACCAACCTTTCGAATCTCACTTACCGGGCGGCTTTCACCAATGGCGTACGTACTTTTTTGCTGGTAAAAGATGGCGTTGCTTATTGTTCTTCTGCAACCGGCAACATGATGCTGGCAATCAATCATCTCTACCCAGAAATCGATTGGAAAAAGCCTCTTGATATGCAACTGCAACAGGGTACACCGCTGGTACCGGATAAACCGGTTATTGCTCTGTGGCTGCGTCAACCGGGCCAGAGTAATGCGACAGATAACGGCGTTCTGGCAACATTAGACCTCAGCCTGACACCCTATCTGCTGATGACATCGCAGAATAGTGACGCTCCTCCTGGTTTAGCCATCATAATTGGCAAGCAGGCGCTCACCGCCTTCAGCTCTCGCCTGATTCCGATGAGTCAATTGCCAAAAAACCATGCCCACCGTTTGGAAATTCCGCGATATCCATTAACCATTGTCTTTTATAGCCAGCAACTGACCGCCAATGATGTACGTTTGACCGTGCTCGGCAGCCTGGTGCTTTCGCTGATGATCGGCGTGCTGTGTTACTACGCGCTGATGCTACGTCAGAGCCCGGAACGGGCAATGATGCGTGGAATCAGGCGCGGAGAGTTTTTTGTTGAGTATCAGCCGGTATTTCATACCGCAACCCGCTCACTGGCGGGAGTGGAAGCCCTGCTCCGCTGGCAACATCCAACGGAAGGGCGTATTTCACCCGACCTGTTCATCCCCTATGCGGAAAGTGAAGGGGTGATCGTTCCGATTACCCGCCATCTGTTTAGCCTGGTCGTCGCTGACTTCCCGCAACTGATGCAGGCATTGCCGCGCAATGCAAAACTCGGTCTGAACCTTTCGCCTTCCCACCTGGGCGTTCCGTCATTTCATGACGATGTGTCTGAGCTGCTGGCGAAACTACCGGATGACTATTTCACGCTGGTGTTTGAAATCACCGAACGCGGGATGGTGGAGGAAGAGAATGCACAGACCGAGTTTGACTGGTTGCACCGACAAAACATTGAGATTGCAGTAGATGACTTCGGCACCGGCCACAGCGCCTTAATCTACCTGCAGCGCTTTCCGTTGGACTACCTCAAGATCGACCGGGGTTTTGTCAACTCTATCGGTCAGGA
This sequence comes from Serratia sp. HNCC26DJ206, assembly GCF_057180605.1. Taxonomy (NCBI): domain Bacteria; kingdom Pseudomonadati; phylum Pseudomonadota; class Gammaproteobacteria; order Enterobacterales; family Yersiniaceae; genus Serratia; species Serratia sp. HNCC26DJ206. Next base: position 151,929 of record NZ_JBXUGP010000009.1, read on the forward strand.
TACCGCCACCGCCCCCGTATTGGACGCCGTCATTGCACTGGCGAAAAAGCTGAAAATGCTCACCGTTGCCGAAGGGGTTGAAACCGCAGAGCAAGTTAACTTCCTGCAAGCACGCGACGTTAACTTTATGCAAGGCTACTATTTCAGTAAGCCGCTGAGCATTGAGGCGCTGTTGGCATTTTGCCGGGAGAATCCGGTTGCCGATCGCTAAACTTCATTTAATATCTGATATTTAAACTTCTTTACTCAGCAAACTGGCCCGAAATGCTATGCTAGCGGCCGGTTTAATGGACTACACAGCAGGAGCTTACCGTAAAGATGTCTGTGCGCATTTTTGCTGCCCTGGTGCTTTCGGCACTCAGTTTCGGTCTACAGGCCGAAACCCTCAATGAAAGCTACGCTTTCGCCACGCTCGGTGAACCCAAATATTCCACCGACTTCAGCCATTTTGACTACGTAAACCCGGCAGCCCCAAAAGGGGGGGACGTACGGCTGGCAGCCATAGGCACCTATGACAATTTCAACCGTTTCGCTTCGCGCGGCGTTCCTGGCGAGAGAGCCGGGGAACTTTACGACACGCTGTTTACGACCTCTGACGACGAACCCTCCAGCTATTATCCGCTGATCGCCGAATCGGCCCGTTTCCCAGCCGATATGCGCTGGATGGAGCTGGATATCAATCCCCGCGCCCGTTTTCACGATGGCAGCCCGATTACCGCTGCCGATGTTGCCTTTACTTTTAATAAATTTATGACTGAAGGCGTGCCGCAATTTCGTACAGTTTACAAAGGCGTCACCGTCAAAGCCCTTTCCCGTCTGACAGTGCGTATAGAGTTACCCACACCCGATAAAGATCTACTTCTCGGCCTGTTCAGCCTGCCTATCCTGCCAGAGAGTTTTTGGAAGGATCACAAACTTAATGACCCCCTGAATACCCCACCGCTCGGTAGCGGCCCCTATAAAATCGGCAGCTACCGATTGGGCCAGTACATTACCTATGAGCGGGTGCGTGACTATTGGGCCGCCAATCTGCCGGTGAACCGCGGGCGCTATAACTTCGACACGCTGCGTTATGATTACTATCTGGACGATAAAGTGTCCCTCGAAGCCTTTAAAGCCGGAGCTTACGATTTCCGGCTGGAAGGCTCGCCAAAAAACTGGGCCACGCAGTATCAGGGCGGCAACTTCGCACGCAATTTCATCATCAAACAGGATGAAACCAATCAGGCAGCGCAAAATGCACGCTGGTTAGCCTTTAATATTCAACGCCCGATCTTTGCCGATCGTCGGGTGCGGGAAGCCATTACGCTGGCGTTTGATTTCGACTGGATGAATAAAGCGCTGTATTACGACGCCTATCAACGCACCAACAGCTATTTCCAGAACACGGTTTACGCCGCCAGCGGCTACCCAGATGCTGCCGAGCTGGCCTGGTTGGCAGCGCTCAAAGGCAAGGTGCCAGCCGAGGTCTTTACCTCGATTTACCAGCCGCCCGCCTCCGACGGCAGCGGTAATAACCGGGAAAATTTGTTGAAAGCCACGGAGCTGCTACAACAGGCCGGTTGGGAAGTGAAAAATCAGCAGTTGGTCAACAGCAAAACCGGTAAGCCGTTTACTTTTGAACTGATGCTGCTGAGCGGTAGCAATTTCCAGTATGTGTTGCCATTCCAGCACAACCTGAAACGGCTGGGCATTGATATGCAGATCCGTGAAATTGACGCCAGCCAATTCACGCGGCGCATGCGTAAACGTGATTTCGATATGATGCCAACGGTATATCCTGCGATGCCATTCCCAAACTCTTCGCTGCAAACCCGCTGGGATTCGGATTACATCGACTCAAGTTGGAACACACCTGGCGTCAGCGATCCCGCTGTCGATAGCCTGGTACGGCAAATCATGAAACACCAGGGGGATGAGAAAGCATTACTGTCCCTTGGTCGGGCGCTGGATCGGGTGCTGACCTGGAACATGTATATGCTGCCCATGTGGTACTCCAACCACGACCGCTACGCCTACTGGGATAAATTCTCCTCGCCGACATTACGCCCAGCTTATTCCCTTGGGTTTGATAACTGGTGGTTTGACGTCAACAAGGCGGCACGCCTGCCCGCGCAACAACAATAAGGAGTCTGTGTGGCCGCTTATCTGATACGCAGATTATTGCTGGTGCTCCCCACCCTGTGGGCCATCATCACCATCAACTTTTTTATTGTGCAAATCGCGCCCGGTGGGCCGGTCGATCAGGCGATTGCCGCCATTGAGCTCGGCCAAACCAGCGGTTTTAGCGGCGGAGGCGGCGGTGATGGCCTTGGGCATAGCAAAGCTGGCGTCGGTAACGTAGGTGACAGCCAATACCGTGGTTCACGCGGGCTGGATCCTGAAATCATCACGGAAATCACCAAGCGCTATGGTTTCGATAAGCCGCTGCATGAGCGCTATTTCGCCATGCTGTGGAACTATATGCGCTTCGATTTTGGCGATAGCCTGTTCCGCGGGGCTTCGGTAATGCAGTTGATCGGCCAAAGCTTGCCGGTTTCCATTACTCTGGGGCTATGGAGCACGCTGATCATCTATCTGGTTTCAATACCGCTCGGGATCCGCAAAGCCATTCATAACGGCAGCGCCTTTGACACCTGGAGCAGCACGCTGATCATCATCGGCTACGCCATTCCTGCCTTCCTATTCGCCATCCTGATGATCGTGCTGTTCGCTGGCGGTAGCTACCTTGACTGGTTCCCGCTGCGCGGGTTAGTGTCCAGTAATTTCGATACCCTCCCTTGGTATGGCAAAATTATCGACTACCTGTGGCATATCACCCTGCCGGTGCTGGCGACGGTGATCGGTGGCTTCGCGGCCCTAACCATGCTGACCAAGAACTCGTTCCTGGATGAGATCCGCAAACAATATGTGGTTACCGCCCGCGCCAAAGGGCTAGACGAGAAAAAAATCCTCTATCGCCACGTGTTCCGCAACGCCATGCTGCTGGTGATCGCCGGTTTCCCTGCCACCTTTATCAGCATGTTTTTCACCGGCTCGCTACTGATCGAAGTCATGTTCTCACTTAACGGCCTCGGGCTGCTGGGTTACGACGCCACGCTGCAACGCGACTATCCGGTGATGTTCGGTACACTGTTCATATTTACCCTGATCGGCCTGCTGCTGAACATCGTCAGCGATATCACCTATACCCTGGTCGATCCGCGCATTGATTTCGAGGGACGTCAATGAGCCGCTTAAACCCTATCAATCAGGCCCGCTGGGCACGTTTTCGCTCTAATCGCCGCGGTTACTGGTCACTGTGGCTGTTTTTGGTGGTATTTATCCTCAGCCTGGCCGCCAATCTGATCGCCAACGACAAACCCTTGCTGGTGCGCTATGAGGGCCGTCTGTACGTGCCGTTTATGGTCAACTACAGCGAAACCACCTTCGGTGGAGAACTGCATACCACTACCGACTTTCAGGATCCTTTCGTGCTGAAACAGATCGACCAGCACGGTTGGGCGATCTGGGCCCCCATTCGCTTCAGTTACAGCACCATTAACTTTGCCACTGAAGTTCCCTTCCCTTCGCCACCATCAAGGCAGAACCTGCTCGGCACCGATGGCAACGGCAGCGACGTTTTGGCTCGGGTGCTTTATGGTTTCCGCATCTCCATGTTGTTCGGACTGGCATTGACGCTGTTTTCCAGCGTGATTGGCATTTGCGTGGGAGCTACCCAGGGTTATTACGGCGGCAGGTTCGATCTCTGGGGGCAGCGCTTTATTGAGGTGTGGTCTGGTATGCCAACGCTGTTCCTGATCATTTTGCTTTCCAGCATTGTGCAGCCCAACTTCTGGTGGCTGCTGGCGATCACCATTTTATTTGGCTGGATGAGCCTGGTGGGCGTGGTGCGCGCCGAGTTCCTGCGTACCCGCAATTACGACTATATACGCGCTGCCAGAGCCATGGGGGTACCGGATCGGGTCATTATGTACCGCCATATGCTGCCAAACGCCATGGTCGCCACGCTGACTTTCCTGCCGTTTATCCTGTGCGGTTCAATTACTACCCTCACCTCACTCGATTTTCTCGGTTTCGGCCTGCCCATGGGTTCACCTTCGCTGGGCGAACTGTTATTGCAGGGCAAAAACAATCTGCAAGCACCTTGGCTGGGTATTACCGCCTTCCTGGTGCTGGCGGTACTGCTCTCATTACTCATTTTTATCGGCGAAGCGGTTCGTGACGCCTTCGACCCCAGCAAGGCGCATTGATATGAAGACTCCTCTGCTTGCTATTCAGGATCTCAGCATCGCTTTCCGCCAAGGGGTAGCGTTAAATCAGGTGGTTAACGGCGTTTCACTGCAAATTGAGCAGGGTGAAACGCTGGCCCTGGTCGGTGAATCAGGTTCGGGCAAAAGCGTCACCGCGCTTTCCGTGCTGCGGCTGCTGCCTTCACCACCGGTGGTCTACCCCGGTGGCGACATCCGGTTTAACGGCAATTCGCTATTGCACGCACCCGAGGCTGAACTGCGTAAAGTGCGCGGCAACCAGATCTCAATGATCTTCCAGGAACCCATGGTGTCGCTGAATCCACTGCACACCATTGAGAAACAGCTGGCCGAAGTGCTGATGCTGCACCGAGGCATGCGCCGCGATAACGCGCGCAGTGAAATTATTCAGTGCTTGGATCGGGTGGGCATACGTAACGCTAAAGGACGTTTAAAAGATTATCCACACCAGCTTTCCGGTGGAGAACGTCAACGGGTGATGATCGCCATGGCGGTGCTGACGCAGCCAAAACTGCTGATCGCTGACGAACCGACCACTGCGCTGGATGTCACCATTCAAGCCCAGATCCTGATCTTGCTGAAAGAGCTGAAACAAGAGTTGGGCATGGGGTTACTGTTTATTACCCATAACCTGAACATCGTGCGCCGTCTGGCAGACAACGTAGCGGTGATGCGCCAAGGGTTGTGCGTAGAACACAACAGCCGCGAACGCCTGTTTAGCACACCGCAGCATGCTTATACCCGCCAATTGCTGGCCGCCGAGGACGTCGGTGAACCGCTGCCGCTTCCGGTGAACCAGCAACCAAACAGCCCGTTGCTGAAAGTGGAGAATTTGCAGGTCAGCTTCCCGATCAAACGCGGCCTGCTGCGGCGCGTTGTCGACCAGAATTATGCGCTGAAGGATTTGAGTTTCGAGCTGCAACCGGGGGAGAGCGTAGGCTTGGTTGGCGAATCGGGCTCAGGTAAAAGCACCACCGGCCTCGCGCTGCTGCGCTTGCTGAACTCGCAAGGCGCGATCTGGTTTGATGGCCAACCGCTGCATCAGTTCAATAACCAACAGATGCTACCTTACCGCAGCCGGATGCAGATTGTTTTCCAGGATCCCTATTCCGCGTTAAACCCACGGCTGAACGTACAGCAGATCATCGCCGAAGGCTTGGAGGTTCATCAGCAACTGACGGCGGAACAACGGGAACAGCGGGTGATTGAGGCATTGCAGGAAGTAGGGTTGGATCCGGCATTGCGCCATCGCTACCCGACCGAATTCTCTGGTGGGCAACGCCAGCGTATTGCGATCGCTCGGGCGTTGATCCTGCAACCGCAACTGCTGATTCTGGACGAGCCCACCTCATCGCTGGATAAATCGGTTCAGGCACAAATCCTGATGTTGCTGAAATCGTTACAGCAACGTCACCAGTTGGCTTACCTGTTTATCAGCCATGACCTGCAAGTGGTGCGTTCGCTCTGCCATCAGGTGATTGTGTTGCGCCAAGGTGAGGTGGTGGAGCAAGGGCACTGTCAGACTATTTTCAATGCACCCTCGGCAGCCTATACACAGCAATTATTGCAGCTAGTGGATTGATTAATAGCGGAATTCAGAAGGGATATTGCGCACTGAGCTGTTCAGCAATCGCCGCGCCGACGTTTTTTAACCGGCACATAGCGGCGCTTTCATCGTGATGATGAACAAACAGGCAAGGCTCACCTTCCCATTCCACAATGGTGCAATTGACCTGAATTTCTTGCAAAGAAAGATTGAGCTGTTGCATCACAAGCCAAGCATCATTCCCATCATGGCTGAGCAACTTCAGACCGATCAGGTTGTTATCGTCGTCTATGCCGCTGAGCGGAATCGGTTCAACCTTGACTCCGGTAAAACCCGATATCCAACGATAACTTTGCGGCAAGCGATGCACTACCGAAAGTTGGAGAGTATCCACATGAAATCCCTAGTATTAAAAGGTGGAACACTTTTTTACATCACAGGACTACTTTAGTTATAGCCGTAATCAACCGACTTTGCCGTGAGCAAGTGTTATTTAAACGTAAAAATTTTACAAAAAATTAACTTTATTTTGTACTTGCTGATATCACACGGCTTTCTAGCCTACCGTAAAATGTTATTTCACTGCATTTTGCGACTCAGCTCGCATTTTTTGCGTTATATGTAACCCTTTCAGACCTCGAACTCAACATTTTTTTATTGCAATGCGGTTACTTTACAATCGATATAATTTTACATTGTGTAAACACTCGGCAAGTACGCAACGCGCTCATTTCAGCATAACGCTATGATTAAAATCAGAAATAATAGAATAGAGCCCCGTTACTGCCAACAGGGTTGTAACTATAACAACCCATTAAGCAATTGAGTGATTTTTAACAAAAAAGCCACAGTCTGTTTTCTCACCAGAATCCCTGCCGAGACAGAATTCTGTCAAGCCATAATGGGCAAATCATATGGATATGCAAAAAAGTGCGAGGTTTGGGTTTGAGGGGGCTAAATATGGTGAACCGACAATACTGGGAGCCCAATATGGGCTCCACAGGTTTTATTATCACAATGTAGGCAACCAACCACTGTTTAACTCGGGCTGGCGCTCAAACCAATCAAAGTGTCGGTATCCCTCCCTCGCAATAACCTTCCAAGGAGACATCATGAATCTGGCTGCTAAACAGATCATCTATCGACAACTCATGATAGGCACTGAAATAGCAAAAATCACTATTTCCATTATTTTCTTGGGCAATGCTGCCAGTCGAGTTGATATAAAATTGCCGATATCCTGAGCCAATCCATTCAGGATGAATGCTCAGAGGGTAAGTCACGCCTGCCGGAACAGTCACAAAAACAGGAATGATATCTATCTGGGCACCCAGAGGCAGCAATGCCATCTCACATTGTTCAACCGTAACCACTTCACCGGAGAAGCGCTTAGTCGCTTGAGGATTACAACGGGCATAAGCATATTGCTGTTCAACTTTCTCTAACGGCGCAGTAAAAGTCATCACTAACTTATTGCCTGCCAATGATGTGTTATTCCCTTCCGCTGTATACCGCCATACCTCGTTATTCGGTTTAGAGAAGTACTGAGACGCACTCCAATTTGCCGACAGCAACGGTTCTATCGAATAAATGGTGCTCCCTTCCGCCGGTAAATTATATTCCTTAACCTCAGCCCCACCGTTAATTGCTATTTCTGCTCTACAGGCGATCGGCGTAAGATCGGGTAACTGACATTGGGCAAAAAATTGCGCAGGAGCGACCAGCGGAATAGATATCGAGCCAGGTATTACAGCACCGGTACCGGAAGTATCGGATGGATCTTTAACTTTACCAATAAGACGTTCATTGTTCGGTAAAATAGCGATGGCTTCCCAGGTAATCTCTTTTACCCGATTCGGCATATTGACAATGGTTGCCCCATCAACATCAATACTGTTGCTTTTTACCAACTTTGCACCACTCACCAATGTGACCGAAGCGGTTACGTTACAGGCAATGGGTTTAGAGTCAGGAACTGGAGTCAGACATTGCAGGAAGGTTGTGCCTGGAGATTCAAATTTAAAATCCCAGTTCCATGATGAAAAGTGTGGCACATCGGCTTCAACCATCAGCACTTTCTCACCAGCGCGGGTGATAACAATAGCAGACCCTTTCACATCTGGCGTTTCCTCCCACAGCCCCAAGCGCTCATTGAAGTACCACATCGGGATTGCGCCGCCCGCAGATAAATCATGGCCATCAATGTTGGAGAACGGCAGGCTCATCTGCAGGGTCGCAGTTTTACCTTCGGCTAAATTCAAGGCGTTACCGGCTTCATCATAGAAAGCGACGGCCATCAGCCCGGCGCTGATCAAGTCAACTTCCTGATTATCTGCGGTAATAGCACGCCCATTGGCAGGCATGGCTTTCAGGTCATCGCTGTCGATATTCCAAGGCGTCAATTCAACACGCGCTTTGCCTGTCGCAGGCGTTCCGTCCGCATAAACCAACGCGGCCTCAGGCAGAATAACGTGGGCATCCATGGTCAGGCTGGAAATCCCCTGCGCTTTTTCAATGTTTTCAAGGTATTTGGTCTCTGTCACTGGCATCAAATATATGGTCAGCGGCGGCATTTTTTCCTGCACCGCAACTTTAACAGCTTGCGTCACATAACCCGCTTTTTTCACTTTCACCACCCAGAAGCCCTTCTCATCCACAGGGAGAGAAGAGAGCTGTGCCATGCCATTTTGGTCGCTGGATGATACCTTTACTTCATCAAAGAATATTTCAGCGCCAGTCAGGACAACGCCATCTTTGCCTTGCGTAATAATATCCAGAGTCGCAGTCTCTGGAGTGACAATAGGGGGTTCTGGTGGAACAACAGGCGGTGTAACTGGCGGAGTGACGGGTGGGCTAACAGGTGGGCTAACGGGTGGACTCACTGGCGGATTGGTGTTTGAAGAATCTCCCCCGCCAGAATCGCACGCGGACAACGTAGCAACAAACATCCCAATGCATAAAGAACGTAAGAAACGTATTTTTTTCACAGCATCTCCTTCCTAGAGTTATTGTTAGTGCAGTTATTATATTTTCTAATGCATATATCCCTGGTGCCTTTCAGAACGTATAGATGTGAACTTCCCCGCTTATCCCAATCTGGTTTATCCAGCCGCTGAGAGTTCGCCTGGTTATCTCTTACCTGTATCCTGAAATCCATTGGGTATATCGTTTTAAATCCTTTAAACATCACTGAATGTGCATTGTTTCTTTCTATACATAAGGCCGTATAGATTGCACTACCTCATATTATGTATCTCCCCTCTAACCAAATGCAACATAAGTGTTAACAAGTAGTTCATTGACAGGGTTTTAAAATAGGATTTTCACTTAAGACGGGGATTTATCTGATTATGCAGTGTGATTTAATTCACATTTAATGCTGGTGAGAGATAAGAATAATATTACGGTAGAAATACTGATGAATGCATATAATATACGGCAGCTAAAATAGCCATTCCCCTTCTGGCTGTACCCGCTGGTGATTTATAACCCTTCAGATAAACTCACCCATTAAATTACCTTGATATAATCATCGTTTCACATAACTTTATCTAAGATATTTACTAGAGGACATTAGGCGCAATATTAGAGAAAGCTCACAAATATTTACCCCAAGGGTTAACCCATCAAACACTGAGGTACCAACACAATTTTTTCACAAAAATAATGTAGCGGTATGCCTATCACTATCCCCCTGCACTTTCAAAATGCAGGGGAATAGACACATTATTTCTTGGGCACACTCGCAAAACGGTAAAACAGCATAGCAATAATGCTGCATAACGCCATTGAAGAGACCATCGGCCATGCACTCTTACCCGGTGCCATAGCCAATATCGCACCGACCAACCCACCGATACTGAAACGCAAAGTACCTGCCAAGGAAGATGCTGTTCCCGCCATATGCGGAAAGTCATCCAAGATAACGGCCATCGCGTTAGATGAGATCATGGCGATACAGCCCAGATAAACCGCCACGCCCAGAACCAGCGCCCAGAAACCCAGCCCGCCAGCACTCACCAGCAGCAACCACACGCCCATCACCAATTGCACTGATAAGCCAAAACGGAACATTTTGACGGCGCCAACGCGGCGCACATTGCGGCTGTTGATCAAGGTGGTCAGGAACAGGAACACGATATTCAGCGCAAAGTAGTAACCAAAATGCTGGGGCGAAACGTTATTCAGCTCAATGTAAACAAAAGGCCCGGCGCTGAGGAAAGAAAACATCCCGGCAAACGAAAAAGCACTGGCCAACATATAGCTCAGCACCCGTTTGTGGCGGAACAGTGAGCCAAAATTTCTCAGCGTAGTGCGCAGATGGAATTTCTGCCGCCGCTCTTTGGGCAGGGTTTCTTTGATAAAGAATGCCACCAGCACAGAACCCAGCAACGCCGCTGCCCCCATAGTCCAGAAAATGGCATGCCAGCTAAACCACAGCAGCAGCACGCCGCCGATCATCGGGGCCAGCAGCGGCGCAATCGTCATCACCAGGATCACGAACGACATCATGCGCGAGAATTCATCCTTGCTGAACATGTCACGCATCAGCGCGTTGATCACCACGCTGGCCGCCGCCGCCGACAGGCCATGCAGGAAACGCAGGTTGATCAGTTGCTCAACCGACTGCGCCAGGGCACAGGCCCCACCCGCGATGGCGAAAACCAACGTGCCCCACAGGATCACCGGTTTACGGCCAATGCTGTCCGACATCGGCCCATAGAACAGTTGGCCCAAGGCAAAACCCAGCACGTAGGCGCTGAGCGTCATCTGGACCCGGCCAGATTCCACGCCAAACTCCTGGGCGATGATCGGCATACTGGGCAAATACATGTCGATCGCCAATGGCATCAGCATGGAAAGCAGGCCAAGGATAAAGATCAAACCCAGGTGAGATGTCCGGTTCTGTTGCACGTTCAACGACTCCTTCATCGGCCGCAAAATCAATCCTGCAGGTGCGGCGCACCGACGCTGGCGATCTCTTCTTCGGTCAGCAGACGATATTCGCCCGGTGCCAAATCATCATCCAGCACAATGGCACCAATACGTTCACGATGCAGCTCAATCACTCGGTTGCCTACGGCAGCAAACATGCGTTTTACCTGATGATAGCGCCCTTCACTGAGCGTCAAACGCACCAGGTTATCTTCGATCTTTTCCAGCCGTGCCGGTTTGGTCAGGTCTTTTTCATTGTGCAACTGCACGCCCTGTTCAAACTGCTGTGCGGTGTCTTCGGCTAGCGGATGCTCCAGCGTCACCAGATAGGTTTTCTCACAGTGATGCTTCGGAGAAGTGATCCGGTGCGACCACTGGCCGTCATCGGTCATCAACACCAGACCGGTGGTATCAATATCCAGCCGCCCTGCCGCATGCAGCTTGTAGGCCACCGGTTCATCAAGGAAATAAAGCACCGTCGGATGATCCGGATCTTCGGTGGAGCACACATAACCCTGCGGTTTATTGAGCATGAAATAGCGTGGCCCGGTCAGTTGTGACAGCACATTGCCGTCGAATGTCACTTCCTGTTCCGGGGCCAGCTTGATCGCCCCGCTCTTGACCACTTCGCCATCTACGGTGACGCGTTTTGCACGCAGTTCACGCGCTACCAGGGCGCGGCTGATGCCTAATTGCTGAGATAAAAACTTGTCCAGTCGCATTGAATCTGCTTTGCCTGTCGTTGTTATGATCGCATTGATCGTATTGCTGAATATGACGCCCCACCCTTACACCAGGTGCAAAAAGCAGGTTCGAAGAGGAGGAATCAGTAAAATCGCGTGGGGAAACAGCGATTGCTGTCACATAAGTATAGCGGCGTAAACGATGCCATGACAGCGGCAATTTCCAAGCCCCTCGCACCACCCGCACGATAAGGGCATAATAATAGAAATTTTTCCGCCGTCAGGGGGCAGTATGACCGGATTTCAGCAGCGCTTTTTCTTGCCAAAGCGCCCCTTGATGGCCCACTCCTGCAAACGGCGTTAATTCATGGCATTTACCCTGCGCCCCTATCAGTTGGAGGCGGTCGACGCCACTATCCAACATTTTCGGCAGCATCCTGAACCGGCATTAATTGTGCTGCCGACCGGAGCTGGCAAAAGCTTGGTGATCGCCGAGCTGGCAAAGCGTGCCCGTGGGCGGGTGTTAGTACTGGCGCACGTCAAAGAGTTGGTGGCGCAAAACCATGCCAAGTACTGCGCTTACGGGCTGGAGGCGGACATTTTTGCCGCTGGGCTACAGCAGAAAGAAAGCGCCGGTAAAGTGGTGTTTGGCAGCGTGCAGTCGGTGGCGCGCAATCTACCGCTGTTTGACGGTGCTTTTTCGCTGCTGATTATCGACGAATGCCACCGCATCAGCGACGACGATGACAGCCAGTATCAGCAGATTATTCAGCATCTGCAAAAATCTAACCCGCAACTGCGCCTGCTTGGCCTGACGGCCACCCCTTACCGGCTAGGCAAAGGTTGGATCTATCAGTTTCACTACCACGGTTTTACTCGCGGCGACAGCAGCAGCCTATTCCGCGACTGTATCTATGAACTGCCGCTGCGCTACATGATCAAGCATGGCTTTCTGGTTCCTCCCGAGCGGTTGGATATGCCGATCGTGCAGTACGATTTCAGCCGACTGGAAGCCAGAAGCAACGGTTTGTTCAGCGAGGTGGATCTTAACCGCGAACTGAAAAAGCAGCATCGCATCACGCCACATATCATCAGCCAGATTGTTGAGTATGCTGAAACCCGCAAGGGCGTGATGATCTTTGCTGCAACGGTAGAACATGCGCGGGAAATCCACGGCCTGCTGCGCGCGGGAGAAGCCGCGCTGGTAAGCGCCGAAACGCCACCTGCCGAGCGCGATGCGCTGATCGCCTCCTTTAAACAGCAGCAGTTGCGCTATCTGGTTAACGTGGCGGTGCTGACGACTGGCTTCGATGCTCCACATGTCGATCTGATCGCAATTCTGCGGCCAACCGAGTCCGTTAGCCTGTATCAGCAGATCGTCGGGCGTGGGTTGCGGCTGGCACCCGGCAAGAAAGATTGTTTGATCCTCGACTATGCTGGCAACCCGCACGATCTGTTCACCCCAGAAGTAGGAGTCAGTAAACCGCACGCGGGCAGCCAGCCGGTGCAGGTATTTTGCCCCGCCTGCGGCTTTGCCAACCTGTTCTGGGGCAAATGCACCGAGAGCGGCGCGATCATTGAGCATTATGGCCGCCGCTGCCAAGGTTGGCTGGAAGACGACGACGGCAATCGTGAACAGTGTGACTATCGTTTCCGCTTCAAAAACTGCCCGCACTGCGGGGCTGAGAACGATATCGCCGCACGCCGCTGCCATCAGTGTCAGGAAGTGCTGGTCGACCCTGATGATATGCTAAAAGCCGCACTGAAGCTGAAAGATGCGCTGGTGTTGCGCTGCGGCGGCATGGAGTTACAAGACGGCCGGGATGACAAAGGGGAATGGCTGAAAGCCACCTACTACGACGAGGACGGCACCAGCACCAGTGAGCGTTTTCGTCTGCAAACACCGGCTCAACGTAAAGCGTTTGAAATGCTGTTCCTGCGGCCGCATCAGCGCGCGCCGGGGGTGCCATTCAGTTGGCAAACGGCTGCTGACGTCTTAGCGCAACAGGCGCTATTGCGCCATCCGGACTTTGTGGTGGCGCGTAAACGCGGCCAGTTCTGGCAAATCCGCGAAAAAGTTTTTGATTATCAGGGCCGCTTCCGCCGTGCCAATGAGCTGTATTAAGGGCGGTGGCGCGCACTTGCGGCAGGTTTTCATTGCCCAGAGAGCGGCTTTCCGTTAAAATGCCGCCCGCTTTGCCTGGGTTCGCCCAGTGTGAAAGCAGGTTATCGAGCCTGTTACTGGGTCGCCTGTAGCAGGGTAAATTTTCTTTTAAGAGAAAAAATAATGTTCACTATCAACGTACAAGTACGTAAAGACCAGGGTAAGGGTGCGAGCCGCCGCCTGCGTGCAGCAAATAAATTCCCAGCTATCGTTTACGGTGGCAAAGAAGCTGCAGTTTCCATCGAGCTAGACCATGATTCTGTGAAGAACATGGAAGTTAAGCCAGAATTCTACAGCGAAGCAGTAACTCTGGTTATCGACGGTAAAGAAACCAAAGTTAAGGTTCAGGCTGTACAGCGTCACCCGTTCAAGCCAAAACTGGCTCACATCGACTTCGTTCGCGTTTAATCGCAACGTTATCGATTTTTCGGGACGCCGAAGTAGAAAACGCCGCAATTGCGGCGTTTCAGATTGATGACAAAGTCCTGGCCGTGAGGCCAGGACTTTGATCTAATAAGGTCAGTGCAAAAAATGGACTGACTGCCATGCTCAAAACACCCTCTCCCCAACAATATCAGTTTGAAACCATCACCCTGGATGAGTTGGTCCCTGAAGACCATCTGGTTCGCA